>NZ_CAMLFY010000120.1 GCF_946479415.1 uncultured Shinella sp. | reverse complement strand
ATCACGGCGAATGGCCGACCTCCTTCGGCATCACCGCCTGGGGCACCTCCAACATGCGCACCGGCGGCGATGACATCGCGCAGGCCATGGCGCTGATCGGCGTCAAGCCGACCTGGGACATGGCCTCGCGCCGCGTCACCGGCTTCGAGATCATTCCGCCCGCCGTGCTGCGCCATCCGCGCGTCGACGTGACGCTGCGCATCTCCGGCTTCTTCCGCGATGCCTTCCCCGAACAGATCGCCCTCTTCGACCGCGCGGTGCGTGCCGTTGGCGCACTCGATGAAGACGATACGGACAATCCGATTGCCGCCCGCATGCGGGCGGAGGCGGCCGTGCTTTCCGCCAAGGGAGCGTCTGAAGAGGACGCCGCCAAACAGGCCGGCTCCCGCATTTTCGGCGCGAAGACCGGTGGTTATGGCGCCGGCCTGCAGACCATGATGGACGAGGGGCTGTGGACCGACCGGGGTGATCTCGCCGAAGCCTGGCTCGAATGGGGCGCGCATGCCTATGACGGCGAGGGCGACAGCGTGCCGATGCGCGAACGGCTGGAGGCGCGCATGAAGAGCCTGCAAGCCGTCATCCAGAACCAGGACAGCCGCGAGCATGACTTGCTCGACAGCGACGAATATTACCAGTTCGAGGGCGGCATGGCGGCGGCGGCACAGCATCTCTCCGGCCAGCAGCCCGTCATCTATCACAACGATCTGTCGCGCCCGGAAAAGCCTGTCGTGCGCACGCTGGAGGACGAGATCGGCCGCGTCGTGCGTGCCCGCGTCGTCAATCCGAAATGGATCGATGGCGTGATGCGCCATGGCTACAAGGGCGCCTTCGAAATCGCCGCGACGGTCGATTTCATGTTCGCCTTCGCTGCGACCACCGGGGCTGTGAAGGACCATCATTTCGAGGCCGCCTATCAGGCCTATGTGCTGGATGAGCGCGTGCGCGATTTCCTGATGCAGAAAAACCCGGCCGCGCTGGCCGAAATGGCGGCGCGGTTTGCCGAAGCGATCGATCGGGGCCTGTGGACGCCGCGCTCCAATTCCGCACGTTTCGAACTGGATATGTTGGGCGCGCGCAAGGCGTCCTGAAAGGAAGAAAACGATGACTGAGAACCACGACGAAACCGCCGGTATGACCGAGGCCGAACTCGCCCGCCATTCCGAAAAGATGGCGAAGAAGAAGCAGGCACGCGAGAAGATCATGGCGACGAAGACGGATCAAAAGGGTCTTGTCATCGTCAACACCGGCAAGGGCAAGGGCAAGTCGACCGCCGGTTTCGGCATGATCTTCCGTCACATCGCCCATAAGATGCCCTGCGCCGTCGTGCAGTTCATCAAGGGCGCGTGGGAAACCGGGGAGCGCGATCTGATCGAGGCGCATTTCTCGGATATCTGCCAGTTCTATACGCTGGGCGAAGGTTTTACCTGGGAAACGCAGGATCGTGCCCGCGACGTTGCGATGGCGCAGACGGCCTGGGAAAAAGCCAAGGAGCTCATTCGCGACGAGCGAAACTCGATGGTGCTGCTCGACGAGATCAACATCGCGCTGCGCTACGATTATCTCGACGTCAACGAGGTCATCGACTTCCTGAAGACCGAAAAGCCCTACATGACCCATGTCGTGCTGACGGGCCGTAATGCCAAGGAAGAGCTGATCGAGATCGCCGACCTCGCCACCGAGATGGAACTGCTCAAGCACCCATTCCGCTCGGGTATCAAGGCCCAGCAGGGCGTCGAGTTCTGACGCCTTTTACCAGCCGAGCCAGACGCGCAGCGGATGGCTCGGATCGGCCATCAGGCGGATGGCGAGCGCAATCGAGGTCACGACGAGCAGCGGCTTGATGATTTTCGCGCCGCTTTTCATCGCGACGCGCGAACCGGCCTGCGCGCCGAGGAATTGCCCGGCGCCCATGACGAGCCCGACCTTCCACAGGATGACGCCGTAGAAGAGAAAGACGGCGAAGGCACCAAAATTGGAGCCGAAATTCAGGAGCTTGGTGTGCGCCGTCGCCTTCAGCACGCCGAAGCCGGCGAGTGTCACGAAGGCCAGCATGAAGAACGAGCCAGTGCCGGGGCCGAACACGCCGTCATAAAAACCGATGGCCGGCACGATGGTGATGGTGAAGAGGAAGACGCTCATGCGGCGGTGTTTGTCGACATCGCCGATATTCGGCTTCAGCCCGAAATAGACGGCGATCGCCACCAGCAGGAAGGGCAGCATCGCCTTCAGCACATCGCCGGGCACGATGGTGGCGAGCACTGCGCCGAAAACGGCGCCGAGCGCCGACAGCGCCGCCATCGGCAATTGCTCCGACAGCCGCACATGGCCGGCGCGCGCATAAGCAAGGGTCGCCGAGCCCGAGCCGAACAGCGATTGCAGCTTGTTTGTGCCCAGTGCCTCGAGCGGCGGAATGCCCGCAATCAGCATAGCGGGAATGGTGATCATGCCGCCACCACCGGCGATGGAATCGATGAAGCCCGCAAGGAAGGCCGCGAAAAACAGGAAGATGAGGATGTGGAGGGCGATATCGACCAAGGCGGGACTCGAAGGGATCAGCGGAGGATGTTTTCCGACTTCTGTCAGACTGCGGGGGTAAAAGCAAAGCCCGCATGCTTCAACGCGCTTGTATGCGGCGCGCAACGCGGATCAAACGGGAGGCGAGGGGCATTGTAGGATGATCCTGCAACGAAGAGGTGAGGCGATGGTGGAAACGCAATGGACGAAGGGTACGGCGGAGGCGGCGGGCTTTGATGCCGGTCTTGAACGCAAGCTGCTCGCCGGTATCGAATCGGGCCTGATCCGCGATGTGCATGCGGTGCTGATCAACCGCGGCGACAGGCTGGTGCTGGAGCATTATCGTGCGGCGCCGGACGAGAGCTGGGGCCGTTCGCTCGGCACCGTCGCCTTCGATGCGCAGACGCTGCACGACCTGCGCTCGGTGACGAAGAGCGTCACCAGTCTGCTCTACGGCATTGCGCTCGACCGCGGTCTCGTTCCGCCACCCGAGGCGCCGCTTCTGGAGCAATTTCCCGACTATGCCGACCTTGCCGCCGATCCGGCCCGCGCGGGCCAGACGATCGGCCATGCGCTTTCCATGACGCTGGGGCTCGCCTGGGATGAATACCGTTCTTACGCCGATCCGCTGAACAGCGAGATTGCCATGGAGAACGCGCCGGACCGCTATCGCTTCGCGCTTGAGCAGGCGGTGATGCAGGCGCCGGGCACGCACTGGACCTATTCGGGCGGTGCGACCGCGCTTGTCGGCGCGATCATCGAACGCGGCACGGGCCAGCGGATCGATGATTTCGCCCGCGAGGCGCTGTTTGCGCCGCTCGGCATTACGCATTTCGAGTGGCTGAGCGGGGCGGATGGTGTGGCGTCGCCGGCATCGGGCCTGCGCCTCACTGCCCGTGATCTCTTGCGCATCGGCCGCCTCGTGTTGGATGGCGGGCGCATCGGCGAGCGGCAGATTGTTTCGCGCGCGTGGATCGAGACGTCGCTGACGTCGAAAGCGGCGACGGATGATGGTCTCGGCTACGGCTATTTCTGGTTCCTCGGCGAGGCACCGGTCCTTGGAGCGCCGAAACCCTGGATGGCCGGTTTCGGCAATGGCGGCCAGCGGCTCTGGCTCATGCCGGAGGCGGATATCGCCTGCGTCATCTTCTCCGGCAATTACAATGCGCCGGATGCCTGGGTGTCGCCGACGCGTCTCTGGCGCGAAATCGTTCTCGCCAACCTGACGAACCTCTAGCGCATGCCGTTTCCGGCGTGTCGGATGCCGCAATCCGGTTTGACCGGCCCGCCGCCCTCCGGTACTAAGGAAGCTGCGACGGTGCCCGCTGGGCGGGCCGAGCGGTGTCCGGTGCGGCCGACCCAGACGGGGCCAGAGCCGGAACTGTCGGAAGACGGCGAAGCCGGGCTCTTTCGCGTGGAATTTTGCGAGAGACCGCCATGCGCGCTGAGGCCCCATCCCCCGGAACCGGACGTTTTCTCGTCCTCGGCCTCGGCTGCGAACGCGGCACCCCGCCATCGGAACTTCTCGGCCTTTCGCTTGCGACGCTCGCGCGCCTTGGCGCTGCCCCCGAAATGGTCGCTTTCATCGCCACACTGGATGTGCGCGCCGAAGAACCGGCCATGCATGCGGTCGCCCGGCATTTTTCCGTGCCGCTGATGACATTCTCCGCAGCACGGCTCGAAGCCGAGACGCCGCGTCTTGCCAATCCCTCTGATATCGTCTTCGCCCATACCGGTTGCCACGGCGTTGCCGAGGCGGCTGCCCTTGCGCAGGCGGGACAGGGCGGGCGGATCGTTGCGGAGAAGGCCAAATCGGCGCATGCAACGGTCGCAATCGCTGAATCTTTCCAGTCGCTTGCCGCCGTTTCCTCGGCAAGGGATTCCGCTCCTTCGCATAGTGATTCAAGCCGGGAGCATGCGTGATGCAGACCCTCTTCTCCGCCCTCCCGTCGATGGAAAAAGGCAGCGTCTGGCTCGTCGGCGCCGGCCCCGGCGATCCCGGCCTCTTGACGCTGCATGCGGCCAATGCCCTGCAACAGGCCGATGTCATCGTGCATGACGCGCTGGTCAATGCCGAGTGCCTGTCGCTCGCGCGACCCGGCGCCCAGCTGGAATTTGCCGGAAAACGCGGCGGCAAACCCTCGCACAAGCAGCGGGATATTTCGCTGCGGCTCGTCGAGCTGGCCCGTGCGGGCCATCGCGTGCTGCGCCTCAAGGGCGGCGACCCCTTCGTCTTCGGCCGTGGCGGCGAGGAAGCCCTGACGCTGATCGAGCACGGCATTCCCTTCCGCATCGTGCCGGGCATCACCGCCGGCATCGGCGGCCTTGCTTACGCCGGCATCCCGGTGACGCATCGCGAGGTCAACCACGCCGTCACCTTCCTCACCGGCCACGATTCCTCCGGTCTGGTGCCCGACCGCATCAACTGGGAGGGCATCGCCAAGGGCTCCCCGGTCATCGTCATGTATATGGCGATGAAGCATATCGGCCAGATCGCGCAAAACCTCATTGCCGGCGGCCGCTCGGCGGAGGAGCCGGTCGCCTTCGTCTGCAATGCCGCAACGCCGGAACAGCAGGTGCTGGAAACCACGCTTGGTCGTGCCGAGGCCGATGTGGAAGCTGCCGGCATCGAGCCGCCGGCCATCGTCGTCGTCGGCGAGGTGGTGCGGCTGCGCGCTTCGCTCGATTGGCTCGGTGCGCTCACCGAAGGCCGCAAGCTCGCGCCCGATCCCTTCGGCTCGCGCGAATTCAAGCACCAGGCATGAGCGGTCTGCTCATTGCCGCGCCCGCGTCCGGCTCCGGCAAGACGACGGTGACGCTCGGTCTGGCGCGGGCGCTGGCCGATGCCGGCGTGCCGCTCGTCTCCGGCAAGGCCGGTCCTGATTATATCGATCCCGCCTTCCACGCCGCCGCCAGCCGCCGCGCCTGCCTGAACTACGACCCCTGGGCCATGCGCCCCGAACTCATCCGCGCCAATGCCGCGATGCAGGCGGGCGCGGGCGATTTCCTGCTGGTCGAGGCGATGATGGGCCTGTTCGACGGCGCGGCCGACGGCACGGGGGCACCGGCCGATCTTGCCGCGACACTCGGCCTGCCGGTCGTTCTGGTCGTCGATTGCAGCCGCCTGTCGCAATCCGTCGCTGCCATGGTGAAGGGCTATGCCGATTTTCGCAGTGATATCCGCGTGGCAGGCGTCATCCTCAACAAGGTCGGCAGCCCGAAACACGAAATGATGCTGCGCGGCGCGCTGGATGCCAGCGGCATCGAGATTTTCGGCGTGCTGGAGCGGGATGCCGGGCTTGCCTTGCCGGAGCGTCATCTCGGTCTCGTGCAGGCCGCCGAGCATGGCGGCCTGGAGGGGTTTATCGCCCGCGCGGCGGAGGCCGTTGCAGCGCGCTGCAATATCGAGCGCCTGCTGGCCGTTGCCGCGCGCCATGCCTTGCCGCCGATGCCGGCCATTTCGCTTCTTCCGCCGCTCGGTCAACGCATCGCCATCGCCCGCGACACCGCCTTCGCCTTCGCCTACGAGCATCTGCTGCTGGGCTGGCGCGCGGCGGGTGCCAACCTCTCCTTCTTCTCGCCGCTCGCCGACGAGGCGCCGGCTGTGGATGCCGATGCCATCTATCTGCCGGGCGGCTATCCCGAACTGCATGCGGAGACCCTTGCCAATGCCGGCCGTTTCCGCCTAGGCATGCAGGATGCGGCGCGCCGGAACGCGCGCATCTATGGCGAATGCGGGGGCTATATGACGCTGGGGGAAGGATTGGTGGCCGCCGATGGCGCGCGCCACGGCATGCTCGGCCTTCTGCCGCTCGTGACGAGCTTTGCCGAACGCCGCCGCCATCTCGGCTATCGCCTCGTTGCGCCGCTCGCCGGTTCCGGTTTTTCGAAGCCCATGACGGCGCATGAATTTCACTATTCGACGGTAGCGCATGAGGGGGAGGCGGATCGCCTCTTTGCCGTCACCGATGCGATGGGCGACGATCTCGGCACGGCCGGCCTACGTCGCGGCGCTGTCAGCGGCTCCTACATGCATCTCATCGACCTTGCGGCGGAGGCGGCATGACCGCGCCGCGTATCGTCCATGGTGGTGGCATTGCCGCGGCTGCCGCACGCTTCGGCGGCCGTCCCGAGGATTGGCTGGACCTCTCCACCGGCATCAATCCGAACCCCGTCACGCTTCCCGAGATCGACGTCGCCGCCTGGCACCGCCTGCCGGATCGTCATCGGCAGGATGAAGCCCGCGCCGCCGCCGCCCGCTATTACGACACGCCGAATGCCTTGCCGCTGCCGGTGCCCGGCACGCAGTCGGTCATCCAGCTCCTGCCGCGTTTCGTGCCCGCCGGCCGACGCGCCGCCGTGCTTGTCCCCACCTATGGCGAATATGTCCGTGTGCTGGCCAATGCCGGCATCGCCGTGGACCGCATCGAAAGTCTCGATGCCGTCACCGACGCCCATGGCCTCGTCGTCGTCGTCAATCCCAACAATCCCACCGGCCGTCTGTTCGATCGGGAAACGCTGCTTGCGCTCCATGCGCGGGTCTCGGCCAAGGGTGGGCTGCTGATCGTGGACGAGGCCTTCGGCGACATGCGGCCGGAAACCTGCATCGCGCCGCTTGCCGGTGACGGGATGCCCGGCCTTCTCGTCTTTCGCTCTTTTGGAAAATTCTTCGGCCTTGCCGGCCTGCGTCTCGGTTTCGTCATCGGCGAAACCGCCGTGCTGGATCGTATCGAGGACGGGCTTGGTCCCTGGGCGGTCTCGGGACCGGCGCTGACCATCGCAACGAAGCTGATGGCATCGGATACTCGCGCCATCCACGAAGCGATTGCGGCGCGCAAGGCCGCGCTCGATGCCGCGCTTGCCGAAAGCGGGCTTGATGTCATCGGCGGCACCGGCCTGTTCTCGCTAGTGGCGCATCCGGATGCCGCGGCCATTCACCATCGTCTCTGCCGCCACCACATCCTCGTGCGCCCGTTCGACTACAATCCGCACTGGCTGCGCTTCGGTCTCGCGCCCGACAGCGCGGGCGACAAGCGCCTTGCGGAAGCCCTTGCCGACAGGGCAGGGTAGGCGATGACCTCGGCGCTGCTCACCCTGTTCCTTGCACTGATTCTCGACCGCCTCGTCGGCGATCCGGACAAGCTGTGGCGCCACGTGCCGCATCCGGTCGTGCTGTTCGGCCGGGCGATCGGCCTGATCGACAAGCTGTTCAACGGCAAGCGCCTTTCGGCCGATACGAAGCGCTTCAACGGTGCGGCCGGTATCGCCGCGCTGCTGGCGGCGAGCCTGTTTTTCGGGTTCATCATTCATGCGTTGCTGGCGCGGCTGGGTGCGCTCGGCTTCGTGCTGGAGGTCGTCATCGTCGCGATCTTCCTTGCGCAGAAGAGCCTGCATGATCATGTGCGCGCCGTCTCCCAAGGCCTCAAGCGCGACGGTCTCGATGGCGGACGTCAGGCGGTGTCGATGATCGTCGGGCGCGATCCGGCGACGCTCGACGAGCCCGCTATCTGCCGGGCCGGTATAGAGAGCCTTGCCGAAAATTTCTCCGACGGCGTCGTGGCGCCTGCGCTGTGGTATGCGCTGCTCGGTCTGCCGGGCCTCTTCACCTACAAGATGCTGAACACGGCCGATTCCATGATCGGCCATAAGAATGCGAAATATCTCGATTTCGGCTGGGCCTCCGCCCGGCTGGACGACCTCGCCAACTGGCCCGCGGCGCGCCTCTCTATTTTCTTCATCGCGGCTGGCGCCTGGATGCGCAAAAGCAAGGCGGCAGCGCGGGCGGCGATCGGCACGGCTTTGCGCGATGCGGGCCTGCACCGTTCGCCCAATTCCGGCTGGCCGGAAGCGGCCATGGCGGGTGCCGTCGGTATCGGTCTTGCCGGCCCGCGTATTTATGGCGGCACGCGCGTCGACGAACCGATGATGAATGCGAGCGGCCGCACTGTCGCGACCGTCGCTGATATCGATCTTTCCTTGCGGATATTTTCCGTTGCCTGCGCCAGCTTGGCCGGCCTTGTCCTGATCGCAGCACTTCTTGCGGCTTTGCTTTGATCGCGGCCGCAGGCGATCGGTAAAATTTTACACCTTAACTTCGTTTTCTTTTCGCCACCCCCGTCAATATTGCGGAAGGCTGAAACGTCTATAGTGTGTCTCGTGGTGAGACATGGCGGTAAGCCATGCACAAATATTTTGAGGGGAAGTCATGCGTACCTTGTTTGCGACTGCCGTCGCGTTCTTTCTCGTTTTATTTCAGACCGAGGCTGCACTTTCTGCCAATCTCGTGGCTCAGGTCAGCCTTTCTTCGCAAACCATGATCGTTACTCAGAACGGCATGGTAAAATATCGCTGGCGCGTCTCGACGGGCCGCCAGGGCTATGGCACGCCGACGGGCAGCTGGTCGGCAAAATGGGCCTCGCGCAATCATCGTTCGCGCAAATACAACAATGCGCCGATGCCGTTCGCGGTATTCTTCAAGGGCGGTTATGCCGTTCATGCGACCTACGAGACGAAGCGCTTGGGGCGCCCGGCCTCGCATGGTTGCGTGCGCCTGCACCCGAACAATGCGGCGACCTTCTTCCAGATGGCCAACCGCAACGGGCTGTCCAACACGAAGATCGTCATTACCCGCTGAGACGACGAGAGGCCTAATCGTTGCCGGCGTAGCGCATCAGGCGGTCCATGTCGGGAACGGTGACATGCCGGTTGTTCTCGATGCGGATGACGTTTTCCTTGCGCAGCTTGGTGAACTGGCGGCTGACCGTCTCGATGGTCAGCCCGAGGAAATCGGCGATATCGGCGCGCGACAGCGGCAGGTCGAAGGCCGACATGTCGATACTCTCGGGGTCGATATGGGTGGCGATCAGGTAGAGGAAGCTTGCGACCTTCTCCTGCGCCGTCTTGCGGCCCAGCGTCAGCATCCAGTCGCGCGCTTCGTCCAGCTCCTTGAGCGCCTGCCGGTGCAGCATATGTTCCAGATCCGGCGTCCGCTTGACGAGACGGTCGAGCACGTTGCGCGGGAAGTTGCAGACCTCGCTGTCGGTGGCGGCTTCCGCCGTGATGGCGCTTTCGGTGAGGAAGGGGCGGCCGAGGAAGTCGGGCGCGAACTGCAGGCCGACGATCTGCTGGCGACCGTCCGCCATGATCTTGGTCAGCTTCACCACGCCGCGCATGATGTTGGAATAGTTCACCACCGTCTCGCCCTGGCCGATCACTTCGGCGCCGGTCTCCAGGCGATGGCGGGAGGAGTGCTTGTTGAGCTCGGTCAGCTGCTCGGCCGTCAAGGCGCCGCAAACACCACCGTGACGTGCCTCGCAGGCGCGGCAGACGACCGGGATATCGGAATTATGGATATCTTGGCGGCGAACTTCCATATCGCTTTTCCTTTTCGCCCGGCGGCTGAACGGCATCACCATGCCGAGCTACCGCACGCAGACCTGAACATAAAGCGTGCCGCCTAGCGGCAAAATAGCGCTTCCTGACTATTGTCAAATCCTAGCGTACTCATTCTCGGTTGCACTTGATCAAAATCAAATGGCGGGCAGGTTCTTCGGGTTATTTCCTTCGCAAGCAAGGAGAAACCCATGCAGGATGCACTCGTCGAACGCCTTTCATCGCCGGTTCCGCGCTATACAAGCTATCCGACCGCACCGCACTTCAACGAAAGTATCGGTCCGGAGGTCTATGCCGACTGGCTGGCAGCCCTGACGGCGGCGAATCGCCTCTCGCTCTACGCACACATCCCGTATTGCGACCGGCTCTGCTGGTTCTGCGCCTGCCACACCAAGCAGACGCTGCGTTATGAGCCGGTCGAAGCCTATCTCAAGGGCCTCCATGCCGAGATCGCGGCCATCGGCAGTCGCGTGGACGCCGCCGCACCGGTCACGGCGCTGCATTTCGGCGGCGGTTCGCCGACGCTGCTGCGGCCGGATGACATGCGGGCATTGAAAACCTGTCTCGAGGCGCATTTCAGCTTTGCCGGCGATGCCGAGATTTCCGTCGAGATGGATCCGAACGACCTCGATGACGAAAGGCACGATGCGCTCGCCGCAATCGGCATGACGCGCGCCAGCCTCGGTATCCAGGATTTCGATCCCAGGGTGCAAAAGGCGATCAACCGCATCCAGACTTTCGAGCAGACGCGCGGCGTGGTGGAAGCGGCGCGGGTGCGGGGCGTGCGCTCGGTCAATTGCGACATTCTTTATGGGCTGCCGTTCCAGACCATCGAGACGCTTGCCCAGACCGTCCGCGCCGTCATCTCGCTTGCGCCGGATCGTATCGCGCTCTTCGGTTATGCGCATGTACCGTGGATGAAGAAACACCAGACGATGATCGACGAAGCGGCGTTGCCCGGCATTATCGAGCGGTTCGAGCAGATGCGGATGGCGGGGGAGATGCTGGTGGCCGCGGGCTACGAGGCCGTCGGCATCGACCATTTCGCTTTGCCCGCGGATCGCCTGGCGGTCGCCGCCCGCAATGGCACACTGCGCCGCAATTTCCAGGGCTATACGGATGACCAGGCCGATGCCCTGATCGGGCTCGGTGCATCGGCCATCGGCCAGCTGCCGCAGGGCTATATCCAGAACATGCCGGCGACGGGCGAATATCTGCGCCGGGCGGAGGAGGGCGGTATCGCCGTCGTGCGCGGCTATGCGCTGGCCGAAGAAGACCGCGCCCGCGCCTATGTCATCGAGCGTGTCATGTGCGATTTCGGCTTTTCCTTTGCGGATGTCGCAGCCCGCTACCCCGCGTTTTCCCGCGTGATCAGGTCGGAGGCGAACGCCTTTGCCGCTTCCGACAGGGATGGTCTTTGCCGTATCGAAGGCGACCGCTTCCTGTTGACGGCGACGGGCCGGCCTTTTGCGCGAACCGTGGCGGCGGTCTTCGACGCGCATCTTTCGAGCGGCCGTGGCCGGCATTCCATGGCCGTCTGAGCGTTGGCGTGGCCATGTTGTTTGCGCAACACAGCCGTGTGCACTACGCTGGTCCCTCATCAACCCCATTGGCAATCGCGTCCGTTTTCCCTATAGGATCGGCCCAACTATAGATTCATGAGGTACGGGCGTGACTGCTACATTCGACAAGGTTGCCGACATCATTGCTGAGACGAGCGAGATCGATCGCGAGACGATCACGCCCGACAGCCACACCATCGACGATCTCGGCATCGACAGCCTCGACTTCCTCGACATCGTTTTTGCGATCGACAAGGAATTCGGCATCAAGATCCCGCTGGAAAAGTGGACGCAGGATGTCAACGAAGGCAAGGTCGCGACGGAAGAGTATTTCGTCCTGAAGAACCTCTGCGCGAAGATCGACGAACTGCGGGCTGCCAAGGCCTGAGGCGAGACCGCCCGGCCGCGTTTTGCGGCTCTGTTCCGGACGATTCCGGTGCACAGGACCTATGGCCTGCCGTCTTCGGCAGGCCTTTCGATTTCCGGACCCCGCCAGGGACGATAATCCGATGTTGCTTGAATATTTCCAGATGATCGACCGCGTGGAGGCCGTTGACGGTGCGCGCCGCGTGCTTACCGCCCGCTCGGTCGTTCCCTCCAAGAGCCCTGTTTTTGAGGGGCATTTTCCCGGCATGCCGCTCGTTCCGGGTGTGCTGCTCATCGAGACGATGGCGCAGGCTTCCGGCTTCCTCGTGCTCGCCGCCACCGATTTTACGGCCATGCCGTTCCTGATGAGCGTCGACGGCGCCAAGATGCGCACCTTCGTCGAGCCGGATGCCGTGCTCGACATCGAGGCCGTGCTGGAGCATGACGGTTCGGGTTATGCCGTGACCAAGACGCGGATTACCTCAGCCGGCAAGAAGGTCTGCGATGCGCAATTGAAGCTGCGCACCATGCCCTTTGCCGAAGTGCCGCTGGCGGACATCGTTCGCAAGCGTGCGGGCGAGGTGGGTTTGTTCGAGGCGCTCGCAGCGTCGGCGGAAGGAAAGTAAGATGGCCAACAACGATGTGGTGATCACGGGCGTCGGCATCGTCACCTGTCAGGGTGTCGGGGCCGAGGCGCATGTGGCGATCCTCGGTGCCGCGAACGCGCCGGACACGAAGATTGATACGGAGCGCTTCGCTCCCTATCCGGTGCATCCGATGCCGGAAATCGACTGGAATCAGCAGATCCCCAAGCGGGGCGACCAGCGCCAGATGGAAAACTGGCAGCGCCTCGGTGTCTTCACCGCCGGCCTCGCGCTCGACGATGCCGGCTTCAAGGACAATGCCGAAGCCTGCGGCACCATGGACATGATCGTCGCGGCCGGCGGCGGCGAACGCGACATCAATGTCGATTCGCTGATCGTCGACGAAGGCCTGAAGCGCAATGACCGCGAACGCCTGCTCAACGAGAAGCTGACGACGGAATTGCGCCCGACGCTCTTCCTCGCCCAGCTTTCCAACCTGCTCGCCGGCAACATTTCCATCGTACACAAGGTCACCGGTTCCTCGCGCACCTTCATGGGCGAGGAAGCCGCCGGCATCAGCGCCGTCGAGACCGCTTTCCACCGTATCCGGGCCGGCCAGTCGACGCATACGCTCGTCGGCAGCGCGCTGGTTGCCGAGCGGCAGGACGTCATTCTGCTTTACGAAGCCATCAGTGCCCATGCGACAGGTGGCTGGACGCCGCTCTGGTCGCGTGACGAAAAGGCCGGCGGCGGCATCATCACCGGTTCGGCTGCTGCCTTCCTGATCCTCGAATCCCGTGAGCATGCGCAAGCCCGTGGGGCGCGCATCTATGCGACGATCGACGCCATCGGCGGCGACCGTGGGTCGCGTGATGAAGGCCGGCTGGAAGCCCGGCTCGATCGTCTCGCCGAAGGCGCGGACGCCGAAGGAACCGTCGTGTTCTCCGGCGCATCGGGTGCGCACGAGGCGACGGCCCGTGAAAAGGCGTGGCTTGGTCAGCGTTTTGCCGGCAGTGCCGTGCGCGGCTACAGCGCC
>NZ_CAMLFY010000119.1 GCF_946479415.1 uncultured Shinella sp. | reverse complement strand
TGAAGCCCGTATCCACCGCTTCGTCCAGCGACCGGCCGGCCTTGGTTTCCTCGCGGATGCGCTCAAAGATCAGCACGCTCGCATCGACGGCTATGCCGATCGTCAGGACGACGCCCGCCAGCATGGAAAGCGAGAGCGGCGCACCGATGAGCGCGAGGATGGCGAAGGTCAGCGCGACGTTGAAGAACAGCGAAAGCGAGGCGATGATGCCGAGCACGCCGTAAAAGAAGGTCATGAAAGCGACCACGGCGAGAACGGCAACGATGAGCGCGATGACGACGGTGGCGGTGGAGGTGGCGCCCAGCGCCGGCTCGATCGAGCGCTCCTCGATGATCGTCACCGGTGCCGGCAGCGGGCCGCTTGCGACGATGCGGGCGAGATTGGCCGCGCCCTCCGCGTCGAAATCGCCGGACAGACGGCCGACGCCGTCGGTGATGGCGCCCTGGATCTGCGAGGTCGAGATCACCTGGCCGTCGAGCAGGATGGCGATGGTGCGGCCGCTGTTGTCGCGGGTAAAGGCCGCAAGCCGCTCGGCGGCATCGGCGCGCAAGACGAATTCGATGAAGGGTTCTTCATTGGCCGCCGGCTGCGCCGAGGCGACATCCGCGGCGGTGAAGAGATCGTCCTGGCGCACGAGATAGCCGACGGGCGGCTCGCCCGTGGAATAAAGCACTTCCGAGCCTGCCGGCGCACCGTCTTCGATCGCCGTGTTGACCGGCATGCTGTCATCGACGAGCCGGGCGGACAGTTTCCCGGCCTGCGCCAGCAAGTCCTTGACGCGCTGTGGATCGGTCAGGCCGGGCATCGAGACGACGATGCGGCCACGCTCGCCGCGGCTAACGGAAAGTGCGGGAATATCAAGGCTTTCGACGCGGCGACGCACGGCATCGACTGCACCGAGCGAGGCGGCCTGAACGGCCTCGTCGACGGCAGCGGAGGAGAGCGCGATGTTGAACTGGCCCGGCTGCGGCTCGCTCAACGTGCCGAGATCCAGCCCGGCAAGGGCTTCGCGGGCGGCATCGATGCGGTCAGTCGCCGTCACCGTGACATCGACCGTGTCTTCCGCGCCGTTGAGATCGCTGTGGGGAATGCGGGCGGCCCGCAGGGTGTTGCCGATGGTTTCCACGGCGGCGCGCAGGCGGTCTGCGGCAATATCGGTGCGGGATACGTCGAGAACGAGACGGGAGCCGCCGGTCAGATCGAGACCCGGAACGAGGCGGTGCGCTGCCAGCCAGTTCGGCAGGCCGGCGACCATGCGGGCCGGCAAAAGGCTCGGCAGAAGGACAAGAAGGCTCGCCACGAGGACGAGCCAGAGAGCAAGGGTCTTCCAGCGGGCGGATTGCTGCATCAGGGTCTCGCTACGTCAATTCCGGCAGGGCCAAGCCATTGAGGCAAAACCATTCTGCCGGAATTGCGTGAACCAAAAAACAACGCGGCGTGTGCGCCGGCTGAAAACCAGTCGGGCCACCCGGCCGAGTTTACCCCAGCCGGACGACAAGCCAAGCTTATTCCTTGACGGGTTCGCCCTTGACGCGGACTTCGCTGATGCCGCTGCGCACGACGCGCACCTTGGTGCCTTCGGCGATTTCGACTTCGAGTTCGCTGTCGTCGACGACCTTGGTGACCTTGCCGACGATGCCGCCGCCGGTGACGACCTGGTCGCCGCGACGGATGTTCTTCAGAAGCTCTTCGCGACGCTTCATGTTGGCGCGCTGCGGACGGATGATGAGGAAATACATCACCACGAAGATCAGCAGGAACGGCAGGATCGACATGAGAATGTCAGCGCCGCCCGCTGCCCCGCCAGGTGCCGCCGTCTGGGCGAAGGCCTCGGTAATGAACATCAGCTACTCCTTGAAATCTTGAATTTGCGCGGCCTGAGCGGCCATTTCGGTTGCCGGAATATAGGCAAGCGGGCCTTGAATGCAACACACGAGCGCGTCAACCCCGGCTTTATCAAGCGCTTTCCCCCTTTTCGCGACCGCCTGCCGCATGCTACCCGGCTTTCACGCATGAGGAGAGACAAAGTGCAGGAAGATCACGTCAAGCTTCTGCTGGCCGAAATCGGCCGCATCACCACGGCGCTCGAGCGCCTGGCCGGCCCCGCCCCCGCCGTCAACGACTGGAATGCCGCCGACGTCTTCGTCTGGTCGCCGGCCCGCCAGCATGTCCAGCCCGTCAAGCGGCCGAACCGCATCGAGATCGACCTGATCCGCGGCGTCGACCATGTGCGCGACATTCTCGTCGACAACACCGTGCGCTTCGCCCGCGGCCTGCCGGCCAACAACGTGCTGCTCTGGGGCGCACGCGGCATGGGCAAGTCCTCGCTGGTGAAATCCGTGCACGCGCTGGCGGCGAAGGAAACGGCGAGCGGCCTGAAGCTCATCGAGGTACACCGCGAGGACATCGCGACGCTGCCGCAGCTTCTGGACGTCCTGAAGGACGCGCCCTTCCCGTCCATCATCTTCTGCGACGACCTGTCCTTCGACCATGACGACACGTCCTACAAGTCGCTGAAGGCGGCGCTCGATGGCGGCGTCGAGGGGCGGCCGGACAATGTGCTGCTCTACGCCACCTCGAACCGCCGGCACCTCCTCCCGCGCAACATGATCGAGAACGAGCAGTCGACCGCGATCAATCCGTCGGAAGCGGTGGAAGAGAAGGTGTCACTGTCGGACCGTTTCGGCCTCTGGCTCGGCTTCTACAAGTGCAGCCAGAGCGAATATCTCGAGATGATCGACGGCTACGCCAAGCATTTCGGCCTGGATATTCCGCAGGAACAGCTGCATGCCGAGGCGCTGGAATGGGCGACGACGCGTGGCTCGCGCTCCGGCCGTGTCGCCTGGCAATATGTGCAGGATCTGGCGGGACGCCTCGGCGTCGCGCTCAACAAGTAAGACGAGCGCCGGCCCTGAAACGGGCCGGCGTTTTGCTTTTTAAGAGAAGATTTCCCGCTTATGAAAAGACCGGCCGCATGAAACTGCGCTCGTAGCTGATGATGCTGCGATTGTGCTTGTCCATGTCGAAGGCGGCGATGCATTCCGGATCGCTCACCATGCGGGTGCGGTAGTCCTCGTAGGCCGCAAGGCTCGGGAAGCTGAACAGCGCCAAGGCAATGTTGTTTGCCCCCTCGCTCGGCAGGAAATAGCCGTGATGCTGGCCGCCCATGCGGTTGACGATGGGGATCCAGGCGCGGGCATAGGCTTCGAATTCCGCCAGCTTGTGCGGATCGATGACGTATCTGAGATAGCAGGTGATCAAGGGAATTCTCCATCTGTGATGGGACGGACCATTTCAGATTCGCGTCTGCAACGGCAGGGTCCAATGCTGCCAATCCGCGTCACAGGCGCCACCCTGCCCCGCATAGAATCGCTGTGCCGCCGCATTGTCCGGCAGGACCGTCCAGCGCAGGGCGGAGGCGCCGATCTCGACGGCATGGGCGCGCAGGTGCGCAAAAAGCGCCTGCCCCACGCCCTGCCCGCGAAACGCCTCCGCGACATAGAGTTCCTTGAGCACCACGACGGGCTTGAGATCGTAGGTCCAGGGTATGCGGTAATGCACGGCGATCCCTGCAAGCGCCTCCCCCTTAACCGCTACAAAGACCCCGAAGGAAGGAGCAGCACCGAGGCCGTGAAGCCTGAGATCGTCGGGCGTGACGGCGAAGGCATCAATATAGCCCTCGAAGACGGCCAGCGCCCGCATGAGCGCCCAGACGGCCTCCACATCATCGTGCGTGAAGGGACTGACGTGAAGGCCGTCGGCGCTCATTCCGCGGCAATCGCCAGCAGGCTGCCCGGCTCGCTGCCGGTCGCGAAGGGCTGGCCTTCATCCTCCCAGCCCGTGATGCCGCCGATCATGATCTTTACCGGACGGCCGAGACGGGCGATCTTGAGGGCGGCCTGATCCGCGCCGTTGCAATGCGGGCCGGCGCAATAGGCAACGAAGACGGTGTCTACAGGCCATTCGGCCATGCGCTCGGCGCTGATCTGCCGGTGCGGCAGGTGGATGGCGCCCGGCACATGCCGGCGGGCATAGGCTTCCGGCGAGCCGATGACATGGAGCAGGACGAAATCCTGATCGCCGGATTTCAGCGCGGCGGCGACGTCGGCGCAGTCGGTCTCGACGGACAGCAACTTCAGGAAATGCTCAATGGCGACGGCGGGGGAAGCGGCCGGATAGTCGGTGACGAAGCTCATGGTCTCTCTCCTTGTTGGGGACGGGCCTTGTTGGGACGAGAGAGATGTAGCCGGAACGGCCTCCGGCTTGCAGATGGCATGATTGCCATATACCATCAATATCATGACAAACCCGCTTTCGCTCCCGCCGCTTGCCAATCCGCTCGTCGTGGCTGTCGCCTATGACCAGCTCTGCACCTTCGAATTCGGCATCGCGACCGAGATTTTCGCCCTACCCCGGCCGGAAATGGGGCCGAACTGGTATCGCTTCGCCGTCGCCGGTCTCGATGAGGGCGAAATGCGCTCGACGGGCGGGCTGCGCTTTGCCGTGGACGGTGGGCTCGACCTGCTGGCTGAGGCCGGCACGATCATCATTCCCGGCTGGCGCGGTATCGACGCACCTGTGCCGCAGGTGCTGATCGAGGCGCTGCAGGCGGCGCATGGGCGCGGTGCCCGCATCCTCTCCTTCTGCTCGGGCGTCTTCGTATTGGCCGCCGCCGGCCTGCTCGATGGCCGCCGCGCCACGACCCATTGGCGCTATACGGAGACGCTGACGGCGCGTTTTCCCGCCATCGCGGTGACGCCGGATGTGCTCTATGTCGATGCCGGCAGCGTGCTGACCTCGGCGGGTACGGCGGCAGGGCTCGATCTCTGCCTGCATCTCATCCGCCGGGATTTCGGCACGGAGGCGGCCAATCTCGTCGCCCGGCGCCTCGTCATGCCGGCACATCGCGATGGCGGTCAGGCACAGTTCATCCGTCAAGTCGTGCCGCGCACGCATGAAAGCAGCCGGCTCGGGCCGCTGCTCGATCACATGCGGGAAGATCTCGGAGCCGACCACACCGTTTCGACGCTGGCCCGCCGCGCCGGGATGAGCGACCGCACCTTCCTGCGCCGCTTCGAATCGGCCACCGGCATGACGCCGGCCCGCTGGCTGTTGGCCCAGCGCCTCGGCAAGGCGCGCGACTTGCTGGAAGAGACCAATGTCTCGGTCGAGGAGATCGCAGCCCTTTCCGGATTTGGCACGACGGGCACGCTGCGCCATCATTTCCGCCTGCATCTTTCGACGACGCCGGCCGCCTATCGCGAAGCCTTCGGGCGGCAAACCGCAACCCGTCAGTAAAACGCAAACGGGCGGCCAGAGGCCGCCCGCGCTTTATTCAAATGTCCGGACCACTATTCCAGGAAGGTCATCGGGTTGACCGGAGTGGCGTTCTTGCGCACCTCGAAATGAACCTTCGGACGGGAGGCGTTGCCGCTCATGCCCGAGGTCGCAACCGTCTGGCCGCGCTGGATCTTCTGGCCGCGCTGCACGTTAAGCTCGCCGGCATGGCCATAGACCGTGACAGTGCCGTCGTCGTGGCGGACGAGAACCGCGTTGCCGAGTTCCTTCAGGCTCGAGCCCGAATAGATGACCACGCCGTTTTCAGCGGCCTTGATCGGCGTGCCCTCGGGAACCGAGATATCGATGCCGTCATTGCGGTTGCCATCGACATTGGCGCCGTAGCCGGCAATGACCGCACCGCGCACCGGCCAGCGATACTTGCCGATACCCGTCGATTCAGGGGCGTCGTCCGTCACGTCGGACTTTTCCGTCGCTTCGGTGACCGAAACCGTCTTTACCGGGGCCTTGTAGGATTCCGGCTTCTTTTCCGCCGTTTCGACCTTCTTTTCCTTGTTGACCGGAACAGAGGCCGTCGTCGTCTTGTCCGTGGTGGCCTTTTCGGCCACGACGGCGCCGCCGCCGGCCGGGATGACCAGCTTCTGGCCGATGCGGATGGAGGCTGTGTTGATGCCGTTCGCCTTCTTCAGCGCCTCAACCGAGACACCGTTGCTGCGTGCGATCTTTGCGAGCGAATCGCCCGGCTGCACTTCGTAACCGCCCTTGCCATTGCCTTCACCGGCATCGGCGACGTTCGAGGTCGTCTGGCCGTTCTCCGACTTCTGCTTGTCGCGGCTGGAGGTGCCCGGCAGGATGGCGACGTTCTTCTCGCCCTTCTGCTCCGGCGTCGGCAGCTTGCCATCGACCTTCAGCGTGTGATCCGTCGAAGCCTTGGCGGCGCTGGCCGTCGTCGAGAAGGTCGGAATGACGATCCGCTGACCCGGCTCGGCATCCGAAGCACGCTTCAGGCCGTTGGCGGCGAGGATTTCCTTTTCCGGCACGCCGTAGCGGTTGGCGAGCGTCTTCACGCTTTCGCCCTGGCGCAGCATGACGACGGGCGCATTGTTGGTCGACCAGCCGGCCTTGCCCTTGACGCTCTTCGTCGTGGCATCAGCCTCGTCGACAATGGCTTTCGCCTTGCGTTGCGGCAGTTCCTGCGCCATTGCGACTTCACGCTCGGCATCGGCACGGGCGCCGGCCGTCGGGTCGGCAAGTTCATCGCGCTGGACGGCCATCGGCGTCGTCGCAAAACGCGTACCGGAACCGTTCGTGGTCGATGTGTTGATCGGATCGTAGGAGACATTGCCCTGATCCGGGAACGGCTGGTTCAGCGCTTCGTCGCGCGAGCCGCCCATCTGATTGACCTGCGCCACCTGGCCGCTGCCGACCGTGCCGCGCGGAACCGGATCGCCGCCGAGAAGCGTGCGGCGCGGAACCGAATTCGTCGTGATATTGTCTGAACCGGAGCTGGAAAAGAGGCCGCCAAAACGGGAAACGTCCGAGCTGCACCCGGTCGCAACGCTGGCCAGCAGGGCGGCCGCCATCAGACGGGTCGCAGTCCTACCAAAACTCGGCGATACACTCTTACGCATGAGACTACCCAATCGGTACGCTACTTGATGTAGTCCGATTAAAGCGCGTTAGAGTTACTGCCCGGTTAAAGCCGGGCTATCCGCGATGGTTTTTTGATGAATTGATAACCATGGCATGGCAGCGTGGCCGCCCGCCCAGCCTCAGAAGCCGGTGGCATACATGCTATCGGCGCGCGAGATGCGGCCGGAAACACGGGCGACGTTCTCGTAGTCGCCGGCGCTCGGCTGGAAGATCGCCGAGATCGGCGTCGCGCGGCGCTGGCCGCGCTCCCCTGTTGCGTTTTCGAGCGCGGTATCCGGCGCCGTCATATCGAGGGCGCTTTCATTGTAGGCGATGGCACGCAGCGCCGAGACGGCCGGTTCGCGGGTGCCGGCATACCGGTCGCTGCGCTGGTCTTCGGCCGGCATGCTGTCGAAATATTCGATATAGGCGCGGTAGTAGCCCTTGCGGTCGCCTTCCTCGAGGAAGTGGCCATAGGCCGCATATTCGCGCTTTTCCAGTTCCGACGTGTCGAGGTTGTTGCGCTCGGCATCCGTCAGCGACGGCTGACTGTAAGCCGTTTCTTCCTTGGCGACGCTGAGCACGAGCAGCGCATCGACGGACAAGCCCACATGGGCGGAAGGATCATAGCTGCCGCCGGCGAGATGCGCGGTCGACGCGGCCTCTGCATTCTCTTCGACAGACTTTCCCGCAGCCTTGTTCGCGAGATAGGCGAGGCTGTCATTGGTCGAGCTGCTGGAAATCCTGTTCGAAACGTACATTGCCCTCTCCATCGGAACTCCGGAACCCATTGGGAAACCGGCATTCTGCGTGGAACCTGTGCTTCGTCATCGGCCTACGCCCCGAAGCTTGCGCGAAGCTTACCAAAGTTAACAAATGGTTAACGCGCTGTATTTGCGAGGATAATTCACGCGACGCGTGTGACAAGCTGCGACCGGAGGCCCGTTTTGCCGCAGAAATGCCGCAAGACTCAGCGGGCAAAGGTCCGCCGAGCCGCAAAATATTGATTTCGGAAGAGATACGGCGGGCTTAGAGAGCCTGCGCCATCTGCGGCACGATCGGCAGATAAGGCACCTCGAAGAGGTCCTCGCGATCGAAGCGGCTGCCAGTCTTGACCAGCTTGAGCATACGGCACTCGGTTTCGCTGACCATGACGGGGGCGATCAGCATGCCGCCGGAGACGAGCTGTTCGGCAAAGAAGCGCGGCAGCGCCGGAAAGGCGGCCGTCACGAGGATGCGGTCGAAGGTCCCCTCACCCGGCATGCCGTTGCTGCCATCGGCCTGACGCACGATGACATTGCGGATGCCGGCCTTGTCGATGGAAGCCTGCGCATTGGTGACGAGCGTGCGGTAGCGATCAACGGTCAGGACGCGCTCAGTCATGCGGCCCATGACGGCGGCGGTGAAGCCGCTGCCGGTGCCCACTTCGAGAATGCGCTGGCCAGCCTTGAGGTTCAGGAGATGCAGGATGCGCACCGAGAGATCGATGCCTTCCATGAAGGATCCGCAATCGAGCGGCAGAACGCGGCGCGAATAGGCCTCGCCGGCAAATTGCGGCGGCACGAAAAGCGTGCGTGGCGTCTGCTCGACGGCGGTCAGAAGCTCGATATTGTTGATGCCCTGCCCGCGCAGGCGCAACGCAAGAGCCGCAAAACCTTCCTTCTCGATCACCCGCCCCGTGCTCAATCCGCGTCCTCGCCATTGAGTGCACGCTGCACGCGGTCGAGCACGGAATAATCCGTCAGGTCGAGCTTCAGCGGCGTAACGGAGATCTTGTGGTTCTTCACGGCATGAATGTCCGTGCCGGCGCGGAAGTCGCCCTTCCGCTCGCCGAAGCGCAGCCAGTAATAGGGGAAACCGCGGCCGTCCGCGCGTTCGTCGATCGTCAGGCCGAAATCGAGCTTGCCCTGGGCTGTGACTTCGACGCCCTGCAGATCGGACGGCGCACAGTTCGGGAAGTTGATGTTGAAGAACGTCCAGTCCGGCAGTTCGACATCCATCAGCTGACGGATGAGTTTCGGCGCAAAGCTCTCGGCCACTTCCCACGGCACGACTCGGCCACCGGCGTGGTTATAGGCCTGGCTCAGCGCCATGGACTTGATGCCCTGCAGCGTGCCCTCGATGGCGCCGGCGACTGTGCCCGAATAGGTCACATCATCAGCCATGTTGGCGCCGACATTCACGCCGGACAGAACGAGATCCGGCTTCCTGTCGAGGACTTCGCGCACGCCCATGATCACGCAGTCGGTCGGCGTGCCGCGTAGTGCAAAGCGCTTCTCGTCGATCTTACGCAAGCGCAGAGGCTCCGAAAGGGTCAGCGAATGCGCAAGGCCGCTCTGGTCCGTTTCCGGGGCCACGATCCAGACGTCATCGGTCAGTTCGCGGGCAATCCGCTCGAGGGCCGCGAGGCCCTCGGCGTGGATGCCGTCGTCATTGGTCAGCAGAATGCGCATTCGGTGCTCCGCCTCAGGCGGCCTTCTCGATCTTCGTCAGGCCACCCATATACGGCAGCAGGACCTCCGGCACGGTAACCGAACCGTCGGCGTTGAGATAGTTTTCCAGAACGGCGATCAGCGCGCGGCCGACGGCGGTGCCCGAACCGTTCAGCGTGTGCACGAACTTCGTCGCCTTGTCGTCCTTGCCGCGATAGCGCGCATTCATGCGGCGGCCCTGGAAATCGCCGCAGACCGAGCAGGACGAGATTTCGCGGAACGTATCCTGACCCGGAAGCCAGACTTCCAGATCGTAGGTCTTGCGGGCGCCAAAACCCATGTCGCCGGTGCAGAGCGTCATGACGCGGTAATGCAGGCCGAGGCGCTTGAGGATTTCTTCCGCGCAGGCCGTCATGCGCTCGTGTTCGTCAACGGCACTCTCGGCGTCGGTGATCGAGACGAGTTCGCACTTCATGAACTGGTGCTGGCGCAGCATGCCGCGCGTATCGCGACCCGACGAGCCAGCCTCCGAGCGGAAGCACGGCGTCAGCGCGGTAAAGCGCAGCGGCAGCTTTTCCTGATCGAGAATGTCTTCGCGCACGAGATTGGTGAGTGGCACTTCAGCGGTAGGGATTAACCAATAGTCCTCGCTGGTTGGAGCTCTCTCGAAAATATCGCCAACGACTTGATCAAGCGTTTTTGAGTTAGATCGCAAAGCCTCGATATCATCCAAGCATGCATGGCTTTGAATTACACCTGCCGCCTGTTTTTCCCGACCCGTCATCGATGCGCCGATAAACAGATCATCTCCAAATTTTGGTAGCTGACCGGTGCCATACATCGCATGATCGCGCACGAGCAAAGGAGGCTGCACTTCCAAATACCCATGCTCTTGTGTGTGCACATCAAGCATGAATTGACCCAAAGCCCGTTCAAGGCGCGCGAGTTGACCTTTTAGCACAACAAAACGCGAACCCGCGATCTTGGCGGCGGCTTCGAAATCCATGTAGCCGAGGGCTTCGCCGATTTCGTAGTGCTCCAGCGGTTTGTGGTTCCAGCCGGGCTTGTTGCCCCATCTGTGCTTTTCCACATTGCCGGTCTCGTCCGAGCCGACGGGCACATCATCGAAGGGGATGTTCGGCAGGCGCGACAGGGCGTCATTGAGTTCGGCGGTGACCTGACGCTCTTCTTCCTCGGCGGCCGGGAGCTGATCCTTGATGGCCGACACTTCGGCCTTCAGCTTGTCGGCAAGCTCGCCGTTCTTGGCGGCCATGGCCGCGCCGATCTCCTTGGAGGCGGCGTTGCGGCGCGACTGCATCTCCTGCGCCTTCTGGATGACGCTGCGGCGCTTCTCGTCGAGATCGATGAGGCTCTGGGCAAGAGGGTTAGCGCCGCGTTTTGCCAGGGCGGCATCAAGAGCGGCAGCGTTGTCGCGGATCCATTTTATATCAAGCATTGTCGTTCCAGGCGTTGCGTGGATGGAGCCCATCCCGCCCGGCAGCGACTCGCCGGCGAAGCCTCAGTCGGCTTCGCCCTGCGTTGCAGCGACCTCGTTTTCCGCATCCTGCGCGTTCGAGGCGCTCGCCCGCTGCCGTTCGATGAGTCGGGCCGTATAGATGGAAATCTCGTAGAGAAGGATGGCCGGCAGTGCAAGGCCGATCTGGGAAACCGGATCCGGCGGCGTCAGCACGGCAGCCACCACGAAGGCGATGACGATCGCGTATTTCCGCTTGTCCTTCAGCGATTGCGACGTGATGAAGCCCGCGCGCACCAGAAGCGACGAGATGACCGGAAGCTGGAACACCAGCCCGAAAGCGAAGATCAGCGACATGATGAGGCTGAGATATTCGGACACCTTCGGCAAAAGCTGGATCGATACCTGGCCTTCGCCGCCGCCCTGTTCCATGGCGAGGAAGAACCACATGACCATGGGCGTGAAGAAGAAATAGACGAGACCGGCGCCGATCAGGAACAGGATCGGCGAGGCGATCAGGAACGGCAGGAAGGCGGCGCGCTCGTTTTTATAGAGGCCCGGCGCGACGAACTTATAGATCTGCTGGGCGATCACCGGAAAGGCGATGACCAGCGCGCCGAACATGGCGACCTTGATCTGCGTGAAGAAGAACTCCTGCGGCGCCGTATAGATCAGCTCGACATTGCGATGTGTCAGGCCCGCCCATTCCACCGACCACTTGAACGGCAGGACGAGCAGGTTGAAGAGCTGCTTGGCGAAATAGAAGCAGACCAGGAAGGCAATGAAAAACGCACCGACGGCCCAAAGCAGGCGGCGGCGCAGTTCGATCAGGTGCTCGATGAGCGGCTGGGGCTTGTCGTCAATATCGCCGCTCATGCCTCGCCCTTCTTGGTCTTCACAGTCTTGGTCTTCGCGGTCACGGTTTTGGCCGGGGCCGCCTTCTTGGCAGCCGGCGCCTTGGCGGCAGCCTTCCTGGGTTCGGCCTCGGCTTTCACGGCCGTCTTGCGCGGCTTTGCCACCTTGGCAGTACCGTCATCGGCCTTCTTCTTCGCCGTCTTGCTGACCGGGCCGGCCTTCAGCGGCACGGCGGCGGCGGGTTCGGCGGAGGCCGGCTTCGCCCCCTCGGAAGGAACGGCGACGGGGGCGCTTGAAATGCTTTCGGCCGGGTTGGCGGCCGGTGTCGATGTCGTGACGGAACTGGTCGATTTCTGCAGGTCGGCCTTCAGCTCGTCACCCATCTGGCGCAGCGGATTGACCGCATCCCGGATCGTGTTGAGAGGGTTGAGCTTCTGCGCTTCGCCGATGGTCTTGCGCACGTCGTCGAGATCGGCCTCGCGCAGCGCCTCGTCGAATTGCTGGCGGAAATCGCCCGCCATGCTGCGCATCTTGGCGACCATGCGGCCGAACGTCCTCAGCATCTGCGGCAGGTCCTTCGGACCCACCACGATGATCAGAACGATGGCGATGACGAGTATCTCGGTCCAGCCGACATCAAGCATAGAAAACTGTCCTCAAAGGCCGCAACAGCAGTTCACGGCCGGATGCCGGTCACTTGACCTCGTCGGCCTTGTGATCGACCGTCTTCGCCTGGTCGGCGGCAGCGGCTTCCTCGTCGGACATGCCCTTCTTGAAGTTCTTGATACCCTTGGCGACGTCGCCCATCAGTTCCGGAATCTTGCCGCGGCCGAACAGCAGCAGCACAACCACCAGAACGATCAGCCAATGCCAGATGCTGAAAGAACCCATTTTTTTGACTCCCTTACGAACCCTTACCCCGATGTAAGACGTTCAGCTGTTTTTTTCAAACACTAGAATATCCCGCTGGTTAGCCGAAAGCGTGACATCACGCAATCCGGCCGCCAGTTGATCCGCCCGCACACGAGCCCGGATCGGCCGGTCCGCGCCCGCAATGGCGAGGTCCAGCAGTTCCACGACGCCGAGAAATCGCCGCGACAATATGCGCGCCGGAATTTCGCCGCCGCTTTCCAGAACGCGAAGCCCGGAAAGGCGCACGGCGACATGCACCTTCTGACCGTCGGCAAAGCGTTTTCCATCCACGTTGCCCAGCGGTGTCTCCACGACGCCGCCGCGCACATGCCCCGAAAACTCGTTGATTTCCGAGAAGAAGGCGGCAGCGAACATGTCCTTGGGATAAAGGTAGAGCTCCTCCGCCGTGCCGACCTGCACGAGGCGACCGTCCTTCAGCAACGCGATGCGGTCGCCCATGCGCATCGCCTCTTCCGCATCATGCGTGACGACGATGGCGCTGGCGCGCGACCGGCGCAGGATGGCGAGCGTATCGGCGCGGATCGAATCCTTCAGGCGCGAGTCGAGGCCGGAAAACGGCTCGTCCATCAAAAGCACGGAGGGGCGCGGCGCAAGCGCGCGGGCCAGCGCCACGCGCTGCTGCTCGCCGCCCGACAGCATGTGCGGAAACTTTTGGGCATAGTGCGAAAGACCGACACGCTCCAGCGCCACTTCCGCCTCGGCCTCCGCTTCGGTGCGCGGCAGTGCCGTCAGGCCGAAGCGCACATTGTCGAGCACCGACATATGCGGGAAGAGCGCAAAATCCTGGAACATCAAGCCGACGCCGCGCCGCTCCGGCGGCAGGAAGGTGCTTGGGCCGGCGATCTCGCGGTCGTTGAGCAGGACGCGGCCCGCCGTCTGCGCCTCGGCGGCCA
>NZ_CAMLFY010000118.1 GCF_946479415.1 uncultured Shinella sp. | reverse complement strand
TCGCCGACGAACTTCATCGTCAGCTTGCCCTTGCCGGGGAACTTGAAGTCGGTGGCGCGGTACTGGTCGCCGAAGGCGTGGCGGCCGACGATGATCGGCTTGGTCCAGCCGGGAACAAGGCGCGGCACGTTCTTGCAGATGATCGGCTCGCGGAAGATGACGCCGCCGAGGATGTTGCGGATCGTGCCGTTCGGCGACTTCCACATCTTCTTCAGCTTGAATTCCTCGACGCGGGCTTCGTCCGGCGTGATCGTGGCGCACTTGACGCCGACGCCGTGCTTCTTGATGGCGTTGGCGGCGTCGATCGTCACCTGGTCGTCGGTGGCGTCGCGGTTCTCCATGCCGAGGTCGTAATATTCAAGGTCCACGTCCAGATAGGGGTGGATCAGCTTGTCCTTGATGAACTGCCAGATGATGCGCGTCATCTCGTCGCCGTCGAGCTCGACGACGGGGTTGGCGACCTTGATCTTTGCCATGGGGAGCCTCGTGCTTGTAGGGGCGGAACGCCCCGGATCGTGGACTTTAAAGAACCGATTGGCCCTATAGCATCCGAGACCGGGAAGGCAAAGCCAACGAAGGAATGACGCGATTTATTTTCGTTGCGATGCGGAATAACTTTTGCCCGAATTCCGTTTCAGGAAGATTCGCTCGCGGTGCCCGTCCGGGTGGCCGCCATCCAATGGAGAATATCATGTCGCGTTTCGGTCTCGTGGCGCTCGCCGTCCTCTTTCCCGTCGCCGTGCACGCCGCCGATTTCAAGGCGCCCGTGACGGAGATCATGTCGGCGGCGACCAACAACTGGCAGGACATGGGCACCGATAGCGACACGCCGCCCGACTATGTCGACTATTTCAGCGACGACTTCCTGAAGCGCCTCTACAGCAAGGATTTCGTCACCAAATACCGTGCGGCGGCGAAATTCCCCGCCTATGACGACGGCGGTTCGCCCTTCGACTACGACCCGATCATCGGCGGCCAGGACGGCTGCGCGCTGAAGGATGTGAAGACCACCGAAGGCCAGGCGGCCAATGGTGCGGAAGATGTCACCGTGACCTTCGACAACAGCCATTGTTTCGGCGAGCGCGCGGCCGACTGGAAGCCGGAGACGCTGGTGTTCAAGATGATCGAAGAGGACGGCCACGCCGTCATCGACGACATCGAGCGTCCGAGCTTCGAGGACGGCGCATCGCTCAAGAAGGAAATGGTCGAGATCGCCGAAGCCGGCGCCAATGGCGGCAATGCGGAAGCGCCTGAAAGCGCCGAATAGCAGCGTATGCTTTTCATTTCCGGCCGTTTATGCCAGTGAGACGCCAACTTTCTAGGGACTATTTGGCATGGCAGGCACGAACAGCGAACGCACGATGATCGCCGAAGGACCGGCGATCATCCTCGTTCATCCGCAACTCGGTGAAAATATCGGCATGGTGGCGCGTGCCATGGCGAATTTCGGCCTGGCCGAACTGCGCCTCGTCAATCCGCGCGACGGCTGGCCGAGCGAGAAGGCGATCTCCGCCGCCAGCAAGGCCGATCACGTCATCGAGGCGGCAAAGGTCTATGCCTCGCTGGAAGAGGCCGTCGCCGATCTCGAATTCGTCTATGCGACGACGGCGCGCGACCGCTACGGCTACAAGGAAGTTCGCTCGCCGGTCGTGGCGGCGGATGATCTGCGCTTGCGCTTCCGGGCGGGCGAGAAAACCGGCATCCTCTTCGGCCGCGAGCGCACAGGCCTGACCAATGAGGAGATCGCGCTGGCCGACGAGCTGGTGACCTTCCCGGTCAATCCCGCCTTCGCCTCGCTGAATCTCGCCCAGGCCGTGCTCCTGATGAGCTACGAATGGATGAAGAGCGGCTTGACCTCCGTCGAGGACACACCGTTCGATGCACTGCCGCAGCGCCCGGCCAAGAAGGAGGAGTTGCAGGGCCTCTTCGACCATGTGGAAGAAACGCTCGATGCGCGCGGTTATTTCCGGCCTGCCGAAAAAAAGCCAAAACTGGTGGAGAATCTGCGCGCCATCCTCACGCGTCCCTCCTTCACCGGCACGGAGATCCAGGTCTTGCGCGGCATCATTTCCTGCCTCGATCGTTTCACGCGGGAATCGCCGCGCGGCGTGACCAACCCCAACCGAACCCGCAACCGCCGGCCGAAAGAGCCCCGTGACCTTGACGAATAGCGCCAAGCCTATCCTCATGTTCGACAGCGGCATCGGTGGCCTCACCGTGCTGCGCGAGGCCCGCGTGCTGATGCCCGAGCGGCATTTCATCTACGTGGCCGACGATGCCGGCTTTCCCTATGGCGGCTGGGAAGAGCCGGCGCTGAAGACGCATATCATCGACCTCTTCCGAAAACTCCTGAACGAGCACGACCCGGAAATCTGCGTCATCGCCTGCAACACGGCTTTCACGCTCGTCGGCAGCGATCTGCGCGACGCGTTCCCGCATATGCAATTCGTCGGCACCGTGCCGGCCATCAAGCCCGCCGCCGAGCGCACTCGCTCCGGCCTCGTCTCGGTGCTCGCCACCCCAGGCACGGTCAAGCGCGCCTATACCCGCGACCTCATCCAGTCCTTCGCCACGCAATGCGACGTGCGCCTCGTCGGCTCGGAAAATCTCGCCCGCATGGCCGAAGCCTATATCCGTGGCGAAACGCTGTCCGACGAGGCCGTGCGCGCCGAGATCATTCCGTGTTTCGTCGACGAGATGGGCCGCAAGACCGATATCGTCGTGCTCGCCTGCACGCACTATCCCTTCGTCGCGAACCTCTTCCGCAAGCTCGCGCCGTGGCCCGTCGACTGGCTCGATCCCGCCGAAGCCATCGCCCGCCAGGCCCGCCGCCTCGTGCCGCCGCTGGAAACGCTGGCACCAGGCGAAGACATCGCCGTCTTCACTTCCGGCAAACCGGACTTTGCGACACGGCGCCTGATGCAGGGATTTGGTCTGCGCGTCGTCTGACGTGGCTTTCCCTGTGGGTTTTTCAAAAGCCGCGCGTGACGGTGGTTCATTTCGTGTTAGGGCTTGCCGGATGTCCGGTGGCGGCCGGGCGAATCATAGATTTCAGGAACGAGGAACGGGATGAAGGTCGGCATCGACATGGGAACGGTGCAAGGCGGCGCACCGGCCAAGCTCGATATCGAGGAACTCTTGGCAACGCGCCTCTTGGTGCAGGGCAATTCCGGCTCGGGCAAGTCGCATCTTCTGCGCCGCCTGCTCGAACAATCGGCACCCTGGGTGCAGCAGGTCATTATCGACCCTGAGGGTGATTTCGTCACGCTGTCGGACCGCTTCGGCCATGTCGTGGTCGATGGCCAGCGCACGGAAGCCGAGCTTGTCGGCATCGCGACCCGTATCCGCCAGCATCGTGTTTCCTGCGTGCTCTCGCTCGAAGGCCTCGAGGCTGACGAGCAGATGCGGGCGGCCGGCATTTTTCTCAACGCCATGTTCGATGCTGACAGGGACTACTGGTATCCGGTGCTGGTTGTGGTCGACGAGGCGCAGCTCTTCGCCCCCGCCGTCAGCGGCGAAGTCTCGGAAGAGGCGCGAAAACTCTCGCTCGGCGCGATGACGAACCTGATGTGCCGCGGCCGTAAACGCGGCCTTGCCGGTGTCATCGCCACGCAGCGCCTTGCCAAGCTTGCAAAGAACGTTGCGGCGGAAGCGTCCAACTTCCTGATGGGCCGCACCTTCCTCGATATCGACATGGCGCGCGCCGCCGATCTGCTCGGTCTCGATCGCCGGCAGGCGGAAATGTTCCGCGACCTGCCGCGCGGTTCCTTCGTGGCGCTGGGTCCTGCGCTGTCGCGCCGCCCGCTGCCGGTGACGATCGGTGCCGTGGAAACCTCCGCGCGCTCGACCAGCCCCAAGCTGATGCCGCTGCCGGATGCGCCGCAGGATGTCGAAGACCTGATCTTCACACCCGATCCGGAAGAGTTTTCCCGTCCGCTCGTGCGCCGAGCACCGCCCGCGCCGCGCCCGACGACGGATATCCTCGCCGAGCTTTCCCGCGCACGGCCGGAGCCGGTTCAGACCGAAACCAAGGCGCCCGCACCGGAGATATCCGCCGAGGAGCGCGAAGGTCTGCTCGATCAGGCGCTCGCCGAAATCCTCAGCAACCCGGAAGCGGCCTTCCGGGCTGATGCCGAGCTGTTCCAGGATTTCCTCGTGCGCTGCCGCATCCGCCGCGTACCCGGCGCACCGCTCTCCCTTCCGGCCTTCCGCCGCAAGATGGCGGTCGCTCGTTCCGGCGTCGATGCCGAGACGGCGGGAACGGAGATCTGGGGCAGGGCGCTCGATCTCTCGCGCAACGTCACCGAAGATCTGCAGGGCGTGTTCCTGCTGGTCGCGCAAGCCGCGGTGCGCGGGCTTGCCTGCCCGTCGGATGCGCGCATCGCGCGCGCCTACGGCACGCATTCGGCCCGCCGGGCGCGCCGTCTGCTCGGCTATTTCGAGGAGCAGGGGCTGGTCGTGGTGCACAGCGATCTCGCCGGCCACCGCATCGTCGCCTTCCCGGATCTCGGCTGCGAGACGCTGCCGGGTGATGCCAATGGGCCGGATCTTGCCGATTCCCACCGCGATGCGGCGGAATAGGCGGATTTTCCGGGCTTTGTTCGTTGACAGTTTTGTAAAACTCGCCTAATGACCCCGCCAGCGCCGGGCAGAAATGTCCGGTGTTTCATTTGACATGTCCCGTGGATTCTCCGGTCGCGATCGTGAGAAGCCTGTCGGAACCCGAAAGGTTCAGAGGAGGGCGTGTTTCCTTGAGCCGGTCCGGCAACGGGCAGGCCATAACAAGACTTAGAGGAAATGCGATGAGCAAGCGCGCTGCATCCAAGTACAAAATCGACCGCCGTATGGGCGAAAACATCTGGGGCCGTCCGAAGTCCCCGGTCAACCGCCGCGAATACGGCCCCGGCCAGCACGGCCAGCGCCGCAAATCCAAGCTTTCGGACTTCGGTGTTCAGCTCCGCGCCAAGCAGAAGCTGAAGGGCTACTATGGCGATATCCGCGAGAAGCAGTTCCGCGCGATCTTCGCTGAAGCCGAACGCCGCAAGGGCGACACCCCGGAAAACCTGATCGGCCTGCTCGAGTCGCGTCTGGACGCGATCGTCTACCGCGCCAAGTTCGTTCCGACGGTCTTCGCTGCCCGTCAGTTCGTCAACCATGGCCACGTCAAGGTCAACGGCGTCCGCGTCAACATCGGCTCCTACCGTTGCAAGCCGGGCGACGTCATCGAAGTCAAGGAAAAGTCCAAGCAGCTCGTCACGGTTCTCGAATCCGTTTCGCTGGCTGAACGCGACGTTCCGGACTATATCGAAGTCGATCACAACAAGATGGTTGCGACCTTCGTTCGCATCCCGGTTCTCTCCGACGTGCCCTACGCCGTTGTCATGGAACCGCACCTGGTCGTCGAATTCTACTCGCGTTAATTCGCGGTCGACACCTTGCGCAATCTGGAAAAGCCGCCAAGAAATTGGCGGCTTTTTCTTTGGGGAAAATGACGGATGGATTTGCAGGGCATCATTGAAGACATCCACGCCACGCTGTCGCCGCGGCGCGGCGAGGGTAAGGTGGCGAACTATATTCCGCAGCTTGCCCATGTGGATCCCCAAAAATTCGGCATGGCCGTGGTGACCGTCGATGGCGACCTGCATCTCGCCGGCGATGCCGAGGAGCCGTTTTCCATCCAGAGCATTTCCAAGGTCTTCACGCTGACGCTGGCGCTCGGCAAACATGGCGAATCGATCTGGAAGCGGGTCGGCCGCGAACCCTCCGGTTCGGCCTTCAATTCCATCGTCCAGCTCGAACAGGAAGGCGGCATTCCGCGCAATCCCTTCATCAATGCCGGCGCTATCGCCATCACCGACCTCGTGCTGGCCGGCCATACGCCGAAGGAGGCGATCGGCGAGGTCGTGCGCTTTCTGCGCTATCTGGCGGACGAAGAAGATATCATCATCGACCAGTCGGTGGCGCGCTCCGAGCAGGCGACGGGTTTTCGCAATTTCGCGCTCGCCAATTTCATGCGCTCCTTCGGCAAGCTCGATCATGCGGCCGAACTGGTGCTCGGTGTCTACTTTCACCAATGCGCACTCGCCATGAGCTGCCGGCAGCTTGCCAAGGCGGGGCTATTCCTCGCCAACAGCGGCACCAATCCGCTGACCGGCCACCGCGTCGTCTCGCACCTTCGGGCGCGGCGTATCAACGCATTGATGCTGACCTGCGGCCATTATGATGGCTCGGGCGATTTCGCCTACCGCGTCGGCCTGCCCGGCAAGAGTGGCGTCGGCGGCGGCATTCTGGCCGTGGCACCCGGAAAAGCCTCGGTCGCGGTGTGGTCGCCGGGCCTTAACGACAATGGCAATTCGCTCATAGGCTCGCTGGCGCTGGAAATGCTGGCGGCGCGCACCGGCTGGTCAGTCTTCGGGGCTTGATTGTGCTGCCGGTTCGGGGCATTGCAGACCCATGACCCTGGCATTCGCTGACCCCGACGACAACGCACCGGACGAAGGCCGTCATCCGCTTTTTGCGGATGCGCCCTCCAGCGTCTCTTTCAACAAGCTGCGCAAGCGCCTGCTGCGCCAAGTACGGCAGGCGATGGACGATTTTGCCATGCTGAAGGGCCAGAAGCGCTGGCTCGTTGGCCTCTCGGGCGGCAAGGATAGCTACGGCCTGCTCGCACTGCTGATGGACCTGCAATGGCGCGGCCTGCTTCCGGTCGAGCTGATCGCCTGCAATCTCGATCAGGGCCAGCCGAATTTTCCAAAACACATCCTGCCGGAGTATCTGAAGTCCATCGGTATCAAACACCGCATCGAATACCGCGATACCTATTCCATCGTGAAGGAAAAGGTGCCGACGGGGGCGACTTATTGCTCGCTGTGTTCGCGGCTCAGGCGCGGCAATCTCTATCGCATCGCCCGGGAGGAGGGCTGCGATGCGCTGGTGCTGGGGCACCATCGCGAGGATATTCTCGAAACCTTCTTCATGAATTTCTTCCACGGCGGGCGGCTTGCCGCCATGCCGCCAAAACTTTTGAATGACGAAGGCGACCTCATGGTGCTGCGTCCGCTCGCCTACGCGGCGGAGGATGACCTGGCGAAATTCGCCACCGCCATGCAGTTCCCGATCATCCCCTGCGACCTCTGCGGGTCGCAGGACGGCCTTCAACGCAATGCGATGAAGGCGATGCTGGCGGATATCGAAACGCGCATGCCCGGCCGCAAGGATGCCATGCTGCGTGCGCTCGGCCACACCAATCCCTCGCATCTTCTCGACCCCAAGCTTTTCGATTTCTCCTCCCTCGAAACGGTAAAAAGCAATGACGATTGACATCAATGCCCTGGCGCTCGTGCTTGCACAGGCGGCCGAAGCGGAAATCCGCCCGCGCTTCCGTGCGCTCGCCAAAGGCGACGTCCACACCAAGGCCGATGCGAACGATCTCGTGACGGTCGCCGACGAAGCGGCGGAACGTTTTATCAAGCGCGAGGTCGCCGCGCAGTTTCCGGGCGTGCTGTTCGTCGGCGAAGAATCGGTCGCTGCGGATCCGGCGCTTTTGTCGAAGCTCGGCGATGCCGAAACCGCCATCGTCGTCGATCCGATCGACGGCACGTTCAATTTCGCCTCCGGCGTGCCGCTCTTTGGCGTCATGGCGGCGATCGTCTCCGGCGGGGAAACCGTCGGCGGCATCATCTATGACCCGATGGGCGATGATTTCGTGATGGCCGAAAAGGGTTCCGGCGCCTGGCAGACCGGCGATCACCGTCCGGCCGTCAAGCTGAAGGCCCGCGGCGGTGCCGCACTTGAAGAGCTGACCGGCATGGCCTCCACCAGCTTCCTTGATCGCGACCGACGTTCGCGCATCCTGTCGAACCTCGCCAAGGTGGCCTTCGTCTCGAACTACCGTTGCGCCGCTCACGAATACCGCACCTTCGCCGGCGGCCACCTGCATTACCTCATGTACAACAAGCTGATGCCCTGGGATCACCTGGCCGGCACGCTGATCGCCCAGGAAGCCGGCGCCTACGCCGCCCGCTTCGATGGCTCGGCCTACAAGCCGCACCATACGGAAGGCGGCCTGCTGGTGGCACCGGACAAGGACACCTGGGAACTGCTGCGCCGCGAAGTGTTTGTCGACTGATACGGACGTTCTCAAACGGAAAAGGCCCGGCTGCCAATGGCAACCGGGCCTTTTCTTTGTTTGCCGCCTGTCTCAGACCGGCTTGTTATGTGCCTGGAACAGCTTTCCGCGCTCGGCGATCAACACGAAGATCAGGCCGATGATCGAGAGCGAGAAGAAGCCCATGACCAGCGGCAGCGCCGTGCCGTTGAACGACTGGCCGATGATTGCGCCGATGATCGTGCCGCCCGCCGTGCCCATGAAGCCGAGCACGGAGGAGGCGGTGCCGGCGACATGGCCGAGCGGCTCCATGGCGAGCGAGTTGAAGTTCGAGCCGATCCAGCCGAACTGGAACATCGACAGCGCGAACAGCACGATGAAGATGGCGAAGGGCACATGTCCCGGCCAGACGAGCGTCAGAACGAGCCACAGCGTGTTGACCGTCAGGAAGCCCATGAGGGCGCCGTGCGACAGCTTGCGCATGCCGAACCGGCCAACGAGGCGGGCGTTGACGAAGGACGACAGCGCCATGAAGGCGGCGACGGCGGCAAACGCAACCGGGAACCAGACGCCAAGGCCGTAGATGCCGACATAGATCTGCTGCGCGGAGTTGATGAAGCCGAAGAGCGCCCCGAAGATGAAGGTGCTGGCCAGCGTGTAGCAGAGCGCCACCCGGTCCGTCAGAACGATGCGGAAGCCGCCGAGGACCGAACGCACCGTAAAGGGGCGAACGTCGTCTTCATGCAGCGTTTCGGGCAGGCGGAAGTACATCCAGGCCCAGACCATCAGCGCGACCACCGCCATGAAGGCGAAGATCAGGTGCCAGTTGCCGAACAGCATGACGACCTGGCCGATGCCCGGGGCCATGACGGGGATGACCATGAAGACCATCATGATCAGCGACATGACCTCCGCCATCGCGCGCCCGCCGAAAATGTCGCGGACGATGGAGACGGTGATGACGCGCATGGCGGCCGAGCCGATGCCCTGGATGAAGCGCAGGGCGAGCAGAGCGGCGAAGCTCGGCACGAAGATTGCCGCGAGCGAGGAGACGACATAGATACCCAGCCCGACGAACATCGGTGCGCGCCGGCCGAAACGGTCGGAGATCGGGCCATAGAGCAGCTGCGCGAAGGCGAAGCCGATCAGATAGGCCGAGATGACATATTGCCGGTGGTTCTCGTTCTCGACGCCGAGGCTGGCGCCGATTTCCTGAAGACCGGGGAGCATGATGTCGATGGCGAGCGCATTGAGCGCCATCAGGAACGCCATGAGCGCGATGAATTCTATCTTGCCCATGCCTTTCAGGCGCTGGGCCGATTCGGAAGAAAGTCCAGACATATCAATTTGTTCCATAAAAGAGAGAAGGCGCCGCTGGGATGCGGCGCCTTTGAAAAGCTTGGCGGTCGGAAGACCGTGAAGCGTCAGGCAGCGCCCTTGATCGAAATACCCTGTTCCTGAAGGTGAGACTGCAGCTCGCCCGATTGGAACATTTCACGCACGATGTCGCAACCGCCGATGAATTCACCCTTCACGTAAAGCTGCGGGATGGTCGGCCAGTTGGAGTAATCCTTGATGCCCTGGCGGATGTCGGCATCGGCGAGCACGTTGATGCCCTTGTAGTCCACACCCACGTAATCGAGGATCTGCACGACCTGACCGGAGAAACCACACTGCGGGAATTCCGGGGTGCCCTTCAGGAAGAGCACGACGTCGTTGGTCTTCACTTCGTTGGCGATGAAATCTTGGATGCCGCTCATAGTCGTATTCCCTAGCAAATCGGCTTCAAGGGCCGATGCGATGAACTCATGCGCCCTAGATAGCAACCACGGGTGATAAATGCCAGAAGTCCCTCACAAAAATTGATCGGGTGTGTGCTTCAAGCCGCAGCTCGGCGCAGACGATAGGCAATCAGCCAGTAGACGAGGCCACCCGCCAGACCTCCCGCGATAACTGTAAGGAAGACGGCGGCACGCGGCATTGAGGAATCAAAAATTACCAAGGACAAAGCGCCGTCAAGGCCGCCCGCAACGATAAAGAAAACCTGCTTTTGCAGATTGAAGTAACGAGAAATCAGGACAATGGCGATGAACCCAGGCAGTCCGTAGCCGAACGTAAACGCGCAACCTACAAAGAAAGCAAGGAAGATTCGCGAACCCGGGCCTCCGCCCGTCATTATGGAAATCAAGACGAACACAACGAGACAGGCGAGGACGACTGCGACAACATAGCCGCTGGCGACACGGAGTACTCCAGGCTGAATACCGGAGGTAGGCATCATCTCATGCGTCATGTCGTTCGTCTGTATTCTTCCCGGCGTGGCTGGAAAATGCTGGATCAGCGGCTGCGCTGGCGGGAGCGACTGGCCGCCGTGCGTCGGCGGCTTGTCTGTTTGCGTGGGCGCTTTGCCGGCTTTTTCGTCGGCTTCAGCGCGGCCTCGATGATGTCGCCGAGGATGCCGCCGGAGGCCTTCTTGCGCGTGGTCGTCTTGCGGCGCGTGCGCTTGGTGGTCGTAGTCTTGCGCACGCCGGTCTTCTTCAGCACCTCTTTGAGGGCTGCATCGACGACGCCGGAGACGAGCTGGTCGAGAAGGCCGGCCATACGGATTACTCCGGAATGGAGGTCTGAAGGGCAAGGGCGTGCAGGACGCCGCCCATATTGCCCTTCAACGCGTCGTAGACCATCTGGTGTTGCTGCACGCGGGTCTTGCCGCGGAAGGCTTCCGCGACGACCTCGGCTGCATAATGGTCGCCGTCGCCGGCAAGATCGCGGATGACCACCTTCGCTCCGGGGATGCCGGATTTGATGAGGTCTTCGATATCGCCGGGTGACATGGCCATGAAACTGCTCCCTTATTTATTCTGCGGCGGCAGCGGCGGTGCCGTTGCCATCCATGAAGTCAGGGAACCACGATTCATGGGTGTTGCGCAATTGCTCAATCGGCAGCGAGAACAGGCCATCCACGGCCAGCGCATCGCCGACGACCGTGCCGAGGCGGCGGAACGGCACGCCGGCACCTTCCGCATTGGCGCAGACGAAATTGGCGAGATCGGCGGGAACCGCAAGCACGTAGCGGGCCTGGTCTTCGCCGAAGAGCAGCGCATGCGCCGGGCCGTTGGATTCGGAGAGATCGACCTTGGCGCCCTTGCCGGAGGCCATGATCATTTCGGCAAGCGCGGTCGCGAGGCCGCCCGAGGAAATGTCGTGGCAGGCCGTGACCTGGCCGTTGCGGATGGCCGAGCGCACGAAGTCGCCGTTGCGGCGTTCGGCATGCAGGTCCACTTCCGGTGCCGGACCGTCGATCTTGCCGACGACGTCGCGCAGATAGACGGACTGGCCGAGATGGCTGCCGTCGGTGCCGATGAGGATCAGGTGATCGCCGTCCTTGGCGCCGCCGATCTTGGCCATCACGGACCAGTCGGGCAGCAGGCCGACGCCGGCAATTGTCGGGGTCGGCAGGATCGCGATGCCGTTCGTCTCGTTGTAGAGCGAGACGTTGCCGGAGACGATCGGGAAGTCCAGCGCACGGCAGGCTTCGCCGATGCCCTGGATGGCCTTGACGAACTGGCCCATGATCTCGGGCTTTTCCGGGTTGCCGAAGTTCAGGTTATCGGTGGAGGCGAGCGGCTCGGCGCCGGTTGCCGTGATGTTGCGCCAGCATTCGGCCACAGCCTGCTTGCCGCCTTCGAACGGATCGGCCTCGACGTAGCGCGGGGTAACGTCGGAGGAGAAGGCGAGCGCCTTGGAGGCATGGCCTTCGACGCGCACGACGCCGGCATCGCCGCCGGGGATCTGCAGGGAATTACCCTGGATCAGCGTGTCATACTGCTCGTAAACCCAGCGGCGGCTCGACTGGTTCGGCGAGCCGACGAGCTTCAGCACGGCCTCGCCGTAATTGGCGGGCTCTTCCACCAGGTTGGCCGGCAGCGGCGCGGGCTTGCCCGGTTCGCGCCAGGGGCGGTCGTATTCCGGGGCTTCGTCGCCCAGTTCCTTGATCGGGAGGTTTGCGACTTCCTCGCCCTGGTGCAGGATGCGGAAGCGCAGGTCATCCGTGGTGTAGCCGACGATGGCGAAGGCGAGACCCCACTTGATGAAGATCGCCTTGGCGACCTCTTCCTTGGCGGGCTCGAGAACCATGAGCATGCGCTCCTGGCTTTCCGACAGCATCATCTCATAGGCCGTCATCTGCTCTTCGCGGACGGGTACGAGATCGAGGTTCAGCTCGATGCCGAGGTCGCCCTTGGCGCCCATTTCGACGGCCGAGCAGGTGAGGCCGGCGGCACCCATGTCCTGGATGGCGATGACGGCGCCGGTCTGCATCAGTTCGAGGCAGGCTTCCAGCAGGCACTTTTCGGTAAAGGGGTCGCCGACCTGAACGGTCGGGCGTTTCTCTTCGATGGATTCGTCGAATTCGGCCGAGGCCATGGTCGCGCCGCCCACGCCGTCACGGCCGGTCTTGGCGCCGAGATAGACGACGGGCAGGCCGACGCCCTTGGCTTCCGAGAGGAAGATGGCATTGGACTTGGCAAGGCCGGCGGCAAAGGCGTTGACGAGGATGTTGCCGTTATAGCGCGGGTCGAACTCGACTTCGCCGCCGACGGTCGGCACGCCGAAGGAGTTGCCGTAGCCGCCGACGCCGGCGACGACGCCGGAGACGAGGTGGCGGGTCTTCGGATGGTCGGGCGCGCCGAAGCGCAGCGCATTCATCGCCGCGACGGGGCGCGCGCCCATGGTGAAGACGTCGCGAAGGATACCGCCGACGCCGGTCGCCGCACCCTGATAGGGCTCGATATAGGACGGGTGGTTGTGGCTCTCCATCTTGAAGACGACGCAGTCGCCGTCATCGATGTCGACGACGCCGGCATTTTCGCCCGGACCCTGGATGACGCGCGGCCCCTTGGTCGGCAGCGTGCGCAGCCAGCGCTTGGAGGATTTGTACGAGCAGTGCTCGTTCCACATGGCCGAGAAGATGCCAAGTTCCGTGAAGGTCGGCTCGCGGCCGATCAGCGAGAGGATGCGGTCGTATTCATCCGGCTTCAGCCCGTGGGCGGCAATCAGCTCCGGGGTGATCGGGCGGGTGTTCGAAATGGTCATCGTCGCTCGTCTTGTCGTGGAGGGCAGGATTGCGGTCTCTTTAACCCAAGCCGACTGTCAGCGCGACAGGAAAATGACCGCCAAACACAGGCAAACGCGGCTTTCAGGCCGGGCTGTCGTAGCCCGTCGGGCCGTTTTCGAGCAGCCGGCGCAGCCGCATCAGGCCGCTGACGACGTCCTCGCGGGCTGCGGGCGAGGAAAGACCGATACGCACGCGGTGAAAGGTCTTTTCGGAACGGCCGGCTTTGAACTCGTCCTCGTCGTCGATGAGGATATCTTCGGCGAACGCTGCTTGCCGGAACGTACCGGATAGCCAGGGGTCCGGCAGCTTCAGCCAGAGGAAGGGTACGAGCGGATGCGAGTTGAAATCCAGCCCGGCGAAGATTTCCCGCGCATGCGCCTCGCGGATGCTGACTTGTTCGGAAACTTTCGTGCGGATGGCGTCCGCCATGCCCGATAGCACGAGCCGCGCAGCGAGCTCGGCGAGCAGATAAGGCAGGCCGCCGCTGACCATCTTGTGGGCAATGCGCACACGCTGCGCGAGGTGCGGCGGACAGGAAATCCACCCGCCGCGCACGCCGGCCGCCACGCTCTTCGAGAGGCCGCCGACGAGGA
>NZ_CAMLFY010000117.1 GCF_946479415.1 uncultured Shinella sp. | reverse complement strand
CATCACGTCGCGCGGCTTGCCCATGTAATTGACGAGGACATAGGGGTGCGCGGAGGGCACCGTCGGATGGGCGAAGGCGCCCGGCGCCTTGCCGGGACGGACCGGCGCGTCGATCCAGCCCTTGTCAAAAAACTCCTTGGCGATATCGGCCATCTCAGGCGCGAAGGCGCCGTAGGCGGAGAGCACGGTGTCGCGCGCCTCGGTCCACGGGATGGTCGCATCGGGTGTCTCGGGAAGGGGCGCGTTGCGATCCCAGAACTCCATCTGCTCCATTCCGAGCCACTTCGCCTTCATCGCATAGTAGCGGTGCGACAGGCGCGGATACGCTTCGCGCACGGCTTCCGCCAGCGCTGCGACCACTTCCGGCTCGACGCGGTTGGCCAGATGCCGGCTGTCGGCGATGTCCTCGAAGCCGCGCCAGCGGTCGGAGATTTCCTTGTCCTTGGCGAGCGTGTTGGTGATCAGCGAGAAGGTGCGGATATTGTCCTGGAAGGTTTTTGCCAGCGCCTGCGCGGCCTTGCGGCGCGCCTCCCGGTCGGGTGACTGGAGTTGGTTGAGGGCGATTTCGAGCGGCAGTTCCTCGCCGTCGATCGTATAGCGCAGCGAGGCCATGGTCTCGTCGAACAGGCGGTTCCAGGCGGCCGCACCCGTCATAGACTTTTCGAGGAAGAGCTGCTCGGTCTTGTCGTCGAGCTGGTAGGGCTTGTCCTTGCGCAGGTCCTCGATCCACGGGCGGTAGTGTGCTGCAAGAGCATCGTTGGTCAGCGCCGCTTCGATGCGCTCGTCTGCTATCCTGTTGAGTTCAAGAGAGAAAAACAGAAGATGCGCGCCGAGATCGGTCAGTTTCGCCTGCACGTCGCCATAGAATTTGCCGTTGGCGGGTTCGGTCGTGTTGGTGAAATAGGTGAGGCCGGCAAAGGAGATGAGGCGGCCCATCACATCTTCCAGCGACTCGAATTCACGCACGGCCGCGCCGATGCCCTCGTCGCCGGTTTTTTCCGTGGCGGCGTCGAGCTTGCCCTTCCACTTGGCTTCGAAGGCGAGCGTTTCCGCCTCGGCCTTTTTCATGTCGCCGGTAAATTCCGCAGAGGCCTGCGAAGGATAGAGATCGCCGAGGTTCCAGCCGGGAAGGTCGCCCAGTTCGGCGCTTGCGGCGGCCTCCGCCGGGGCGAAGGCGATGCGGGGTGCGGGGAAATTACGCGTCATCTCAATCTCTCTTCCTGGTGGGCAGATCGGCCCCTTGCTTGCGTCGGCATTGGTTAAAATGCAAGCCTTTCTCAAAACGGCATGTTCAACCCTTCCTGTCATGGTCCGCTGGTGTTCAGTTCCCTTCGGCGTGCATGAAGCACGCCTGGGCAAGGAGGTTCCAGTGACGGCCCATATTCTTGTCATCGACGATGATCCTGTCCAGCGCAGGCTGTTGAAGAACATGATCGAGCGCTCCGGCCATGTCGCCCATATGGCGGAAAACGGTCGTGCGGGTCTCGACATGCTCGATCGCAAGGGCGGTCTGATCAATGTGATCCTGCTCGACCTGATGATGCCGGAAATGAACGGCTCGACCTTCCTCGACGCGCTCGCAGAGCGTGAGAATACGATCCCCGTGATCGTGCAGACCGGGCAGGGCGGCATCGAGACCGTCGTCATGGCCATGCGTGCCGGTGCCTTCGATTTCGTGGTGAAGCCGGTTTCTCCCGAACGCCTCGGCGTTGCCGTCGGCAATGCGCTGAAGGTCGATCAGCGGGAAGGCCGCAGCCGCGGCGGCCGCCGCAATCGCAACGAGACCGTACAGTTCGACGATATCGTTTCGGCGAGTTCCGAAATGCTGCGCGTCATCGAGCTTGGCCGCCGCGCCGCCCAGTCGAACATTCCGGTCGTGCTGGAAGGCGAATCGGGTGTCGGCAAGGAAATGGTGGCCCGCGCCATCCAGGCCGGCAGCGACCGTGCGCACAAGCCCTTCGTCACCGTCAATTGCGGCGCGATCCCGCACAATCTGGTGGAAAGCATTCTTTTCGGTCACGAGAAGGGCGCCTTCACCGGGGCCACGGAGCGCCATACCGGCAAATTCATGGAGGCCGATGGCGGCACGCTGTTCCTCGACGAGATCGGCGACCTGCCGCTCGAAGTGCAGGTGAAGCTGCTGCGCGCCGTCCAGCAGGGCGAGATCGAGACGATCGGCGCGCGCTTCCCGCAGAAGGTCAATGTCCGCTTGATCTCGGCGACCAACCGCGACCTCATCAACGAGGTGCGCGAAGGCCGTTTCCGCGAGGACCTGTATTACCGCCTCAACGTCTTCCCCATCACCATTCCGGCGCTGCGCCGCCGCAAGGAGGATATTCCGGTTCTGGTGCGCGCCTTCGTGCAGCGCTTTGCCGGCGAGCAGAAGCTTGCCCGCCCGCTTAGCGTATCCGCCGGCGCCATGGCGCTCCTGACGGCTTATGATTGGCCGGGCAATATCCGCCAGCTGGAAAACGCCATCTTCCGCGCCGTCGTGCTGTCGGAAGGGGCTGAGCTCCATGCGACGGATTTCCCGCAGATCGCCGCGCAGGTGCCGGGCTACGGCCTTGCCGAGGATGGAGCGGTGACCTGGGAGGCGGCGTCGGCCCATACGCCGGAGCTTTCGGGCGATGCACGCCTGCCGAGCGTCTATCCGGATTTCCGGCCGAACGAATCGGTTTCCTCGGATGTTCACGGTACGCCCGACAACGCCATTCCGAGCGTCGACAAGGGCGGCCATGTGCGCAAGTTGGCCGATGTCGAGGAGGAACTCATCCGCTTTGCCTTGAAATTTTATCATGGCCAGATGAGTCAGGTTGCCCGCAAATTGGGCATCGGCCGTTCGACTCTCTACCGCAAACTCAAGGACTATGGCATCGATCCGGACAATCCGCAGAAGGAAGCTGCGTAAAAACCGTTGGAATCCCGGTCGTTTAAGATTTCCCGATTGCCGTTTATTCCCTGTTAGTGGATTGTTCACTATAACGGGTGCGCGATGACGAGTGTGGCGGATTTGCCATGCTCTCACCGCAATTGATAGGCATCTGGAATAACGGACGTTCGTTGTCCTTCGGACGGGGAAAGAGTTGGCAAATTTGTTCGCATCGATGAAGCGCCGGGGGAACACCCTTGGCAGCCTCTGCAAGACAGTGTTGCAAAAGCTGCCCAAGGCTTTGTCTACCGCTGTGCTCTCTGCTGCCCTCATCCTGCCGACGGCCATTCCCGCGACGGTTCAGGCCGAAAGCGGCAACCGCACGCTCAAGCTCTATTTCATCCATACCAAGGAAAAGGCCGAGATCACCTTCAAGCGCAACGGTCGTTATGACCAGCGCGGCCTGAAGCAGCTCAACACGTTCCTGCGCGACTGGCGCCGCAATGAGCCGACGCGCATGGATCCGCGCCTTTTCGACCTCGTCTGGGAAGTTTACCAGAAGGTCGGCGGCAGCGGGTACATCAACGTCGTCTCGGCCTATCGCTCGCCGGCCACCAACGGCATGCTGCGCTCGCGCTCCAAGGGCGTCGCCAAGAAGAGCCAGCACATGCTCGGCAAGGCGATGGACTTTTACATTCCCGGTGTGAAACTCGCGACGTTGCGCGCCACCGCCATGAAATTCCAGGTCGGCGGCGTCGGTTTCTATCCGACCTCCGGTTCGCCCTTCGTGCATCTCGATGTCGGCAGCGTGCGCGCCTGGCCGCGCATGAGCCGCCAGGAACTCACGCGCCTCTTCCCCGACGGCAAGACCATGCACGTGCCCACGGACGGCAAGCCGCTGCCGGGCTACCAGCAGGCTGTCGCCGATTACAAGCGTCGCGTCGGTTCGGACGCCATCCAGGTTGCCGGCGGCGGTTCCACGCCGAGTGCCTCCAAGCGCAAGGGCGGCTTCCTCGCCGCACTCTTCGGCGGCGGTGGCGACGAGGATGAAGAACCCGAAATGATCGCAAGCAGCAATGTCACGATCGCCGATTCCTTCGATGAAGGCGGTGAAGCGGGTGGCAAGCCTGCGAAGGCCGTTGCCGAAGAAAAACCGGTTGCGACCGAAGCTGAAACCGAGCTCGCCTTCAACGCACCGGTTCCGGGCAGCCGCCCCGCCTTCAAGGCGGCCGAGACGACCAGCGAGCTTGCTCTCGTTGCTCCGACCACGAGTGGCGCTGTCGCCGCCCTCGAAGCGGCGACGACGACCGAAGAGCAGAAGCCTGAATTCGAAGACCTTTCGGCCTATAAGGTGCCGCTCCCCGTCATGCTGGGCGCCCGCACCCAGGCCGGCGATGCGCAGCCCGGCGAGACCATGACGGCGGCAGTTGCCGCGGCGGCAGCCGAGACGGCCGTTGCCACGGCTGAAGATGGCGAGGAGCTGGCCATGGTGCCGGTGCCGGGCCTTCGTCCGCAGGTCGAGCTTGACCAGTCGCAGACCGCGCTGATGGCGGCGGCGGAAGCCGATGTCGCGCTTCCGACGGCTGCCGATCGTTCCGGCCTTGCAGCACTCGCCGATCCCGCGACGGGTAGCGATCAGGGCAATCCGGTCGAGATGGCTGCACTGGTTTCCGACAATGCCGGCACCACGCGGTCGCTGGCGGGCGTCGATGCCTTTGAGGGCAAGGCGGTCGAGGAAACCCCGTCGAAGGGCGGACGTCCGAAGAAGAAGGATGCCGATGCGGCAAGCCGTGGTGCGATCCGCACCGAGCCGAAGCTGACGCAGAAGATCATTTCCAAGTGGGCGCTCGAGCAGGGCAACATGGCGACGCTTTCCAAGCCGGTCAAAGCGCCGCGCTTCGTGAGCCGCACGTTGCGCGCCGCGCCGACGACCGTCTACATGGCCGGCTTCCAGCCCGAGGGCAAGTCGATCGACAGCGCCCGCTTCAGCGGCAATGCGGTCAACTTCATGGAAGTGCGCAAGTTCGACTGAGGTCAATGACAGACAACAAAAAGCCCGCCGGAGCGATTCGGCGGGCTTTTTGTTTGGCTTTGGAGCATTGCCGGCAAAAGTGTGAAGCGGCTTTGCGTCCGGAAATGCTTGGGGTGCTTATTCGGCGTCCGGCGGCAGATCGATCATGCCCAGCGCCTGCAGGTAGGTGTCGAGGATGGCTTCCTGCTCCATGCGCTCGTCCTTGTCCTGCTTGCGGATCTGGATGACCTTGCGCAGGATCTTCGTGTCGAAGCCGGTGCCCTTGGCTTCGCCATAGACGTCCTTGATATCGTCGGCGATGGTTTTCTTTTCTTCCTCGAGGCGCTCGATGCGCTCGATGAATGCGCGAAGCTGGTCGCGTGCGACGCCGTGGGCATCCGACATGGTCTTCTCCTTGGGTGGACTGGGTATCGGCAAAAATTCGAAGGCCGTGACTTGCCGCGAACTTCCGGCAAGATCAAGGCCTATCACGTGGCGTTTCGGTTTTTCACGCCGTCGGGCGTCATTCTTTCGGCCGGTTGACTTCGAAGGCTGCCTTCTGCGCGTCGCTCGCCTCACGCTGGTAACGCGCGCGCCATTCCTCATAGGGCATGCCATAGACGATTTCGCGGGAGGCCTCCTTGTCGAGGGGAACGCCCGCCTCGTTGGCGGCATCGCGATACCAGTTGGACAGGCAGTTGCGGCAGAAGCCGGCCAGATTCATCATGTCGATGTTCTGCACATCCGTGCGCTCGCGCAGGTGCTTGACGAGGCGCCGGAAGGCGGCGGCCTCGAATTCGGTCTGCTGTTCTTTGCTGAGGTCTGTCATCGGCTCGGTCTCAATAGGGTCCGGTGCGGGAATTGTGTATCTCGTATGTGTGCAGGGCGGGGTCGGCATTCAATCGCGAAAAGATCGGCGCGAGGCGATCGACCCAGTCGGCAATGCCGGCCGGATCGCCGATCTCGTCCTGGCGGATTTCGATGAGCGCATGCGCGATGCCCGGTTTCATGCAATGGCGGAACATCGTGTCACCGCGCAATGCCCCGTCATAGGGCTCGTTGTCGCCCACCACGACATCGCCGAGGTTTTCGAGTTCGGCGAGCAGCGGGCCGACGGCGCGGTGGTCGCTGTCCCACAGCACGGTCACCTGCCAGGGTCGGGGTGTGCCCTTCCAGGCCGGCGTGAAGGAATGCATGGACATGACGAGCGGCGCCTTGCCCGTGTGTCCGGCCACCGCATCGATCGTACGGGACACGGCATCGTGATAGGGGCGGTGATAGGTTTCGAGCCGATATTGCCATTCTTCCGGCGTGATCGGGTGGTTGCCTGGAATGATCGCGCCGTCGGAAATGCGCATGACGAGCGTCGGGTCGTCCTCGCCGCGGTTGGGGTCGATCAGCAGACGGGAGAAGCGGCTCATCACGACCGGCGCGTTCAGCCGGGCGTTCAGGCCGCGCACCACGCCTTCGACGCCGATATCGTAGGCGATGTGCCGCTCGAAGGCACTCTCCGGCAGGCCGAGGCGGCCGTAACGTTCGGGCAGGAGATTGGTGGCATGGTCCGCCAGAATGACGAGCCCGAGGCTGAGGTCGCCGTCAATGATCTCGAAGGAAGGATGATCCTGCATGCCGTTAGCCGAAATTGTACCGCTCATGCCGACTGATCGCATGGGGCGATCCGGCCCGCAAGCCGCGGGGCCTGCGGTTGCAGGAAAGATTCCTTCTCCTTTTGTGAAATTGTAATCGATTAGTGTTGCGTTGACATTCATGCCCCGTCGTCGCAAGAAAGCGCATATTCAAATCAACGGAGTTCCATTGGAAACCGTGCGAGCCAAGAGCTATAGCCCCTTCGTCCCGAAAGCCACGCGCCTTCTCCAGGCCGGCCTTTTCACTTTTGCGGGCTTCCTCGCCCTTTCCGTGCCCAATGAGGCGAAAGCCGAGTTCCGTGTCTGTAATGGCACGCAGAACCTCGTCGGCGTCGCCATCGGCTATCGCGCCAAGGAAGGCTGGATGACCGAGGGCTGGTGGCAGGTGCCGGCCACGACCTGCGCCACGCTGATCGAGGGCGAGCTGCAATCGCGCTACTACTATCTCTATGCCGAAGATGCTGCCCGCGGCGGCCGCTGGACCGGGGACGTCAACATGTGCGTCGCCGAGAACGAGTTCAAGATCACCGGCGTGCAGGACTGCTTTGCCCGCGGTTTCCAGCGCATGGGCTTCAAGGAATATGACACGGGCCGACAGGGAAGCTGGATGGTGCAGCTTTCCGATACGCCAGGGACCCAGGAAAGCCAGAACTGATGAGACGGAACAGAAAAGTCAAAATCCTCGCCACGCTCGGACCCGCATCCTCCGACGAGCAGATGATCCAGAAGCTGCATGAGGCGGGGGCAGACCTGTTCCGCATCAATATGAGCCATGCCAGCCACGACGTGATGCGCACGCTGATCAGCCGCATCCGCGCCGTCGAGGCCCGCTGTGGCCGTCCCATCGGCATCCTCGCCGACCTTCAGGGCCCAAAGCTGCGCGTCGGCAAGTTCGCCAACGGTTCGGAAGAGCTGAAGCCCGGCCAGACCTTCACGCTCGACAACAAGGACGAGCCCGGCGACAACAGCCGTGTCTTCCTGCCCCATCCGGAAATCCTGGAATCGGTGAAGCCGGGCCATCGCCTGCTGATCGACGACGGCAAATTGCACCTGCGCGCCGAAAAATCCGATGGCAAGTCGATCGTCTGCACCGTCGTTTCCGGCACCAAGATCTCCGACCGTAAGGGCGTCAGCCTGCCTGATACGCTGCTCGGCGTCGGTGCGCTGACCGAGAAGGACCGCGTCGACCTCGATGCAGTTCTGGCGACCGGCAGCGTCGACTGGGTGGCGCTGTCCTTCATCCAGCGTCCAGAAGACCTGGCCGAAGTGCGCAAGATTTCGCGTGGCCGCGTCGGCCTGATGTCGAAGATCGAAAAGCCGCAGGCTATCGAACGCATCGACGAGATCATCGACCTCTCGGACGCCCTGATGGTCGCCCGTGGCGACCTTGGCGTGGAAATGCCGCTGGAAGCGGTTCCCGGTCTGCAGAAGCAGCTCATCCGTGCCTGCCGCCGCGCCGGCAAGCCCGTTGTCGTTGCGACCCAGATGCTGGAATCGATGATCTCGGCGCCGGTGCCGACGCGCGCAGAAGTGTCCGACGTGGCGACCGCCGTCTTCGAAGGCGCCGACGCCGTTATGCTGTCTGCCGAATCCGCCTCGGGCGATTATCCGGTCGAGGCCGTCTCCACCATGGCGTCCATCGCCAGCAAGGTAGAGCGCGACCCACACTATCCGGGTATCATCTACGCCCAGCGCACGCCGCCTGAAGCGACCGGCGCCGACGCCATCTCGCTTGCCGCTCACCAGATTGCCGAGACGCTGAAGCTCGCGGCCATCGTCTGTTATACCTCGTCGGGCACGACGGGCCTGCGTGCCGCGCGCGAGCGGCCGGAGGTGCCGATCCTGGCGCTCTCGCCGGTCATCGAGACGGCGCGCCGCCTCTCGGTCGTCTGGGGCCTGCACTGCGTCGTCACCGGCGATGCGGAAGACCTCGACGACATGGTGAACCGCGCCTGCCGCATCGTGGTGACGGAAGAGTTCGGCAAGCCGGGCGACCGCATCATCATCTCGGCCGGCGTGCCGCTGCGCACGCCCGGCGGCACCAACATGCTGCGCATCGCCTATATCGGCGCAGACGGCGTCAGCGGCGTCTGAGACCAGCGTTACTTTTCATGATCTTTCGCAAGGCGGGCTTCGGCCCGCCTTGCTGGTTCCTGGAGGTGGCGTTTCGCGCCCGCAATCGTCTCGATTGCCTCGATGGCAAGGTCTGTCACCACATAGTCCGGCTTGTGGCCGAGGTTGTGGATCCAGACGAGTTCCGATCCCGCAATATCGCGCGCCAGCCCGCGTGAATGGATTTCCTCGTAGACGACGCCATCCGTGTCGCCGGTGACGATCACCGTCGGCGTGTGGATCTCGTGGTAGCGCGGCTGCACGCGGCGAACATATTCCAGAAGATTGGCGACGTCGGTGGCATTGTTTCGGAACGCGGCGGGGCGCAGCACCAGGGCGGGTGCGGTCGCCTCGATATAGTCGTCCGGGCGCGGGTTCGGGGCAAAGACGAAACGCGTGCCGCTGTCGATGCGCGACAGGCCGACCGGCAGAGCGACGATGCGCGTGAACAGCCAGCCGACAAAAGGCGCCCTGGCGAGATCGTAGTACCAGTCGACGCCGCCCGGCCAGGGATGGGTGGCTGGGGCGAGGAACAGCAGGCCGGCGGTCTTTTCCGGGTGTTCCAGCGCAAAGCTTGCGGCAATCGCGCCGCCGAAGGAATGGGCGACGATGATCGCCTTGCCGATGCCGCGTTTTTCCATCAGGCGGGCAATGGCGTTGGCCTGTCCGTCCGGCCAGGCATTTTCCGGCCCGCCGCGCTCGGAATAGCCATGGCCGGGTCGGTCAAGGAAGAGCAGGGTTGCGCGTCCCTCGAGTTTCGCGCGGAAGGCATGCATCTGGTCGCGCAGGTTGCCGCTTGCGCCATGGATGAAGACGAGCGGCGGCAGGTCGGCCTTGTCGCCCGCCGGCACCAGCACGCTGTTCATGCGCAAGCCGCCGACGTCGATCAGTTCGCCGACATTGGGAAACTGCTGCTCGATGGCGCGTGCCTTCCACGCCGTGAAGGCGTAGCCGGCGAGCGCGATGGCGAAGGGGGCGGCGAGAAGAGCTGTCAGCATGAGGCGAAGCGGGGAGGGCAAGGGAGGGTCCGGTCTACGATTGGGATAGCCGATCTACGCAGGTGACACCATGCCGGTTCACACGAACGAGAATCAGGTGCGCTGGCCGGTCAGCTTTTCGGCGAGGTCGCCCATTTCCTTCTGCGCCTGCCGTTCGGTCGGGTAGACCTCAAGGAAACGCTCCCAGGCCTTCAGGGCGAGCTCGTCACGGCCGCTCTGGGCCAGGATGGCCGCCATGCCGGCGAGTGCGCCGAAGTGGCGTGGCTCGATCTTCAGCACCTGGTTGATGTCGGACATCGACTTGCGATAGTTGCCCATCTTGAAATGCAGCGTTGCGCGGCGGTTCCAGCCCTCGACATAGTCGGGCCGCAGGCGGATAGCCTCATCGAGGAAATCGAGCGCCACCGCATTCTTGTCTTCGCCCGTGGCCTTGTCGGCCCATTGGATCAGCAGATTGATGCTGGCACTGCCGGAATCCTGCCATTCGCGGCGAATCTGGTTGGCAATGCCGGTCGCGGCATCCGGATCGGCCTCGCGCTTCAACTCGCCGAACAGCTTGTCCAGCCGCTGCGCTTGCGTGGTGAAGGCACTGGACGTTTTGTCGAGCGAAGCCTTGTCTGCGGCTTGCGCGAAGGCAGCGGAGGGCGCGGCCATGACGAGAGCAAGAGGGAGACAAAGTGCGGAAAGCATGAAAAAGCGCATGGCGGTTATGGTAAACCGCCATGCGCTCAACTTCAATTGTATTTCTCGATCAACACTGTCCCTCACGGGACAGGCAACCGCGACGCCGTATCAGCCCTGACGAGCCTTGAAGCGCGGGTTCTGCTTGTTGATGATGTAGATGCGGCCCTTGCGGCGAACAAGGCGGTTTTCGCGGTGGCGAGCCTTGAGCGACTTGAGCGAATTCTTGATCTTCATGTTTTCGATCCGCGTATTGCAGGGCGACACGAGTTCGCCGGATTTCTTCAATTAAAAACGCGCCGTTTCGGGCGCGCTTTCACGTTGGGCAGGCATGTAACCCGTGACATTTGCGCTGTCAACCATATGCGGCGGGTTTTCCGCCGCTGTGTCCGGTTTTCCAGCCAGTCTCAGCCGAAAAGCTGGGTAATATGCCCCATCTTGCGGCCCGGACGCGCTTCCGTCTTGCCGTAGAGGTGGACGAGCACGCCGGGCTTTGAAAGCCAGGCCGGCACATCGTCGATATCGTCGCCGATCAGATTCTGCATCACGCAGTCCGAATGGCGGCGCGGATCGCCGAGCGTGTGGCCGGCAACGGCGCGGATATGCTGCTCGAACTGCGAGACGACGCAGGCCGCCTCCGTCCAGTGGCCGGAATTGTGCACGCGCGGTGCAATCTCGTTGGCGACGAGCCCGCCATCCGCCAGCACGAAGAATTCCACGCCGATGACGCCGACATAGCCGAGGCTGTCGAGGATGGCGCGTGCCGCCTTGCGGGCCTGGTCGGCCGTCGCCTCGCTGACGCTCGCCGGCAGCGTCGAGGTGTGCAGGATGCCGTTGAGGTGGACGTTCTCCGCCGGGTCGTAGCAGGCAATGGTGCCATCGCTGTCACGTGCGGCGATGATCGACACTTCGCGTTCGAACGGCACGAGGCTTTCAAGGATGAGCGGCACGCCGCCCAGCGCTTCGAAGGCACCTTCACGACTTTCGGCCGGCGAGCGGAAGAGCCGCTGGCCCTTGCCGTCATAGCCGAGCCGGCGGGTCTTCAGCACGCCGACGCCACCGAAGCGGTCGAGCGCTGCCTCAAGATCGGCCTGGCTGTCGATTGCCGCAAAATCGGCGGTGAGGATGCCGCAGTCACGGATGAAGCTCTTTTCGACGAGACGGTCCTGTGAGACTTCCAGCGCGCGCGGGGGCGGATAGACCGGCACGGCCTTTGCGAGTGCGGCAGCGGCCGCGACCGGCACGTTCTCGAATTCGTAGGTCACGACATCGCAGATGCGGGCAAGCTCGGCGAGCGCCTCGGCGTCGTCATAGGCGGCGACGATCTGGGCATTCGCGACCTGGGCTGCCGGACAATCGGCCTGCGGCTCGAGGACGACGGTGCGCAGGTTGAGGCGCGCGGCCGCCATCGCGAGCATACGGCCGAGCTGGCCGCCGCCGATGATGCCAATCGTGCGGGCGCTCATAGCGGGCCGTCCACGGGATATTCGGCAATCGCGTTGGACTGGTTCTCGCGCCATTCGTCGAGGCGATGGGCAAGTTCCGGATCGTTGAGCGCCAGAACGGCGACGGCGAGCAGCGCGGCATTGACCGCGCCGGCCCGGCCGATGGCGAGCGTCCCGACGGGAATGCCGGCCGGCATCTGCACGATGGAGAGAAGGCTGTCCTGGCCGGACAGGGCCTTCGACTGGACCGGCACGCCGAAGACCGGCAGCGGCGTCATGGCCGCGGCCATGCCCGGCAGGTGGGCTGCACCGCCCGCGCCGGCAATGATGATCTTGAAGCCTTCCGCCTTGGCGCCGCGCGCGAAGCTGTAGAGCCTGTCTGGCGTGCGGTGCGCCGAAATGATGCGGGCCTCGTAATCGACGCCGAGCGCATCGAGCGTATCGGCGGCGTTCTTCATCGTCTCCCAGTCGGACTGGCTTCCCATGATGATGGCGACGGGGGGCGTTTCTGTGGTGTCCAAGGCGTCTCGTCCGGTTCAGGCGATGATATCGGGAATGATCTGATCTTCCAGCTTGGAGATTTTGTCCTTGAGGATCAGTTTCTTCTTCTTCATGCGCTGGATTCTGAGGGCTTCGCAGCCGACCTGGATCATGGCGTTGATCGCGGCATCGTAGTCTTCGTGTTCCTGGCGAAGCCGTGCGGCGGCAAGCCGCATTTCAGCCTGTTCCTGGTCTGCCATGCTTTATGTTCCCCGTCGTCGGAAACAGCGGTTTGCCCGTCTGTCCCAGTCTGTAGAGGCTGCTCGTAGCACGAAACCCCTGGTAACGGGAAGTTATCCCTTGCCACGTTTTCGCCTTCGACAAATGAAAAATGACATGGCACACTGGAACTGTTGCAACCTGGATCATCCGGCACGCAAGTGACCGGGTGCAAGCAAAAGGAAGGAACTGTCACATGACGATTGAGGCCCATCTGGCTACGCTCGAAAAGAAGCATTTTGCTCTTGAAGAAGAGCTCCATGCTGCGATCAAAAGGCCCTCTTCGGAGGATGAGGCGATTGCAGACATCAAGCGTCGCAAGCTGCGCATCAAGGATGAGATCGAGCGTATTCGCTCCTCAGCTCACTGAAACGACAGGGATTTTTCCAAAAGGATTATAGGGAGGCAAGTCGCGGAACAAATGGTCCGTATGGGAGGACCGGGTTAGGAGCCCAATTCGCGAAACCGCTTCCCGAAGACGAAATCATAGATGTCGTGACGCCCCGGCAGATCGGAAGGTCTGCCGGGGCGTTCTGTTTCGAAATGAGACGGCAGGGCTCAGGACCAGAATTGGTCGAGCCAGAGATTGAGCCGGTCGAAGCCCTTGCCGTTGATGGCATAGATGCGCTTCGTGCCCTCGGCCTTCACGCTGACGAGGTTGGAATCGAGCAGCGCCTTCAGGTGCTGGGAGACCGCCGGGCGGCTGATCGGCAGACCTTCGGAGAGTTCGTTGACCGTGCGCGGCGCACGCCGCAGCTCCTCCAGGAGGAACCTGCGGTTGGGATCGGCAATAGCAGCAAAAGGGTCCGGGTGCGCCATGGCTGGAAGCTATGGCAAAGCAGCAATTGCGGCAAGTAATTTGTGCGGTGCAAAGTAAAGCGTCAGAGAAAGGCGCGCACGCCGTCATAGACGAGCTTGAGGCCGGCGATCAGCGCCATGGAATACATGAAGGGATAGAAGACATCCGGCTTCATGCGCTTGACCATGAAGCCGCCGAAAGCCGTCGCGACGATGGCGAGCGGCACGAGCGTCGCCGAGATGGTGAGGTTCGTCGTGTCGAGCTGTCCGAGCGCGAAATAGGGGCCGAGCTTGATGAAATTGAGAATAGCGAAGAAGCGGACGGCGGCCCCGGTGTAATCGCGCGGCGGCAGCTTCAGCGGCAGGCCGTAGACCTGGAAGGGTGCGCCGCCGGCATGGGCCACGAAGCTGCCATAGCCGGAAAGCGTGCCGAAGAAGGCGGCGGGGATGAGCCGGTGCGGCTTCGGCTCGATGACATAACCATGCCGGACGCGCCAGCTGTTGTAGAAGTAGCGCAGCACGAAGAGTACGGTGATGAGGCCGATGATGAGGCG
>NZ_CAMLFY010000116.1 GCF_946479415.1 uncultured Shinella sp. | reverse complement strand
CTGCGCTACGGCATGATCATGTTCATCGCTTCGGAAGTGATGTTCTTCGTCGCCTGGTTCTGGGCCTTCTTCGATGCCAGCCTCTTTGCCGCCGAGCCCATCCAGGCCGCGCGCGCCGCCTATACCGGTGGCGTCTGGCCGCCGAAGGGCATCGAGGTTCTCGATCCCTGGCACCTGCCGCTCTACAACACCGTCATCCTGCTGCTCTCGGGCACCTGCGTGACTTGGGCGCACCACGCGCTGCTGCACAACGACCGCAAGGGCCTCATCAACGGCCTGACGCTGACCGTGCTGCTGGGCCTGCTGTTCTCCTTCGTTCAGGGTTACGAATACGCGCACGCTCCGTTCGCCTTCAAGGATTCGATCTACGGCGCGACCTTCTTCATGGCGACCGGCTTCCACGGTTTCCACGTTCTGGTCGGCACGATCTTCCTGATCGTCTGCCTGGTGCGCGCGCTGCGTGGCGATTTCACCCCCAAGCAGCACTTCGGTTTCGAAGCCGCCGCCTGGTACTGGCACTTCGTCGACGTCGTCTGGCTCTTCCTCTTCTTCTCCATCTACATCTGGGGTGGCTGGGGCGCGCCGATCGCGCATATGTAAGCCGATAAGGCAAAACTGTTTCGAACGGCCGCAGCGATGCGGCCGTTTGTTTTTGGGGCCGTTTGTCGCGGACGCCTGGTTGGACGCGCCACCCGGCCGCGATGTATAGGTAGGGATCGGCGCGAGACCCTCACCTGCCTGCCGGCATCCTCTCCCCACAAGGGGGAGAGGAGACCAAGCAGCACCGCTTTACCTTTTCATTCAACGTCGAGGAAAAAGGGAGACCGGTGCAGCACCCGTCCTCTCCCCCTTGTGGGCAGAGGATGCCGGCAGGCAGGTGAGGGGCAGCCACATGGAAGAACGGAAGATCATCATGGACGAGGACAAGGCACTCTATCCCCCGGTCGATCCCATCAGTGCGGGCCTGCGCGGCTGCTGCCCGCGCTGCGGCCAGGGCAAGCTGTTCGACGGTCTGCTGGCGGTGAAGCCGGCCTGCGCCAATTGCGGCCTCGATTATTCCTTCGCCGATTCGGGCGATGGCCCCGTCGTCTTCGTGCTGCTCATTGTCGGCTTCGTCGTCGTCGGCTCGGCACTGTGGATGGAGGTGAACTACAATCCGCCGCTCTGGGTGCATTTCATGCTGTGGATACCCCTGGTCATCGTGCTCGGTCTCGCGCTGACGCGGGTCCTCAAGGGCCTGCTCATCACCCTGCAATACCGCAACAATGCCCGCCCCGGCGAGATCGACCGTGGCTGAGGTTCCGGCAAGCCATCGTCCGCGTCCGCCTATGGGCCGGGCAAAGCTGGTCCTGAGCGGGATCGCGTTCGTCATCGCGCTTGCCATCCTGCTGTCGCTCGGCACCTGGCAGGTCCAGCGCCTGCACTGGAAGGAAAAGCTGCTCGCCGACATCACCGAGCGCCGGGTCGCCGCACCCGTCAGCCTTGCCGATATCGAGGCGATGGCCGCCAAGGGCGAGGATATCGAATACCGCCCGGTCACCGTCACAGGCGTCTTCGCCAACAACCGCGAGCGCCACTTCTTCGCCACCTGGAACGGCCAGACCGGCTACTACGTCTATACGCCGCTCCAGCTCGCCGATGGCCGCTTCCTCTTCGTCAACAGGGGATTCGTGCCCTTCGAGGCGAAGGAGCCGGAAATGCGCAAGCAGGGCCAGCTCACCGGGGAGCAGAGCGTGACCGGCCTTGCCCGCGCCCGCCTTGCCGAAAAGCCGTCCTCGATCGTGCCGGACAACGATATCGCCAAGAACATCTTCTACTGGAAGGACCTCGACGTGATGGCGTCCAGCACCGGCATTGCCGCCGACAGGCTGGTGCCGTTCTTCGTCGATGCCGGCGAAGCGCTGAATCCCAAGGGCCTGCCGATCGGCGGCGTCACCCAGTTCGACCTGCCGAACAACCACCTGCAATATGCCGTCACCTGGTATGGCCTGGCCGCCGCCCTTGTCGGTGTCGGCCTCTACGCGCTGTTCCGGCGAAAAGGTGATCGCCCGACGCCCTGAAATGCCGTAGAAGAACTGACGCAAACGGGAGACGGACATGCAGACGCTGGCAACCATCCTCGTGGCGCTCATCGCGCTCGAGCACGTCTATATCCTCGTCCTCGAAATGTTTCTTTGGGCCACACCGCGCGGCCAGAAAGCCTTCGGCATGACGCCGGCGCAGGCGGAGGCCACGAAGGTGCTCGCCGCCAATCAGGGCCTCTATAACGGCTTCCTCGCCGCGGGCCTCTTCTGGTCGCTCGTCCACCCTGATCCGGCCTTCGCCTACCAGATCAAATTGTTTTTCCTTGGCTGCGTGCTGGTCGCCGGCCTATATGGGGGCGCAACGGCTGCGCGGAAAATTTTCGTCATTCAGGCGCTTCCCGCAGCCATCGCCCTTGTTGCCGTCCTCATTGCCGGATAACCGAGACGCATGAACGAGAACCGACCGGATTTGACCATCAGGCTGTGCGGCCCGCGCGGCTTCTGCGCCGGCGTCGACCGCGCCATCCAGATCGTCGTGCTGGCGCTGAAGGCCTATGGCGCGCCCGTCTATGTGCGCCACGAGATCGTGCACAACCGCTATGTCGTGGAAGGGCTCGAAGCCAAGGGCGCAATCTTCGTCGAGGAACTCGACGAGATCCCGGAGGAGCATCGCAAGCAGCCCGTCGTCTTCTCCGCCCATGGCGTGCCGAAGTCGGTGCCTGCCGATGCGGAAAGCCGCAACCTGTTCTATCTCGACGCGACCTGCCCGCTAGTTTCCAAGGTGCACAAGCAGGCGATGCGCCACCAGCGCCTTGGCCGCCATGTCGTGCTGATCGGCCATCATGGCCACCCGGAAGTCATCGGCACGATGGGCCAGCTGCCGGAGGGCTCCGTCGATCTGATCGAGACCGTCGAGGACGCCGACAAATATACGCCGCCGGATCCGGACAATCTCGGTTTCGTGACGCAGACGACGCTGTCGGTCGATGACACGGCCGGCGTCATCAAGCGCCTGCACGAGCGCTTCCCGAACCTCACCGCCCCCGCCGCCGATTCCATCTGCTATGCCACGACGAACCGGCAGGAGGCCGTCAAGCAGGCCGCACCCGGCTGCGATCTCTTCCTCATCGTCGGCGCGCCCAATTCGTCGAATTCCAAGCGTCTCGTCGAAGTCGCGCTGCGCGCCGGTGCCACCAAGTCGGTGCTCGTGCAGCGCGCCGCCGAAATCGACTGGGAGACGATCGGCGATATCAGGACCGTCGGCCTGTCGGCTGGCGCGTCCGCGCCCGAGGTTATCGTCAACGAGATCATCGAGGCCTTCCGCATGCGCTACAATGCGGTCGTGGAACTGGCCGATACGGTCGAGGAAAACGAGCATTTCCTCGTCAACCGCGAGCTGCGGTCCATCGAACTCACTTCTGCCGACATGGCTTTTGTGAATGGGGAATGAAGTCGGGATGTCAGCGGGCATGGTTCACCCCCCTCTGGCCTACCGGCCATCTCCCCCACAAGGGGGGAGATCGGCAAGACGACGGGGCACAGCTCGCTCGCTAACGTTTGAGATGGGCGAGACATCGCTCCATTCAATCTCCCCCCTTGTGGGGGAGATGGCCGGCAGGCCAGAGGGGGGTAACTCCCAACCACCAATCCCACCCAATCAAGCCTGAGACCCGCCGTGGCCGTCTATACCGATATCACCGAAGACGATCTTTCCCGCTTCCTGACCGCCTATGACGCGGGCACTCTGCTCTCCTATAAGGGCATTGCCGAGGGCGTGGAGAATTCCAACTTCCTGCTGCACACAACCCAGGGCGCCTTCATCCTGACGCTCTATGAGAAGCGCGTGGATCGCAACGACCTGCCGTTCTTCCTCGGCCTGATGCACCATCTGGCGGAAAATGGCCTGTCCTGCCCGCTGCCGCTGCCGCGCAATGACGGCGCGCTTTTGGGCGAGCTTTCCGGCCGCCCCGCCGCCATGATCTCCTTCCTCGAAGGCATGTGGCTGCGCAAGCCGGCGGCGAAACATTGCCGCGAGGTCGGCCGGGCGCTCGCCACGATGCACGTGGCCGGCGAGGGTTTCGAGATCACCCGCAAGAATGCGCTCTCCGTCGGCGGCTGGCGGCCGCTGTGGGAGAAGTCGGTGGATCGCGTCGATGAGGTCGAGAAGGGCCTGCGGGACGAGATCGCCGACGAACTCGCAACCCTGGAAGCCAACTGGCCCGAAGGCCTGCCGTCGGGCGTCATCCACGCCGATCTCTTCCCGGACAACGTCTTCTTCCTTGGCGACGATCTCTCCGGCCTCATCGACTTCTACTTCGCCTGCAACGACCTGCTCGCCTATGACGTCGCCATCTGCCTCAATGCCTGGTGCTTCGAGAAGGACGGCGCGTTCAATCTCACCAAGGGCATGGCCCTGCTGGAGGGCTATGAGAGCGTGCGCCCGCTTTCCGAGGAGGAGGCCGCCGCGCTGCCGCTGCTTTCGCGCGGCTCGGCCCTGCGCTTTTTCCTGACGCGCCTCTACGACTGGCTGATGACCCCGCCCGGCGCGCTGGTGGTCAAGAAGGATCCGCTGGAATATCTGCGCAAGCTGCGCTTCCACCGGCAGGTCCAGAACCCCGCGGAATACGGTCTTTCCCGATGAAGCATGTCGATATCTTCACGGATGGTGCCTGCTCGGGCAATCCGGGTCCCGGCGGCTGGGGTGCGGTGCTGCGCTATGGCGAGGTCGAGAAGGAACTTTGCGGCGGCGAGGCCGAGACGACCAACAACCGCATGGAGCTGACGGCAGCGATGAGTGCGTTGACGGCGCTGAAGACGCCCTGCGAGGTCGATCTCTACACCGACTCGAAATACGTCATGGACGGCATTTCGAAATGGATTTTCGGCTGGAAGAAAAACGGCTGGAAGACCGCCGACAAGAAGCCGGTGAAGAACGGCGATCTCTGGCAGGCGCTCGATGCGGCGCGTCTCAAGCACAAGGTCGAGTGGCACTGGGTGAAGGGCCATGCCGGCCATCCGGAAAACGAACGGGCCGACGAACTCGCCCGCAAGGGCATGGCGCCGTTCAAGAAAAGCTGACGACGCGCCTCGTTGCCGTCCTGCAAGCAAAAAAGCCCGCTTCGTTTCCGAAGCGGGCTTCATTTTTCTGTCGTTTGCGCGACTTATTCAGCCGGGCTCAGCACCGGCTCGCGCACGCGGTTGCCGATGGAGAAGGCGAGGATCGCCGAAAGCAGCAGAAACGCACCGACGATGAACATCGGCAGTTCGTAGACGCCGGTGGCATCCTTGACGCGGCCGGTGATGTAGGGCGCGGCGAAGCCGGCAATGTTGCCGATCGTATTGATGAGCGCGATGCCGGCGGCGGCAGCCGGGCCGCTGAGGAAGCGCGACGGGATGGCCCAGAAGTTCGGCAGGGCGGAGAAGATCGCGCAGGCCGTGATGGTGATCATGAGGATCGTTGCTTCCGGCGAGTTCATATAGAGGGCCGCGGGAATGCTGGCAGCGCCGACGAGGGCAGGGATGCCGATGTGCCAGGCGCGCACGCCCCGTCGGGCGGCATCGCGGCTCCAGAAGTAGAGCGCCACGGCGGCCGGCAGATAGGGGATCGCCGTCACCAGGCCCTTGTCGAACACGTCGAATTTCGTCGCGAACTTGGTTTCGAAGCCGGCGATGATGGTCGGCAGGAAGAAGGCGAGCGCATAGAGGCCGTAGACGAGGCCGAAATAGATCACCGAAAGCAGCCAGACGCGACCGTCCGTCAGCGCCAGGCCCGTCATTCGGCCATGTGCGTTCTGCTTGACCTTTTCTTCCTGCGCCAGCGCGCCGTTCAGCCAGTCCTTCTCGTCCTTCGTCAGCCACTTCGCGTCATTGGGCGTATCGGGCAGATAGTACCAGGTGACGATGCCCACGACGATGGCCGGGATGGCCACGCCGAAGAACATGATACGCCAGCCCGAAAGGCCGAAGGCGCCATGCATGTCGATGAGCAGCGCCGCCAGCGGTGCACCGATGACGATGGTCAGCGGCTGGGCGAGATAGAAGAGGGCGAGGATCTTGTTGCGGTGGCGCGACGGCACCCACATCGACAGGAAGAGGATGGCGCCGGGGAAGAAGCCCGCCTCGGCGACGCCGAGCAGGAAGCGCAGCACATAAAGTTCCGTGGCGCTGGAGACCCAGGTGAAGAGAAGGGCGACGATGCCCCATGTCACCATGATGCGCGCCAGCCAGCGGCGGGCACCGTATTTGTGCAGGGCAAGGTTGCTCGGCACTTCCAGAATGATGTAGCCGAAGAAGAAAATGCCCGCGGCAAAGCCGAACTGGGCGGCCGTCAGCCCCAGATCCGTCGTCATGCCGTTCGGGCCGGCAAACGAGATCGCGGTGCGGTCAAGGAAGTTGATGAAGAACATCAGGGCAATGAACGGCACCAGCCGCATTGCCACTTTCGAGATGGCAGACTTTTCGGTCTGTGAAATTTCCTGAGATGCTGTCGCCATGAGGCCCCTCCCGTGTGCGGTGTCGAGCGCAGGGGGAGAAGGGAAGAAATCCAGGGATACCGCATCCCTCCCGGCTTCCTTCGCGAAGGTTTGTTCCTCCTCCCTCCGCAATGACCTCTTCCCTAAGGGGGATGACTTGTCGCCACAATCGATTTATTCTCGTTAAGATGTGACTTCAGATCACAGGTATGACGAGATAAGGAGCCTTTGCACGTGCGCCCTCTGCCCTCGCTGAATGCCCTGAAGGTCTTCGAGGCCGTGGCCCGGCACCGCTCCATGACGCGTGCTGCGGCGGAGCTTTGCGTTACGCATGGTGCGGTGAGCCGTCATATTCGCTCACTGGAGGAGACGCTTGGCGTGCTGCTTCTGTCGCGCGGTGCGCGCACCAGCGAGCCGACGCTGGAGGGTGCGCGCCTTGCGGAAGGCCTGGCGAGCGCCTTCGCGATCATCGAGACGAGCATCGAGCGCGTCAGGCCGGGGCCGCTGACGCTGTCCTGCTCGTCGTCCATCATGATGGAATGGATCATTCCGCGCATCGGCCGGTTTCATGCGCGCCATCCGCATGTCGAGATACAGTTCAACATGAACTACGACCGCATCGACTTCATGCGCGACAAGATCAGCATCGCCATCCGCGCCAGCGTCATCGAGCCGCCGCCCGGTGCGGTGATCCGCGATCTCGGCGCCGAAGAGATCGGGCCTGTCTGCGCGCCGTCCTATCTGACGCAGAACCCGATTTCCGGTCCGGCGGACCTTGTGGATGCCGCCCTCTTGGGAACGCGCACGCGCGCCCAGGCCTTCGACGAATGGCAAATGGCAGCGGGCTGCGAGGAATTGCCGCTGGAGCCGCGCTCCACCTTCGAACATTTCTATCTGCTGATTCAGGCCGCGATCTTCGGTCTCGGCGTCGCCGTCGTGCCCCAGATGCTCGTTGCCGATCACATCGCTTCGAAAAGGCTCGTTGCGCCGCTCGGCTTCTGCCAGGGGCCGCGCCGGCTGGTCCTATGGATCGCGCCGCATCTGGCCGGCCACCCCGACACCCTGGCGCTCGAGCGCTGGCTCATCCGGGAAATGCGGGTCCTGCCGCAAGGTTGATACGGGGCACCGACACGCGTGCGCGCGCCCCGTATCGAAGGCCGCTCGCTCAGAGCTGCTCGATCATCGCGGCGGCGCCAGAGACGGCCGCCTGGCCGGGGCTTTCCTCGACATTCAGCGTCTTCACCACGCCGTCCTCGACGAGCATGGAATAGCGCTTGGAGCGCACACCGAGCGTGCCGGCGGAGAGATCGACATCCATGCCGAGCGCCTTGGTGAAGGCGGCGTCCCAGTCGGCGAGGAAGCGCAGCTTGCCCGCACCGCCCGTGGAATTGGCCCAGGCGCCCATGACGTGATGGTCGTTGACGGCGACGACGGCGATGTCGTCCACGCCCTTGCCAAGAATGGCGTCACGGTTTTCCAGGTAGCCCGGCAGGTGGTTCAGCGAGCAGGTGGGCGTGAAGGCACCGGGGACGGCGAAGAGCACGACGCGCTTGCCCTTGAAGAGGTCTTCGGTCGAGACCTCGGCGGGACCATCCGGCGTGCGTTCCTTGATCTTGAGCTCGGGCAGCTTGTCTCCAACGGCAATGGTCACGGCGTCTCTCCTGTCAGATGCATATCTAGGGCGGGCGGCCGAAAAAGGCCGGGGAGGGGACTATAGGCGACGGTCACTCGATGGCAAGCGGGCTTTCCATCGTCTTGTCGCCGGCCCTGACCGTCAGCTTGATCGGGTTTTTGGCGAGGTCGAAGACCTTCGGCTTGTGCAGCACCGGCACCTCGGCGACGAAGACGCCGCCATCGCGCCGCACCGGACCGGCCGCGCCGAATTCGAAGGTCGAGGTTCCCGAGAGGAAAACATCCGGCAGCGCGCCCTCTGCGGGCGCCTCGAAGCGCACGGAAATGCTCTTGCCGTCGGCGGCCCATTGCCCGGACAAGGGCTTGAAACCATTGCCCGCGCCATGCGGCAGCGTCGCGTCGGCATCCGAGATCGCCATCGCTTCCAATGGATTGGCAAAGCTCTCGGCGCTCGCATCCGCCGTCAGCTCCGCCTGCACGGGGATGCAGATGTCCTTGCAGACGCCGAGAAAGACGGTGGCGGTAATCGCGCCGCCCTCCGGCTTGGCGAGCGTCAGCGGCAGGCGCACCGGCGCGTCATAGCCGATATAGTGGTTGGTCTGGTCGCCGAGGCGTTTGGGCGCGGGAAAGCCGACGGCGGTCAGTTCCGCGCCGCTGATGGCAACCGACGGCGGAATGCCGCTGCCGCCGGGATCGCGCCAATAGGTCTTCCAGCCGTCGTGCAGCCGGATATCGAGCATGGCGCGCACCGTGCCGTCGGCATCGGCCGGCAGCGCGATGAGGCGCACGTCGCCACCCGGCGTCTCGACCCAGGACGAAGTCGCGGCGAGAGCGGGAGAACAGGCGAAAAGCAGCGCGAAAGCAGCGGTTTCCAAGCGTTTCATAGACGAATATCTAGCGCCGCCCGCGCCGCCTTTCCAGCGACAAACACGGATAAGGTCATCATAAATGCTTGATTGGGCGTGAACGAGCCATAGCTCTTCTGTGAGGGCTGGCATGCCGCGCCGGTCAAAAAGAATGCTTTTCATTTGGCGGCGAATTGGTAGGCTGTCCCCCATCATGGCTATCTCGGTTCTGAAAAACAAACGAGAACGTGGCTTCCTTGACGGTCAGTTCCTGATCGCCATGCCGGGCATGGCCGATGCCAATTTTGCCCGCACCGTCGTCTATATCTGCGCGCATTCCGAGGACGGCGCGATGGGTTTCGTCATCAACCGTCCGCAGCAATTGAGCTTTTCCGATGTGCTGCTGCACCTCGATCTCGTCGGCGAGGACGAGGTGATCCGCCTGCCGGGCTCGACGCTGAATTTCCCCATCCGCTGCGGCGGCCCGGTCGAGAGCGGCCGCGGCTTCGTGCTGCATTCGGATGACTACATGTCCGAATCCTCCATTCCCGTCAGCGACGATATTTCGCTGACGGCGACGCTCGATATCGTGCGCGCCATTTCCCGCGGAGCTGGTCCGCAGCGCGGCCTGATGATGCTCGGTTATGCCGGCTGGGGCGCAGGGCAGATCGAAAACGAGATCGGCAACAATGGCTGGCTGAGCTGCCCGGCCCAGGAAGAGCTGATCTTCGACACCAATCTCGACAGCAAATACGAGCGCGCGCTGGGCCTGATGGGCATCACACCCGCCATGCTGTCGATGGAAGCCGGCCACGCCTGAGATCGGCAACAATCCAATTCTCTTCGGAACTTGTGCGGCGCTTCGCCGTTGTCTCGCCGCGTGAAGGAACACGCCGCAACAACAGGAGTATGACGGTGGGTAGCACGAGCGACAAGATCAAGGGCACCGCAAACGAACTGGCCGGCAAGGCAAAGCAGGCCGCCGGCAAGGCAACCGACAATTCCAAGCTGCGCGCCGAAGGCGCCGGCCAGGAAGCCAAGGGCAAGACCCAGAAGGCTGTCGGCAAGGCCAAGGATGCCGTCAAGGGCGCGGTCGACCGCCTCTGACAGGCCGCGGGGCCAGCGCGGCCCCGGATGGAATTCGATACCCGTGTCGGCGAAGGCCGGTGCGGGTATCGTGCTGAGAGCAGCCTCTTCCCGGATAGATCATGAAGCTCTTCACCTGCGAAACCTGCGGCCAGACCACCCATTTCGACAATCGCCTCTGCGTGCGCTGCGGCTCCTCGCTCGGGTTTCTTTCCGAGGACATGACGCTGCATGCGCTGGTTCCGGAAGGCGAGGGGTTCTGGCGGATTTCGCCGCGGGAAGGGCTCTACCGTTTCTGCGACAACGCCGCGCATGATGTCTGCAATTGGATCCTTCCGGCCGACAGCCCGCACGCCTTCTGCCCCGCCTGCCGGCACAACCGCATCGTGCCGACGACCGATCCCAAAGGCTTGGAGCGTTGGCGGCGCATCGGTGCTGCACAGCGTCATCTCTTCTACTCCATCCTGCGCTGGAAACTGCCGCATCCGACGCGCGAAGAGGATCCCGCCGGCGGCCTCGTCTTCGATTTCCTCGCCGACGAACTGGATGCGGACGGCAATGTGATCGCGGCCGCCATGACCGGCCACGAGGACGGCCTGATCAGCCTGCGCGCCGCCGAGGCCGATGACGAGGTGCGCGAAAGCGTGCGCGTCTCGATGGACGAACCCTACCGCACGCTGCTCGGCCATTTCCGCCACGAGATCGGCCATTTCTACTGGACGCAGCTCATTCGCGACGACGCGACCTTGGAGGAAGCACGCCGCCTGTTCGGCGATGAACGCGCGGACTATGCCGCCGCCCTCCAGCACAACTACGAGCAAGGCCCGCCCGCCGACTGGCCGCTGAATTTCATCAGCACCTATGCGAGCTGCCACCCGGCGGAGGATTTTGCCGAATGCTGGGCGCATTTCTTCCACATCGTCGATACCTTGGAAACCGCGCGCGCCTTCGGTCTCAACACGGATCCGAAGGGGCACGAGGAGCTGGAAGCCGAGGTCACCTTCGACCCCTACCGTGCCCCGAACGCGGGCCGCCTCGTCGAAAGCTGGATCCCGCTCTCCGTCGCCATGAACGCCATTCAGCGCTCCATGGGCCAACCGGACAGCTACCCCTTCGTGCTGCCGCCACCGGTCGTCGAAAAACTCGATTTCATCAACCGGCTGGTCCGCAAGTCGGCGACATAGTGGGCGTCCTTACGCCCGCTTCATCAGCGGAAACCGCTCCTTCAGCAGCCGCTGTACCGAATCATAGCCGATCGGCGGGCCGAAGAGGTAGCTCTGGCCGAATTCGCAGCCCATATTGCCGAGTTCGATCGCATCCTCTTCGGACTCGATGCCCTCGGCCACCACCTGCATCTCCAGTTCCCGCGCCATGGAGATGACGGAGCGCAGCAGCACGCCGCGTTTGTCGGACCCGTCGCGCACCAGCGCCTTGTCGATCTTGATCGTATCGAAGGGGAAGCGGGTGAGGTAGGAGAGCGAGGAATGGCCGGTGCCGAAATCGTCGAGCGCCAGGCCAAGGCCGATATCCTTCAGCTTCGTGAGAATGAGGCGGGCCTGCTCCGGGTTCTCCATGACGATGGATTCGGTGAGTTCCAGCTTGAGCTTCTGCGGCTCGCAGCGGGTCTTGGCGAGTGCGGCGCGCACGTCGTTGTACAGCTCGTTGTTGAGGAGCTGCGCGCTCGACAGGTTGACCGAGACGAAGACGGGCAGGTCGCCGGTCTGGAGCTGCCAGTCCATCAGGTCGCTTGCGGCCTTGTCGAAGGCGAAGAGGCCGAGCTGGTTGATGAGGTCGGAGGCCTCGGCGATCGGGATGAATTCGGCCGGCGAGATATTGCCGCGCTTGGGGTGATCCCAGCGCATCAAGGCCTCGAAGCCGGCGATCTCGGCATCCTTCAGCCGCACGATCGGCTGATAGACCAGCGACAGTTCCTTACGCTCGATGGCGCGGCGCAGGTCCGTCTCGATCTGGAGACGGTCGGCGCCGAAGGTACGGAAGGCGGGGCGGAACGGTTCGACGCGGTTGCCGCCGGCCTTTTTCGCCCGGTACATGGCAAGCTCGGCATCGTTGAGCAGGCCCGGCGCATCCTCCTGCTGGTCGACCCAGGAGACGAGGCCGATGGAGGCCGTCAGGATGATCTCGCGGCCGCCGAAATTGATCGGCACCATGATCGCCTTGCTGACCGCATCGGCGAAATCGGCGACCTTGGCCGGATCGCGCTCCGACATCAGGATCAGGCCGAACTGGTCGCCGGAGAGGCGCGCCAGCGTGTCCTGCTGCTTCAAAAGACGGCGCAGGCGGCGGGTGAGCGCGATCAGGATATTGTCGCCGGCGGCAATGCCGAGCGCATCGTTGACCTGCTTGTAGCGGTCGATGTCGATGGTCAGCACGGTCGGGCGCACATTCTCGGAACTGCCGGTCAAGGACAGGATCGACTGGAGCCGGTCGAGGAAGACCTGGCGGTTCGGCAGGCCGGTCAGGTTGTCGTGCAGGGCGTCCTGAAGCAGGCGATCGACGGAATTGCGCTGTTCGGTGATGTCGATGATCGTGCCGACGCAGCGGATGATTTCGCCATTGGCACCGAGCACGGGACGCGCACGGATGGAGAGCCAGTGATAGTGGCCATCCTCGGCGCGCACGCGGAACTGATGGTTGAGCCGGCCCTTGCGGTGTTCCAGGAGCACGTCCAGCGTGGCGCGGAAACGGTCGCGGTCGTCGGGATGCAGGCGCGGCAGCCAGTTGCGCGCCGGGCCGTGCATGACGCCGGGCGCGAGGCCGAGCTGGATGGAAATGTCGGGAATGGTGACGACGCGGTCGCGCGCCACGTCCCAATCCCAGACCGTATCGCCCGAACCCGTCAGCGCCAGCGACTGGCGCTCCAGATCGGAGAACAGGCCCTGGCTATAGGCGCCGCCGGCAAAGGCGTGCTGCATCACCGTGAAGCCTATGAGCAGCACGATCAGCACGAGGCCGCCGCCGAGCGCCGGCTGGATGATGTCGTTGTTGAGTTGGCCCGTCACCGTCAGCCAGGCGCCGAACAGCCAGACGAGGATCAGTGCCCAGGCGGGCACCAGCAGGATGGCGCGGTCGTAGCGGTTGAAGCCGAGATAGGCGATGAGCACGATGCCGACGGTGCCGGTCAGCGCGAAGGACAGGCGGGCGATGCCCGAGGCGATCGGCGGATCGTAGATCGCCACACCGAAGAGCAGGCCGAGGCCGAGGATCCAGGCGAGCGTCGCGTAAGAGAGATGCGCGTGCCAGCGGTTGAGATTGAGATAGGTGAAGAGGAAGACCACGAGGCCCGCCGCCAGGAACACTTCCGTTCCCGCGCGCCATATTCGCTCGTCGCCGGCCGTGATGCTGATGAGCTTCGACAGGAAACCGAAATCGACGCAGATATAGCCGAGCACCGCCCAGGCAAGCGCTGCCGTCGCCGGCAGCATGGAGGTGCCCTTCACCACGAAGAGGATGGTGAGGAACACCGCAAGCAGGCCGGCAATGCCGAGCACGATGCCGCGATAGAGCGTGAAGGCGTTGACCGTGTCCTTGTAGGCGTCCGGTTCCCAGAGATAGATCTGCGGCAGGTCCGGGGTCGCAAGCTCGGCGACGAATGTGACGACCGTGCCGGGGTTGAGCGTGATGCGGAAGACATCGGCTTCCTCGCTCTGCTGGCGGTCGAGCGCAAAACCTTCGCTCGGGGTGATCGAGATGATGCGCTTGGCGCCGAGATCCGGCCAGAACAGCTTGGATTGCACGAGGCGGAAGTGCGGGGCGACGATCAGGCGGTCGATCTGCTCTTCCGAGACATTGGCGAGCGCGAAGACGGCCCAGTCGCCCTGGTGTTCCTCGGAGGTAGCGCGCACCTCGATGCGGCGCACGATGCCGTCGGTGCCGGGAGCGGTGGAAACCTGGAAGGCCTCGCCGCGGCCGCTGTAGATCTCGGTGGTGGCCGTCAGATCGAGTGCGGTGTCGTCACGGGAAATCTTGACCGGCTCGACGGCGAAGGCGCGGCCGGTCAGCATG
>NZ_CAMLFY010000115.1 GCF_946479415.1 uncultured Shinella sp. | reverse complement strand
ACCGACCATCAGAGCGAGCATATAGTCGCGCAGCGCTGCCTCGGGGGCTGGGCAGATCGCGCCACTTCTGATCGGGTCAAGCCTGATCACGCCAACTCGCGCTGACCTCGTACCAAGCGACCGGGCAGCGCTCCGGTTGCCTGTCCGTCGCGGTAGGTGATCGTGCCAGACACGATCGTTGCGACATAGCCGTCCGCCTTCTGGCTTAGGCGGCGTCCACCGGCGGGAAGATCATAGGTGGCATGCGGTGCGTGGAGGTGAAGCCTGTCCATGTCGATCACATTAAGGTCCGCCTTATAACCGACTCGCGCCAATCCGCGATCATTGAGGCCAACCGCACGTGCCGGATCGTGCGAAAGCTTGCGGATGGCAAGCGGGAGCGCGAATGCACGATCTTCCTCTGCGTCGCGAGACCAGTAGGTCAGGAAATAGGTGGTGTAAGCGGCATCGCAGATCATAGAATAATGCGCCCCGCCATCGCCCAGCGCCAGTATGGTATGCTCGTGGGGGATGATGTCCCGCCCCGAGCTCTGGAAACGATACCCGCCGGTGTTGCCGAGCGGGCGATATAGGATCTCGTGGCCGTAGCGCTCAAGCAGCGCATCGTAGATCACATCCATCACATCGCGCCCTGTCCGCTTCGCGATTGCGCCAACGCTGTCCTCGGGCGCTGGATGGTAATTGGGTGGATCGCCGAGCGGGAACAGCATCTCGGTCTCGCCGATCATGAAGAGAAAGAACGGGTTGGGATCGGTCGGCTCCTCCGCCAACAGCCGTCGACGCAACTCCGGATCGCGCATCGCCGCCACCTTCTCGGCCAGCGGCAAGGGCTCGAGCGCACGAAAGCTTGGATGGAGTGCGAAGGGATGGAGCGATAGTTCCAGCCCCAGCATCGTACCCGCGGGCCGACCCATCACCTGGCCGCGGATTTCCAAGCCTTCGGCATTGGAACGGTCAAGTGCGTCAATTATTGTTCGCCAACCATCCTTTTCGGCTGGATTTTGCATGAAGGTGAACGAGACAGGCCGGCCGGAGGTGCGGGCTATCCGCTCAACGAGGTCGAAGCGCTCTGCGGCTCCCATGTCGTAGTTTGGCAGCAATTGGAACACGCCGGTGCCAGCATCGCGCAGTCCTTCCGCGAGCGCCAGTATCTCCTGATCCTCGGTCGGAACCGAAGGCGCGAGCCGCCCGTCCTTGAAGCGATGGCCAAAGTTCCGTGACGTTGTGACGCCAAGCGCCCCGGCGCGGATTGCTTCCGTCGTCAACCGCTTCATCTCGGCGAGATCGGCGTCCGTCGGCGGTTCAAGGTTCGCACCGCGTTCGCCCATGACATAGACGCGAAGCGGCGAATGCGGCAGTTGCGCCGCGAAATCGATGTCGCTGGTCCGCTTTTCGAGCGCATCCAGATAGTCGGGAAACGTCTCCCAGTTCCACGGCACGCCCGTCGTCATGACGACATCGGGAATGTCCTCCACGCCTTCCATCAGCTTGACGACCAGTTCGTGATCCTGTGGGCGGACCGGGGCGAAGCCGACGCCGCAATTGCCCATCACCACCGTCGTCACGCCATGATCGGACGAAGGGGCGAGGCGGTTCTCCCAGGTAATCTGGCCGTCATAATGGGTATGTATATCTATGAAGCCGGGCGTCACGATACAGCCGGCGGCGTCGATCTCCTCAGCGCCCTCGCCGACGAGGCCCCCGATCGCGACGATCCGCTGATCCTTGACCGCTACGTCGGCAACGAAGGGGAGACCCCCGGATCCGTCGTGGATCGTCCCGCCGCGCAGTACGAGATCATATTGGGGCACCACCTTCTCCTGCATCTGCCGGCGTCTCACCGATCTCAGGGCCACGACCCTATCCCCGCTCCGCCCCACGCGGCAATCCGAATCGATAGACGAGCCGCACAAGAGGGCCCTCAAAAGCATCCAAAGGCTGTAGCGCTATCTTGGCCCCAATCGGCCATCATGAAGCCTTGGGCGGAGACAAAGCCGGGCGCCGCAAGCACGTCCTGGAGATGCCTGTCGGTGTACCACCCGTTATGCTCGTCCTCCCGGCCGGCGATGGGAAGCGGGGCGCTCAACGTAAACATATTCCTTGCCTATTCTTACCCTCCTTGCGCGAGGCTAAGTCATTCAATGATCAGTTGTTGAGGCTCCCCCGCCTACAATCGGCGTCGCTGGCGTTTGTCAGAAAAATCGTGCATGATAATGGGATATCGTGCATATATTGTTGTAATGGGAGTTTGGATAGTGCATAGGTGGCGCTGTTATAAAGCGCTGAGCATCTAAAAAGAGGTCGCATGAAAGTCTCCTATCTGTGCATGACGGGGTATGACGGTCCCGCGCCGGGCATCGAAATCTGGCCGGCTTCTCCCGAATTCTGCGATCCACAGGTCGCTCAGCAATCGTATCAGCGCTATTTCGGCATGGTCGAGAAGGCCGAAGAGCTCGGCTTCGACTGGGTTAGCGTTTCCGAGCATCATTATGCTCCCTATCAGATGACGCCAAACCCCCTGATCATGGCATCGGCCATCGTGCAGCGGACTAAGAAGGTGCGTGTCGCGCTGCTGGGCCCGCTGGTACCGCTCAACAATCCTGTGCGGCTCGCTGAAGAGATTGCGATGCTCGATTCGATGAGTGGCGGACGTCTTGAGGTGTTGTTCTTGCGCGGAACACCCAACGAGCACAACACCTATGATACGCCGCCCGAGAAGACCAAGAGCATGACTCAGGAAGGCATTGACCTGATCCTGAAGGCTTGGCAGGCCAACAAGCCTTTTGCTTGGGAAGGCGAGAACTACAACTTCAAGAACGTGTCGATCTGGCCGACCGTGGCACAGAAGCCGTTCCCGCCTGTATTCGGCTCCGGCAATAGCGAGGACTCAGTGGTGTTCGCCGCCAAGCGCCGCATTGGTATCGCCTTTTCCTTTGCACCACCGGAGGTGGTGAAGAAATGGATCGAACTCTACCGCGTCGAATGCGCGAAGGCTGGCTGGGAGCCGACGCCCGACCATGTCTTGTATCGCGGCATTACCTATCTCGCTGATACTGACGAGCGGGCATATGCGGATCTCGAGAAGCACTTTGGCATGAAGGCAGAGGAATCGGCCAAGCTGCAGTCTGCGACGCTGGGTGGACCTCCGGTCCTCAATCTTGTCGCTAAGCCGTATTTCGTCGGCGGCCCCGAGACGATGATCGCGAAGTTCGAGGCGCTGCGTGAGATCGGCGTCGGGATCTGCGATCTCCCGTTCGTGATCGGTTCACCTGAGCAGCAACTCCGCTCGCTCGAGCTGTTCGGCGAGAAGATCCTCCCGGTGGTGCAGGGATGGGACAGCTCCAAGTTCATGCTTGAAGCCCCCCAGTCTATCGCGGCCGAGTAATAAGATCGGGCGGCTTCGGCGCTTCGGAACTGCCCGCCTGCTCGGTTCCGAAGCCGGCCTTCGGGCAGCTCCAGTCGGGCGCGCGCACCGTTATTCTGTGTAGCGAAGCTTGGTATTGGCTCCTGTGAGCCGCGAGGAGCCGTGTCTCGCGCACATGCTCGGCATTCCCGGATCACCGATGGACGAGGTCGCGCCGGCCGCGCTGTTTCTTGCAACGGATGCTTGCAACTATGCCACCGGACACAGCTTCCACGTCGACGGGGGTAACCTGATGGACGCGGGGCGATAGCCGAAAGGGCCCAGCCGTCCCTCGCGTACAGCGTAGGAGGCATCAATGATCTCGGGTGCGGGGAACACCGACCCGGCTATACCGAGCCCTGCTCTAACCTCCGGCGCATGGCGAAGATAGCTCCCTCAGTGATCGGTATTGTGCCTCCCGCTGGCGGAAGCGCGCGGCGCGCGGTCCTTAATAAGAACTCGCCTGTCGGCAGGATGTCTCGATGACAGAGCCGTCACGATCGTCGAGCGCAGACGCTCCTCCCGCGCTAAGACGAATTCGACTCGCGGTGAGATGAGTCAGACACGTCGTTTCTCGCCGCTATCGTTATTTCCGCGTTGCAGGGAGGTTATACGGCTCGCTTACCCCGCAGCGAAGGGTGCCAGGACTGGCTCGATCCGAAAATGTTCGGGAATATTTTCCTCGCCGATCTTGCGGTCGATCTCCTCGTTATACCAATAGATTTGCTGTTCCTGATAGCCGAGCAGGATGCCGGGCAATTCGCCCGTGTCCATCGAACGCTGGATTGTCGCGAACAATGCGATATCCTCGCTGAGAACGTCGATCTGGTTCACGCGCATCTGCTTCCAGAAGGCACGGTCTTCCTCGTCGTCCTTCTTCCAACCCATCATCGTCGCGATCATGACCATCTTGCCGGGTCCGGCGGGCCAGAAAGTCTGCCATGAGAAGCCGACTGGATCGAGCGCGGTGAAGCCGTTGGGGAAGAATGGAAGGCCGACCGCATGTTCCTTGAAGCGCGACGTGAAATCGTCGGGTGCCTGATCGTCCGCCCCATCCGAGAAGAACGACTTGCCGGCCCGCTTACGCGTCGCGAAGCGGGCATGGCCGTTTTTTAGCAGCTGAATCGCAAAGCTGCGCGAATCGAGATAAGGCGCGAGCGACTTCGCGTGAACCGTGTTGACGTGGTAAATTTCCAGAAAGTTATCGTAGGACGTCTTCCAATTGCAGTCGAGTTCGACTGTGATCACGTCCTTCACGATCATGTCGTCAATTGGAAAATCCGCGATTTGTTTGGCGAGCGGCGCCATAAAATCCTCTAGCGCGATGGCGTTGTCATCTTGATTGATGAAGATGAAACCGCGCCACGTCTCACAGCGGACTTGTAACAGTGGCTTCTCGGCCTTGTCCAAGCAGGCGAAATTATGTGACTCGGGAACCGATTTCAGCTCCCCGTCCGAGGCGTAGCCCCAGGCATGATAAGGACAGACGAAGCGTCGAGCAGTGCCAGTAGGCGCCGTCACAAGCGCCGCGCCGCGATGGCGGCAGACGTTGCGAAAGGCGCGGATCACATCGTCAGTGCCGCGGCTGATGATAATCGACAGCCCGAACTGCTCGAACAGCTTGTAGGAACCCGGCTTAGGTAGTTCGCTTACATGCGCTGCGCTCAGCCAGGTTTTGCCGTAGACATGCTCGATCTCGAGCGCATAAAATTCGGGATCGAAATAACGTGCCGCCGGAACCTCTGGAAGCGCAGGAAAGCCTTCTGGATAGGTGGTCCGCTGAACCTCGCGTTCCACCGCCTCGTACATCATCTCTACGCTGTTCTGGCTATCCACATTCCGCTCCCGGATTACTCTATCTCGGGCGTCGTACCACGCTACGCGGCGGCCACGTAGGACTTGTATTTGACGGACAGTCCCAGGCTTCGCCCGCCGCCGTCGTGCGAAACCATCCAAACCAGGAGGCAATCAGATTGCGGATGCTGGCATTAAGCTGAAGGAGATTGGCGGTCTGCCGCCTCGCCGTATGTCCGGGGCAGGCGGTCCAAGAAGGGTATGCGGCCGGCGTGCTGCGCTGATCGCAGACAGCGCCACCGGAACTTGGCCTCGGTGCGGCCTAGCGTCGGACAGGTGTTGCCGCCGGTGCGCCGCGTCCAGTTCATGCGCCGGCGGCGCACTGATTTGCGGACAGCAGCGCGCGGCGGGTACAGGAGATCATGATGGCCATCACGCTTACATTCCCCAAAGGCGGCGCACTCGTGACCGGCGGTACCGGCCGGCTGGGCCAGGGTATCGTCCGACAATATGCCAGGGCCGGTGTGCCACAGGTCTTTACCTATCTTGGTAACGAGGCGATGGCCAAGGCGCTGGAAGCCGAGCTTCAGGCCGAAGGCCATGAGGTGATCGCGATCCATATGGTCGCCGAAGACGACGCTTCGGTCCAAGCGGCGCTCGATCGAGTCGTTGCAGAATATGGCAGGCTCCACACCGTGGCAGTCGGTGCAGGCGTGCCCGTGACCTTTGCCAAGATGGCGGATTTTTCTGTCGAGACGATCGAGAAGTTCATGGCGGGGGATGCAATTGGGTATTTTCGACTTTTCAAGGCGGCGATCGCGATTATGCGCAAGAGCGGAGGCGGTTCGATCGTCGCCTGCTCATCGGTCGCAACGAGGCGTGTGATTGAATTCGACGGAATCTCACCCTTCTCCAAGGGCTCCGTAGACGCGCTGATCCGCCAACTCGCCTATGAGGAGGCCGAGAACAATATCCGGGTAAACGGGATTGCCATCGGTTGGATCGATCACATGACGCTCGAGCAGGTCCGCGAATGGGTACCGGAAGGTCAGCCCGCAAAACACGAGACCCAGATGGAATTCACTCAAGCTATTCTCGATCAGATGAGCAGCCTTGTCCGCTTCCATCGTCCTGGCACGCTTGAGGAGGGCGGAAATCTCGCCGCTTTCCTGGCGTCGGACCAGGCATCGTTCCTTACCGGCCAGATCATCGCCTTCGATGGCGGTGCGACGCTCTGACGCCTATGGACGATCATTGCACTGTGAGCGATTGGGCATGGGCTCATACCGCTCGAGGGAAATATGCATGGCGATCTTAATGCCCTTGCCGGATCAATCCGTGCTCACCCGACGTGATCAAATCGTAGCGGCTCTGCGCAAGATCGTGCCGGGCGAGGGGGTGATCAGCGAAGCGGCCGAACTGCGCCCATATGAATCGGACGGTCTTACAGCTTATCGCCAGCCGCCGATGGTGGTGGTGCTCCCGGACACCGTGGAGCAGGTCTCCGCCGTGTTGCGCTGGTGCCATGCACAAGGCGTTAAGGTGGTTCCGCGTGGATCGGGTACCTCGCTTTCGGGAGGCGCACTGCCGCTTGAAGACGCGGTGCTCCTCGGACTCGGCAAGTTTAAGCGAATAGTCGAGATCGACTATGCTGATCGCATCGCGATCGTCGAACCCGGCGTGACCAATCTCGCGATCACGCGTGCGGTAGAGGATGCTGGCTTCTATTATGCGCCCGATCCCTCCAGTCAGATCGCCTGCTCGATCGGCGGCAATGTCGCTGAAAATTCGGGCGGCGTGCATTGCCTGAAATACGGTCTTACCACGAACAACGTGCTCGGCGTCCAGATCGTGATGATGGACGGCGAAATCATCCGCCTGGGTGGACGCCATCTCGATCCGGCCGGACTCGATCTGCTCGGCGTGATCGTCGGATCGGAAGGATTGCTCGGCGTCGTGACCGAAGTCACGGTCCGCATCCTTCCCAAGCCAGAGTCGGCGCGTGCGGTGCTAGTCGGTTTCCCCGATGCCGAGATGGCGGGCAAGTGCGTGGCCGACGTGATTGCCGCCGGCATCATTCCCGCCGGCATGGAAATGATGGATCGGCCAGCGATCCATGCGGCCGAGGCATTCGTGAACGTCGGTTATCCGCTGGATGTCGGCGCTCTGCTCATCGTCGAAGTCGACGGTCCTGCCGCGGAATGCGATCACCTGATAGATGAGATCGCCGGCATCGCGCGCGACAATGGCGCCACGACGCTGCGTATCTCAATCGACGAGAACGAACGTATCGCCTTCTGGGCAGGGCGCAAGGCGGCCTTCCCGGCGGTCGGCAGGATATCCCCTGATTATTACTGCATGGACGGTACCATCCCGCGCCGCCGCCTGCCCGAAGTGCTGCGGCGGATGGAGGAGATGTCATTGCGATACGGACTTAGTGTCGCAAATGTGTTCCACGCGGGCGACGGCAATCTCCACCCACTCATCCTCTATGATGCCAATATTCCCGGCGAGCTCGATCGTGCAGAAGAGTTCGGCAACGATATCCTCCGCCTTTGTGTCGAAGTCGGCGGTGTGCTGACGGGCGAGCATGGTGTCGGTATCGAGAAACGCGACCTTATGCCCGAGATGTTCACCGAAACAGATCTCGCGCATCAGCAGCGTGTGAAATGCGCGTTCGATCCCGACTTGCTCTTGAATCCGGGCAAGGTCTTCCCCTCGCTACACCGCTGCGCCGAACTCGGTCGAATGCATGTCCACCACGGACAGACGCGGTTCCCGGAACTGCCTCGCTTCTGATGACCTCGATCGCACCCACCACTATAGACGCATTGCAAGACGCGATCGCCGACGCCGCGCGCAGCGGCACACGGCTGGAGATACGCGCCGGCGGCAGCAAGTCCGCGATCGGCGCACCGCGCGACACTGCCATCCTCGACATGCGAGGCTTTGTCGGTGTGGTGGATTACGACCCACCCGAACTGGTCCTTACCGTGCGCGCGGGCACGGCACTTGCCGATGTCGAGGCTCTGGTCGCGGGCGAAAACCAGATGTTGGCATTCGATCCGTGGGATCACGGCCCGATCTTCGGCAGGCCTGCAGGGGCAGCGACAATTGGTGGCGTGGTCGCGGCCGGGGTCGCCGGGTCGCGCCGGGTGACGGCGGGCGGCGCGCGCGATCACCTGCTGGGCTTTTCAGCGGTTTCCGGTCGGGGTGAGCATTTCGTCGCGGGCGCCAAGGTCGTCAAGAACGTCACCGGATATGATCTTCCCAAGCTGATGGCCGGAAGCTGGGGCCGGCTTGCGGCAATGACCGAACTCACGCTCAAGGTGCTGCCCCGCCCACGCATGTCCGCAACGCTTGTCGCCGAAGGACTATCTCCGCCGGATGCTCATGCTGCAATGGCGCGTGCGTTGGGCAGCCATGCCGAGGTGTCGGCGGCGGCGCATCTCCCAGCCGGGGTCGGGAGTGGACCTGCACTCACTCTGTTCCGGCTGGCTGGATTCGAACCATCGGTAGAGGCGCGCTGCGTGGTGCTGCCGGAAATCCTGCGCGATCGTTGCGCGCTGGTCCGGCTCGATCCGATTGCCGCCGATAGATTATGGTACAGCATCCGTCATGCTGCTCCAATCGCGGACGGCGCGCTGTGGAAGATACATGTGCCGCCGTCGCGCGCCTGCGAACTGATCGCCACGCTCGAACCACTCGGTGCCCGCTGGCTGTTCGATTGGGGCGGGGCCCTTATCTGGCTGGGTTATGACGGCGATCCCGCGATTGTGCGAGCGGCGGCCGAAGCGGCGAACGGGGAGGCGATGCTGGTCCGTGCGCCGGACGCTCTACGCGGTGTCGTTCCCGCACAACATCCCCGCGCGCCCGGGGTCGCCGCGCTTGAGCGCCGGGTGCGCCGCGCCTTTGATCCATCCGGCGTCTTCGAGACCGGACGTTTTCTGCAGGAAACCTATGCAGACTAAATTTTCCACTGATCAGCTCGCTGATCCGGCAATGGCAGCCTCTGAAGCGGTGATCCGCAAATGCGTGCATTGCGGTTTCTGCACCGCAACCTGCCCGACCTACGTCCTGCTCGGCGACGAACTGGATAGCCCGCGTGGTCGAATCTACTTGATGAAGGATATGCTGGAGAATGACCGGAAGCCGACGGTCGAAGTCGTCAAGCATATCGATCGTTGCCTCTCATGCCTGTCATGTATGTCTACTTGCCCGTCGGGCGTGAACTACATGCACCTCGTGGATCATGCGCGCGCCTATATCGAAGAGCGATATCGCCGCCCATGGCGCGACCGGTTGTTCCGCGACCTGCTGGCATTTGTATTGCCGCACCAGAGACGCTTCCGCATTGCGCTCGCGCTTGCTCGGCTGGCGAGACCCGCGACACCGCTGGTGGACAAGATCGCCGCGCTGCGTCCCATGGCAGCGATGCTGGCGCTGGCACCCAGGTCGACGCCACCCCAGGGTTCGATCGTCCCGTCTCCTGCTCCAGTGAAACGCGGGCGCGTAGCGATCCTTCAGGGCTGTGCGGAACCCGTCCTGAAGCCCGAAGTGCGCGCGGCCACCGTGCGGCTGCTTAATCGCTGCGGCTATGATGTCACCTTCGTGAAGGGCGAAGTCTGCTGCGGTGCGCTCGTGCATCACATGGGCCGCGAGGCGGCGAGCCTGGAGGCGGCACGGCGCAATGTCGATGCGTGGATCCGCGAGATGGACGGCGAAGGCCTTGATGCTGTCGTGATCACCGCGTCGGGTTGCGGCACGACGATCAAGGATTACGGCTTCATGCTGCGCGAGGATTCCGCTTATGCCGACAAGGCTGCCCGAGTTTCAGCCATCGCCAAGGATGTGAGCGAGGTATTAATCGATGTGGGTCTACCAGCCGGCGAAGGACGCGGGCTGACCGTAGCCTATCATGCCGCCTGTTCACTCCAGCACGGTCAGAAGATTACCGAAGCGCCGAAGCGGCTCCTGGCCGAAGCAGGCTATCTCGTGCGCGCGCCTATCGAGGCACATCTGTGCTGTGGCTCTGCGGGAACGTACAATATTCTCCAGCCCGAGATCGCGGGCCAACTGGGTGACCGCAAGGTGGCGAACATCATGCGCCTCGAGCCCGATGTGATCGCGACCGGCAACATAGGCTGTGCCATGCAAATCGGGCAACGCGCTGCGATCCCGGTCGTCCACACCGTCGAGTTGCTCGATTGGGCAACCGGTGGGCCGGTCCCCAAATCGATTTCTCACCTCGCAATGACAAGGATAACCTCATGAGCCGCATCACGCTTGCACAGGCCAACACGGTCGTCGAGGCTGCCTTCGCCAAGGGCAAGGAACTCGCCCTTAAGCCGCTGGGCGTCGCGGTGCTCGATGCAGGCGGCCATCTCATCGTCTATAACCGCCAAGACGGCGCCTCCACCGGCCGGCTCCAGCTCGCCACGGGCAAGGCCGCAGGGGCGCTATTCCTGGGAATCTCTTCCCGGAAGATCCAGGACATGGCAGCCGAGCGTCCGGTTTTCGTAGCCTCGCTTGGTTCGATCGCTCCCGCCGGCGTCATCCCGGGGGCGGGCGGCGTGATCGTGGTGGACGAAACCGGCCAGGCGATTGGCGCGGTAGGTATTTCCGGCGATCTTTCCGACAATGACGAGCTCTGCACGCTCGCCGGCATCACCGCGGCTGGGCTCACCGCGCAGGGCTAAGACCGCAATGTCGGCGGGTCGCTAGAACGTGAGCGGCGCCTCGCTCTTGCCGCTGCGGGTTGTAACGAATAGCCGCGCCGCCCTGTGACGCTGTGAATAAAATGCGCTGAGAACCATTAGGCGTGCGGCGCGCACCTCGCGCGCGGACGCCTTCGGCCTGATTGGCCGGCCTGGCGATCGTCGATCGGCGAGGCTTACCGGTTGCGCCCGCTACGGCGTTCCTGTGAGAGCATGACCTGTGACGCGATCGGTCCGGCTTGACGAGCGTCTCCGCGCGTTTCTTCGCGGCATCGATCCCGCGGCTGAGCGCGGTGGTGTTTCCGGCGCCGGCATAGAACAGCATCAGGAGCGTCATCTCCTCGAACTGCTCGTCGGTGATCTCCTTGTTCGCGATCGCGCCCGCGATCTGCACCTCCAGCAGGTCGGCCCGACCTAGCATCGTGGTCGCGCCGATCACGAGCAGCCGCTTGTCGCGCATGGAGAGGTGCGGCGCCGCCCAGACGTTGGCGAACAGGTTTTCGACGGTCTCGGACAGGTAGGGAGTGCGGGCAAGGCCATCCAGCATTTTCGACGCGGTCGGGCCATAGACCTGATCGAAGACCTCCACGCCCTTGTCCCATTTGTCATCGCCCATGTGTGCCTCCCTGATTTCAGGGTGTTCTATGAGGGAATAACTGGCATTGGACCTTCCCCGCGACGGGAACCCGACACGAAGAGGCGCGGGACGGGCAGACCCCGTCCCGCGCCCTCGATGACGCAAGGAGCGGGTTCAGCGTTCCGCGGAGCGGCCGAAGCGAGCCCTGATCTGCAGCCCGTAGATGCGCGGGTCGGCATAAATGCTCGTCGTCGTTCCCAACTGCGCGGCAGTCAGGCCGCCGGTGCCGACCTTGTAGGTTTTGTTCGTGAGGTTCCTGACGAAGATCGATGCGTCGATCGGGTTGCCCATCACCTGGTTCCAGTCCAGACGGAGGTTGGCCAACGCATAGGGAGACTGGGAAACGGGTCCCGTGGCGTTGAAAAGGCCATCGTCCTCAAGCTTCGTGCGGCTCTGGTAGGACAGGTTCGCGGCGAGGATGAAGTCGCCGATGTCCGCACCGCCCTCGATCAAATATCGGCCGGTGATGTCGAACTTGTGCTTCGGCGCGCCCGTGACTGGCGAATTGATGCGATCGATGACAGCGCCGTCGGTCGGCCGGACTACAACGCCCGGGAATTTGGTGAACTTGGAGTCGAGATAGGCGTAGGAAACATTGGTCGTGAACGCCTGCGAGAGGCGGAGTGTCTGTTCGATTTCGACCCCGCGCGAGCGTAGGGCGGCGATGGCGAGGATCTGGTTCGACGTCGTCTGCCCGTTGAAGAATGAGGAAGCGCGATGCAGGCCGCCGAAATCTGCAGTGAACAGCGCTATATTGGACCGTGCCGCAACACCGCCGAGATCGTAATCCGCCTTCAGGCCGACCTCGTAATCGGTGACCTTCTCTGGTCCGAAGGTCGGCTGCGCCGCGGTGATGCCGTTGCTTGCCGGTACGACGGACTGGATGTTGATGCCACCCTGCTTGAAGCCGCGGCGCGTCGTGCCGTACACCAGAACGCGGTCGGTCACTCGGTAATCGAGTGCGAAAGTGTAGCTGTCGGCGGTCTGCTTGAGGTTCGCGCCGATGCCCGGGGTGGTCGAGGGGACAAGCCCGGTGGGCAGGAGAGTGGCATCGGTGGCGATCGTGCTGCTCTTAACGATCGAATGCCGGTAGCCGGCAGTAAATCGCAGCCCGTCCAGACCGAAGGCCCCGAAGTCTACCGTCGTCTGCGCAAAGTAACCACTTTGCGAAAGTTTGTAGGGCTTGTTATAGCCGCTGGAAATGCCAGGCAGCCCAGCCGGTATCGTAAATGCGCCGTTGAGCGTCTGGAACACTGCCGGCTCATTTTGATATTGGTTGGTGTTCTGCTCCTCGGTGAAGAAGCCAACGATCCAGTCATGACGGTCGTTGATGCGGCCAGACAACTGCGCTTCTTCAGAAAATACGTCGAACCAGTCGTTCTTGCCGGTGCCATCGTCCCGTACGGTGAAGGGGACGGGTTGACCGCCGCTCGCCATCTGCGTCGGATCATAATTTATATTAAGATTGTTGAACACCACGCCCGTACCAACGCCGCCCTGAATCTCTCGAATGGCGGCGGACTTGAGGTTTCGCGTGGTCGAGAAGATGTTCTTGAACGAGGTCTCACCGAGGAAGCCCAGGCGCCCGAAATCGAGTTCCGTGGTGTTGATGATCTGCTGTACCCGAGACCGGAGAAACTGATCCCGCGTCGTGGCGACCCTGCGGACACTGCCGCCTGCGGCGAGGCGTGCTGCTTCGGAGTCGAGACTCGAGCGGGCCGCATTGATGAGCGCGAGCCGCTGCGAGATGCATTGGCCCGTGCTCTGTCCGATCGAGGCAAGGTAAGGTGCGAGCCCGGGATTACCGCACAGTCCCGCCACCGCGATAAAGCCGAATCCGCCGGTGCCGATCCCACCGGGCCTGGTATCGAGCAGCGAGCCCGTTAGCACCGTGTTGCCCCCAAATGCCGGATTGAACGGCAGCCGCGGATCGGTGACGAGTCGGGCAATGCCATTCGGCTCATATTTGTCGAGCAAAGTCGCGGTGCCATTCTCGCTAATATTTTGGTCGGTGAAGATTGTGGTGTTCGTCAGCCAGTCGGTCGGCCGGGCCAGTAACGAAATACGGTAAGATGAACGATTGCGATCGTCGAGTTCCTGACCAGTGGTGCTGCTGCGCGAATAACCGTCGTGATAACTGTAGTTCCCAGCGATGCGGACTGCGAGCTGGTCACCCATAAGAGGGATATTGATTGCGGCGGTTAGTTCCCGAGCCGCATGATTTCCGACCGATGCTTCGACGAAACCGTCGAATTCACCAGAGGGTTTTTTCGGGGTGACGAGTACGGCGCCGCCGGTGGTCGAGCGACCGAATAGCGTGCCCTGAGGTCCTTTGAGAACCTGAACGGACTCGAGATCGTAGAAGTTAATGTTGGATCCACCGCTGGCTGCGTTGGTCTGCTGCGGCACATCGGCGAAATAGGTGACGACCGACGGTGAGCTTCCGAAGGTCGCGCCCTGACCGCGTATGAAATAAAGCACGTCGTTACGGCTTGCGCTGCCCGTCGTCGCGGCAATGCCAGGCGTTGCTGCGACGAGATCATAGGGCGTCGAGATCGATTTCTCGCGCAACACCGTATCCGTGATTGCCGTCACCGAAATCGGAACAGTTTGCATGTTTTCTGCACGGCGACGTGCCGTCACGACGATATCTTCGATACCGACTGATGCTTCGCTCGCACTAGGTCTGACTGTTGACGTTGCGTCGGGACTAGTCTGGACGCTACCCGCATCTTGCGCATGTGCAGCTGTCGCAGAAGCAAACATAACGGCTCCCGCCAAAAGGCGAGTCTTCGATTTCAGCATTTCCGTCTCCCTTGGCAACGAGGCCTTAGCAGGCCCTTCAAATAACTTTTTCATTATTGTTAGTGCCTTTAGCTTGGCACAGAACTACATTTTAAGCACGGAAACCGACACCG
>NZ_CAMLFY010000114.1 GCF_946479415.1 uncultured Shinella sp. | reverse complement strand
CCAGAGCCTGAAGCGCATGGGCCTCGACTATGTCGATATCTTCTATTCGCACCGCTTCGACCCAGAAACGCCGCTGGAAGAGACTTGCGGCGCGCTCGACCACATCGTGCGCTCCGGCCGTGCGCTCTATGTCGGCATCTCCTCCTACAATTCGCAGCGCACCCGCGAGGCCGCCGCGATCCTGAAGGCGCTCGGCACCCCCTGCATCATCCACCAGCCGAGCTATTCCATGCTCAACCGCTGGATCGAGGAGGACAGTCTCGTCGATACGCTCGACGAGCTCGGCATCGGCTCCATCGTCTTCACCCCGCTGGCGCAGGGCCTGCTGACGGCGAAATATCTCGGCGGCGTTCCAAGCGACAGCCGCGCGGCGCTGAACCATTTCCTGAAGGCCGATTCCATCCGCCCGGAGATCCTCGACAATATCCGCAAGCTCAACGGCATTGCCGAGACGCGCGGCCAGACGCTGGCGCAGATGGCGATCGCCTGGGTGCTGCGCGGCGGACGCATCACCTCCGCGCTGATCGGCGCCAGCCGTTCGTCGCAGATCGTCGATTGCGTCAAGGCATTGGACAATCTCGACTTCTCGGCTGCCGAACTGGCCGAGATCGAGACCCTTTCGAACGGCGCCGACGTCAATCTCTGGAAGCGCTCCGCCGAGATCGACTGATCTTTCCGGCCGCCCGGCAAAACCGGGCGGCCTTTTCGTGCATGATCTGACGTACGTGCATCATTTTGGAGGAAACGATGATCCGCAACCCGATCCTGCCGGGCTTCAACCCCGACCCCTCGATCTGCCGCGTGGGGGAGGACTATTATATCGCGACCTCGACCTTCGAATGGTATCCGGGCGTGCAGATCCATCATTCGCGCGATCTGGTGAACTGGACGCTGGTGCGGCGGCCGCTGGAGCGCAGGAGCCAGCTCGACATGCGCGGCAATCCCGACAGCTGCGGCGTCTGGGCGCCGTGCCTGTCCCATGCCGACGGGCTGTTCTGGCTGATCTATACGGACGTCAAGCGCCTCGACGGCAGCTTCAAGGATGCGCACAACTACATCGTCACGGCGGCGTCGGTTGAGGGCGAATGGTCCGATCCGGCCTATGTCAATTCCTCCGGCTTCGACCCCTCGCTGTTCCATGACGAGGACGGGCGGAAATGGTTCGTCAACATGCAGTGGAACCACCGCCCGGAAAACCATACGGGTGCGGCGCACAATGCCTTCGACGGCATCCTGCTGCAGGAATGGGATGCCGGGACGAAGCGCCTGGTCGGGCCGGTGAAGAACATCTTTCCCGGCACAAGGCAGGGTCTGGTGGAAGCGCCGCATCTCTTCCGGCGCAACGGCTGGTATTATCTGACGACGGCGGAAGGCGGCACGGGTTACGACCACACCGTCACCATGGCGCGCTCGCGGACGATCGACGGCCCTTATGAAACGCATCCGGATCTTTACCTGATCACCTCCAAGGATCATCCCGAAGCGCGGCTCCAGCGGGCCGGGCATGGGCAATATGTCGAGACGCCGGATGGCGCGGTCTATCACACGCATCTCTGCGGCCGGCCGCTGGCGCCTTTGCGCCGCTGCACGCTGGGACGCGAGACGGCGCTGCAGAAATGCGTCTGGCGCGACGACGGTTGGCTCTATCTGGAGCACGGCTCGCCCGTGCCGGAAGTTGAGGTGCCTGCGCCGGCCGGTGCCGTTGCAAACGAAAAACCGGCAAGCGTGTTCTATGATTTTTCCGAAGGCACGTTGCCTGCGGATTTCCAGTGGCTGCGCACGCCGGAGCCGGAGCGGATCTTCTCGCTGTCCGCGCGGCCGGGGCGTCTGCGGCTGTTCGGGCGCGAGAGCATCGGCAGCTGGTTCGAGCAGGCGTTGGTGGCACGCCGGCAGGAGCATCATGATTTTCGCGCCGAGACCGTGATCGAGGCGGAGCCGGAGGTCTATCAGCAGGTCGCGGGCCTAACCTACTATTACAACCGCTACAAGTTCCATGCGCTGGGACTGACCCGGCACGAGGTGCTGGGCCGCACGCTGACGATCCTGTCCTGCCCGGGGGATTACCCGAACGGAAACTTGACCTTCCCGGCCGCCAGCGGCGTCGCGGTGGGCGAGGGGCCACTGGAGCTGGCGGCGGAGGTGCACGGCAACGATCTCCAGTTCTTCTGGCGTCCGGCCGGGACCGATGCCTGGCAGGCGATCGGCCCGGTGCTGGACGCCGGTGTTGTCTCCGACGAGGGCGGGCGTGGCGAGCATGGCTCGTTCACCGGCGCCTTCATCGGCCTGTTCACCTTCGATATTACCGGACGCGGGCGCGGCGGGGATTTTGCAAGCTTCCGCTACACCGCGCTCTCCTGATTAGCCCGCCTGCCGGACCCAGAGTGGGAACGGGTCCGGCAGGTTCGCCCAGCGGGCGGGCTCGAAGCTTTTTGCCTCGACGAGACAGGCGTCCAGCCGGCGTCGGATGTCGGCTTCATCCATCGGGTCCGCGCCGATGAAGACGAGCTCCTGCCGCCGGTCGCCCCAGACGGGATCGGACGAGCCTGCGATAACGTCGAGCGCCGCCTGGTCCTCAGGCCAATGCTGGCGCGGTACGGAGGCCCACCACAGGCCGAGCCGGCCGCTCCGGACCAGTGCGCCCGCCTGGCTCATCTCGCCGACATGGTGTGGACGCGTCGCCAGCCAGAAGAAGCCCTTTGTGCGGATGACGCCGGGCCAGCTCTCATCGAGAAACGCCTTGAACCGCGCCGGGTGGAACGGTCTCTTGGCGCGGTAGACGAAGGAGCGGATGCCGTATTCCTCCGTCTCCGGCACATGATCCCTGAAGCCGTAGAGCTCCTTGAACCACAGCGGATGCTCGCTCGCCTTGGCGAAATCGAACAGCCCGGTGCCGAGGATATCGGTAAGTTCCACACGGCCGAAATCCGTCTCGATGATGCGGGCGGCAGCGTTGAGGCCGCCGACGATCTGGCGGGCGGCGATGCGATCGGCGGGGCTTGCTGCACCCGTCTTGTTGAGCACGACGACGTCGGCGAACTCGATTTGCTCGACGAGAAGCTCCACCAGCGTGCGCGTATCGCCTTCGCCCGCCGTTTCGCCGCGCTGGGCAAGAAAATCCTGGGAGCCGTAGTCCTTCAGGAGGTTTGCGGCATCCACCACCGTCACCATCGTGTCGAGCCGGGCGACATCCGACAGGCTCCAGCCGTTTTCGTCGCGAAAATCGAAGGTGGTGGCGACGGGCAGGGGCTCGGAAATGCCGCTCGATTCGATCAGCAGGTAGTCGAAGCGGTTCATCTCCGCCAAGCGCCGCACCTCCGCCAGCAGGTCGTCGCGCAGCGTGCAACAGATACAGCCATTGGTCATCTCCACCAGCTGTTCATCCGTGCGGGAAAAATCCGCCCCGCCATCGCGGATGAGGGCGGCATCGATATTCACCTCGCTCATGTCGTTGACGATGACCGCCACGCGCAGTCCGCTGCGGTTGTTCAGGACATGATTGAGCAGCGTCGTCTTGCCGGCGCCGAGGAAGCCGGAGAGCACGGTGACGGGGAGGCGGTTGTCCATCGTTTCTTGCCTTTAATGTTATATAGTTACATTGCTTGGGCTGAAAAAAGGCGGGATGATCCCGCCGATTTTCTTGAGCTTAGGCCTGTGCAGAAAGTTGATGTAGCGCTTGTGGTTGTGGATGCTCGGGTCGAGCCCGAGCATGACGGAGGAGAGCTGAAGCAGCGCCGCAAAGTTCAGGGAAAAACTGCTTGCGAGGTTGGCCAAGTTTCCGATGCTCTCGCGTCTTGCACCTCAAGGTTTTTGCGCGCGATGGTCTTTGCTCTTCCATTCTCATGCGTTCACATTTCTCGCGTCGCTTTGAACATCCCTACCACATCATCCTCGGGCTTGACCCGAGGATCCACGCGGCAACCATTGCCCTATCCAAATCAGCTCTGCTGCCCGAGGCAATTGCGCAGCGAGGTGGCGATGCTGCGCATCAGCGTGAAGTAGAGGTCCGGCCCCGGCTCCAGCGTGGCGGCTTCCGGGTCGAGCACGCCGGATTTGGCGGGGGTGCCTTCGATCACCACGTTCACCAGCTTCGGCTCGAACTGCGGTTCGGCGAAGACGCAGGTGGCGCCAAGGGTCTTCACCTTGTCGTGGATCTGCGTCAGGCGCTCGGCCCCCGGCAGCGTCTCCGGGCTGACGGTGATGGAGCCGGCAGCGTGTACGCCGTAATGATGCTCGAAATACTGGTAGGCATCGTGGAAGACGATGAAGGGCTTTTCCTTCACAGGCGCAACGGTTTCGCCGATTTCTTTGTCAAGGGCGGTGAGCTTTTCGGTGAGCGCTGCGAGGTTCTTGTTGTAGGTCTCGGCATTGGACGGGTCCTTCTCCGAGAGCACGCGGGCGGCCTCGGTGGCGATGGCGCGGGCATTGTCCGGGCTCAGCCACAGATGCATGTCGAATTCGCCATGCTCCTCATGCTGATGGCCGGCTTCCCCTTCGTGGTCGTGGCCGGCGTCTGCCGCCTTGGCGTGGTCGTGACCCTCTTCCTCATGGGCATGATCGTGCCCTTCTTCGCCCTCATGCGTGTGTGCCTCGAAGGGGCCGCCTTCGCGGAATTGCAGCTTCTCCATGCCGGGCGCATCGTCGAGTTCGACAATGGTCGCCTTGCCGCCGAGCGATTCCAGCGGCTTTTCGAGAAAGGCTTCCAGCCCATGGCCGACCCAGAAGACGAGATCCGCATCCTGAAGGGCGGCGGCATTCGACGGCTTCAGCGAATAGGTATGCGGGGAGGCCGCACCCTCGACGATCAGCTTCGGCTCGCCCACGCCCTGCATGACGGCGGCGACGAGCGAATGGATCGGCTTGATCGACACGACGACATCAGGCGCTTCTGCGCGTGCGGCAAGCGTGCCGGCGGCAAGAAGGGCGGTGGAGAGAAGGAGGGTGCGCAGGGACTTTTGCATGGGATACTCCGCTTGAATTGAAATGTAATGTTATTACATCAATTGCGTTATGCTATAACGTGTGCCATATCCTCACGCAACAGGCATTTTGGAAAAATCATGCTGCAAACCCCAACCAAGACCGTCCAGCCGCTCGTCTCGCTTGCGGGCGTCGGCGTGCGCCGCCAGGGCCGCTGGCTCGTGCGCGGCGTGGAGTTTTCCATCGCACCGGGCGAGATCGTCACGCTGATCGGCCCGAATGGTTCCGGCAAATCGACGACCGCCAAGACGGCGATCGGCGTGCTGAAGGCTGATGAGGGCAGGGTGGAGCGCAAGGCCGGGCTTAAGGTCGGCTACGTGCCACAGAAGCTGGCGGTCGACTGGACGATGCCGCTCACCGTCGACCGGCTGATGACGCTGACCTCCTCGCTCAAGGGCGCCGAGATCGACGCCGCATTGGAAGCGACCGGCATCCGCCATCTCGCCCGCGCCGAGGTGCAGCACCTCTCGGGCGGCGAGTTCCAGCGCGCGCTGCTCGCCCGCGCCATTGCCCGCAAACCGGACCTGCTGGTGCTCGACGAACCGGTACAGGGCGTCGATTTTTCCGGCGAGATCGCGCTCTACGATCTCATCAAAAACATTCGTAATACAAGCGGCTGCGGCATCCTTCTCATTTCGCACGACCTGCATGTCGTCATGGCCGAGACGGACACCGTTATCTGCCTCAACGGCCATGTCTGCTGCCGCGGCACGCCGGAGACCGTCAGCCAAAGCCCGGAATACCAGCGCCTGTTCGGCGTCCGTGGCGGTCAGACGCTGGTCTTCTACAATCATAATCACGACCACACGCATCTGCCGGACGGTCGCGTCCAGCATGCCGATGGTTCGATCACCGACGATTGCCGGCCCAATGACGGCCACCATGTCGAAATTCTGCCGACCGGCGGCAAGGCGGGGCCGATGCGCATAGTGCACACGCATGGCCCGAATTGCGGCTGTGGTCACGACCACACGCCGCGGCCCCTGGCTGGCAAAGGAGGGCGACGCGATGCTTGACGACTTTTTCATGCGCGCGCTCGTCGCCGGCGTCGGGCTGGCGCTCACCGCCGGGCCGCTCGGCTGCTTCGTCGTCTGGCGCCGCATGGCGTATTTCGGCGACACGATGGCCCATTCGGCGCTGCTCGGCGTCGCGCTGTCGCTGCTGATGGATTTCAACCTGCTGATCAGCGTCTTCATCGTCGCCGCCACGGTCTCGATCCTGCTGCTTCTCCTCCAGAAGCGCGGCACGCTCTCCACCGATGCACTGCTCGGCATCCTCTCCCATGCCACGCTGGCGATCGGCCTCGTCATGGTCTCCTTCATGACTTGGGTGCGCATCGATCTCGTCGGCTTCCTGTTCGGTGATATCCTTGCCGTCTCGCGCGCCGACGTCGATCTCGTCTGGGGCGGCGGTATTCTCGTCACCTTCGCCATCGTCTGGATGTGGCGCCCGCTGATCGCTTCCACCGTCAATCCGGAACTGGCGGAAGCCGAGGGCATGGAGCCGGAAAAGACACGGCTTGCCTTCATGTTGCTGATGGCGCTCGTCATCGCCATTGCCATGAAGATCGTCGGCATCCTGCTCATCACCTCGCTGCTGATCATTCCAGCTGCGACCGCCCGGCGCTTTTCGACGAGCCCGGAGATCATGGCGGTGCTCGCCTCCGTCATCGGGGCACTTGCCGTCGTCGGCGGCCTGTTCGGCTCCCTGAAATTCGACACGCCCTCCGGCCCCTCGATTGTCGTTGCAGCGCTTGGCCTGTTCATTCTAAGCCTGCTGACCAAGCCGAGGACGAGCGGCGTCGATTCTGCAACCGCCAGCCAGGGAGGCCAGGCATGACGACCCCGACGACTTTGACGCGCAACCAGGGCCTCGTGCTCGACGTGCTCTCGCATTCCGAAGGGCCGCTCAGCGCCTATACGATCCTCGACAAGCTGCGCGACAGCGGGTTTCGCGCGCCTTTGCAGGTCTATCGCGCGCTCGACAAGCTCCTGGAATTCGGCCTCGTGCATCGGCTCGAAAGCATCAACGCCTTCGTCGCCTGCGCGCATCCCGACGAGGGCTGCCACGCCCATGGCATCACCGCCTTCACGATCTGCGAGACCTGCGGCAAGGTCACGGAGTTCCACGACCATGTGATCGAGGACCGGCTGAAAAGTTTTGCCAAGGACCGCAATTTCAAGACCGGCAAGACGACGATCGAAATCCGCGGCACCTGCGCGGGCTGTGCCTAACTGACAGGCTTGAGGCCTTTCTTGAAGCGCTGCCAGTTGCGCACATAGCTCTCGGCCGAGCGCTTCAGGCCCTCGATGGCCTCCGCATCCAGCGTGCGGATCGCCTTTGCCGGCGAGCCGACGATCAGCGAATTGTCCGGAAAGACCTTGCCTTCCGTCACCAGCGCATTGGCACCGACGAGGCAATTGTTGCCGATAACAGCGCCGTTCAGCACCGTCGCGCCCATGCCGATGAGCGAATTGTTGCCGATGGTGCAGCCGTGGATGATCGCGCTGTGGCCGATCGTGCAGCCTTCGCCGATGATGACGGGCTTGCCGGGATCCGTATGCACCACCACGCCCTCCTGGATGTTGGAGCGCGCGCCGAGGATGATCGGCTCGTTGTCACCGCGCAGCGTGGCGCCGAACCAGATGCCGACATCTTCGCCGACGATGACCTTGCCGATGACATTGGCATCCGGCGCCACCCAGTAGCGGTCGTCGGCGGGCAGCGTCGGGGCGCGGTCGTCGAGGGCGTAAAGCGGCATGGTTTCCTCCGGCGGTTTGATTCCTCGGCCACACTCTAGCACCCGCCCGCCGGACCGGGGAAAGGGCGGAGGGTGGTTTTTGAAGACGGGATGGAGTATGAGCCCGGCCATGACCAACGCAGCGACATTCTACAGCCAGGCCGTGACCGCGGGGACGAAGATTTTCGCCACCGCGCCGATGATCGACTGGAGTGACCGGCATTATCGCGTGTTTGCGCGGCAGCTCACCAGGAATGCGCTGCTCTTCACCGAGATGATCGTCGCCGATGCCATCCTGCGCGGCAATCGCGAGCGGCTGCTCGGTTTCGACGCCGTGGAGCATCCGGTGGCCTTGCAGCTCGGCGGCAATGATCCGCAGAAGCTCGCCGAGGCGGCGCGGATCGGTGCGGAATTCGGCTATGCCGAGATCAACCTCAATGTCGGCTGTCCCTCGGACCGCGTGCAATCCGGCACCTTCGGCGCCTGCCTGATGCGTGAGCCGGACCTCGTTGCCGATTGCGTGGCGGCGATGAAGGCGGCGGTTTCTATTCCCGTCACGGTGAAGTGCCGCATCGGCGTCGATGATCAGGATCCCGAAGTGGCGCTGCGCGATCTCGTCTCCCGCGTGAAGGCCGCCGGTACGGATGCCATCTGGGTCCATGCGCGCAAGGCCTGGCTTCAGGGCCTGTCGCCGAAGGAGAACCGCGATATCCCGCCGCTGGACTACGATCTGGTGCGCCGGCTGAAAAGTGAAAACCCCGGTCTTTTCATCGGCCTCAACGGCGGGCTTCATACATTGAGTCAGGCTGTCGAAGAGATGGACGGGCTTGACGGTGTCATGCTTGGCAGAGCGGCCTATCAGGATAGCGGGGTTCTCATGGGCGTGGATGAACTTTTTCCGCATCCCCTGTCGGGCGGCCAGCCGTCCGGTACTTTTTCCAATCCGCAGGCGCTTCCCGTCGAGCGGTGGGAGGCGGTGCGCGATGCCATGGTCGCCTATGCGGCCGAGGTGATCGCCCGGGGCGGGCGGGTGGCGCATGTCACGCGGCATATGGTCGGGCTGTTCCAGGGCTTTCCGGGTGTGCGGCGCTACCGGCAGATCCTCTCCACCGATGCCACGAAGCCGGGGGCGGGGCCGGAGGTGATCGCCAATGCCTTTGCCGCAGTGCTATCGGCGCGGGGCGAGGTGGCGACGGCGGCGGAGTAGCGCTTTCTGTGCATCGTCGCGGCGTGACCACAATTTCGTCCCCTCGGGGGCGGAAAACCGCGTAAACAACAAACGACGCATTCGAATAACAACAGGTGCCTGCGTGATCGATCCCTACGCCATGCTCGGACTGGAGCGCGATGCAGACGACAACGCGGTGAAGGCTGCCTATCGCAAGGCCGCCAAGGGCATGCATCCCGATTCGGGCGGCGATGCCGACCAGTTCGCCCGCCTGCAAACCTGCTACGACCTGCTGCGCGATCCGGTGCGCCGCAAGGTGTTCGACGACACCGGCTTCGATCCGCAGCTGGCCGATCCGCGCGACCTCAAGGGCCTGATGCTGCTCGAACCGCTGGTCAACGAGGTCATCCTCGACGAGCGCGAGCCCGGCAGCTTCGATCCGCTGGCGGCGATGCGCCGCAAGCTCTCCGACGACATCGTCAAGAGCCGCTTCCACATCCTGGAGCTGGAGCGCCACCGCAACCGCGTGCGCCAGCATATCGACCGCCTCGGCCGCAAGGCCGGCACGGATTTTCTGGGCTCCATGCTGCGCGCCCGCTCGCAGTCGATCGCCGAGGCGATCCGCAATGCCGAGACCCAGATCCAGTCCATCGAGCAGGCCTATGCCATGCTGGAAGGCTATTCCTACGAACTGGCCGCCGCGCTCGAGCCCGTGCTCGTCAAGGGCGAGGCGGCCGAGTAAGCCCGTCTACCAGTGCTTCGGCAGCGGCGGCTCCTCGCCTTCGTATTTCGGCGCGGGCTGCGCGGCGCGCATCTTTTCGAAGGCGCGATAGGCTTTTCGCTTGCGGTCGGCGACGAGCGCACGGGCGGCCTCGACGCCGGCGTCCTGAAGGGCGCGCGTCTCGCGGTAGGACGAGCTCATCCTGATCTTGCTCGCCAGATAGCCGAAATGCTCGGCATCCGCCACGCTCCGCGCCAGCTCGTCGAGCAGGCGGCGCTGCTCGGCGTCGAGATTGGCAAGGCAGCAGGGCTGCTGCGTCGAGTGGAAGAACCAGGCGCAGCGATGCCGGCGCCGGCAGTCGCGACGGCGGCAGATGCGCTCCGGCACCGCCAGCATCTCGGCGCTGCGGGCAAGCTGGTGGCAGGTGAGCGGGGGCGGTTCGTAGGGCATGGAGGCTCCTGTCTTGGGGAAGGGAAGGCGGATGGTGAGCCCGGCGCGCGGCATCCGGTCCGGTTTTCGCGGTGCCTTGCCCACCGGATCGACGTCTGGGCGCCGCCTTTGCGGCCCGCACCTCGACGGGATGCGCGAAAACCGTCCCGCGCGTGAAAAGCCACGCCGGGGTCTGGATCAGGCTTCGGACGGGGCGCTCAAAGCTGTCTCGTCAAAAGTATAAAAGTGACACCTTTCAGCGCCCCGTTCAGCGGTTTTTGCCTGCGACTCCGGTCTCTCTGCAAAGGCTGGGTCCGGCGGCGTTTGCCGTCGGTTTCCGGGGCGGGCCGGTTTTGACATCCGCGCAGAACTCTCCATCGAGCCCGGCCCGGACGGAAAGACTTATCACCTTTCCCGGGAAAACACCGCTCCGGCGGACGATGCCGACGCATCCGCCATTCCCAGCCCCCTTGTGTGCCGCACAGGCACATCCGGCGCGCCGTCAGGGGATGAAACCACGGGACCGGTCCGACGCCCCGCCGCTTCCCCCATGTCGCCGGAGGGAGACCACTTTCCGCAGACCCCTTTGGAGAGGACTTACGTCCGTCCCTCCCCAAAAGCGCCGACCCCGCCTCGCCGCAACGCCTTGCGGTGTATCCGCGGCGGGATGAGGGGAGTATGGCATGGGGTTTTGGGGCGGGGAAAATTAGTCGTCGTACATATGCTTTTTGGAGGCAAAACAATGCGCCTTATTCCACCGAAATATCTGGAGTCGAACCGATCGTTTGAAGTGGTTCCATGATCGAAAAATACAGCAATTTCCCCATAGATGTCTCGATTGTGTAACATACGCTGCACGGGGTCTATGAGTCGTTTTGACGATGGGCAGTTTGATCGAGGTGAAGGTGTCTTTGTTTCCGGTTATCGAGTTAAAAGAGCACCCAGGAAATCCGGAGCAGCTAGGAACGAAAGAGAAGTTTTGGATCGAGCATGATAATAGGCTCCACCTTCTGAAGTTTGGGCGTGAGGGAACAGGAGAGGACTGGGCAGAGAAAGTTGCCTGCGAGCTATGTTGCCTTTTGGGTATTCCGCACGCTCATTATGATCTTGCAAAGTACAATGGCCGATGCGGTGTGTTGACGCCTTCTATCGTTAAAGATGGAGAGAGGCTAATTCTTGGAAACGAATTGATTAATAGCGTGAGTTCCGGATACGATTCCACAGTGTCTTATCGTCAAAGAGAGCATACCGTGACGCGTGTTCTTGCAGCATTGGCGAGATTTACCAGTAACAAAGAAGATAGTCAGTGCATTTTTTCTGGGTATTTGCTTTTGGATGCCTGGATCGGAAACACGGATCGCCACCATGAAAACTGGGGGCTGATTAATCATGAAGGCACTCGAGTTTCTCTTGCGCCGACGTTTGACCACGCTTCCAGCCTAGGGCGCGAGCTCCCTGACCGAGTTCGATCGGAGCGCCTTGCGACGAAAGATACTCGTTTTTCAGTGGAGGCATTTTCTGAAAAGGCGCGATCTGCAATTTATGAGAATCAGCACGACAGAAAGCCTCTCTCCACTGTCGCTGCTTTTATGAGTGTCGCATCCAAATTACCTAAGAAGTGCGGCAGTTACTGGGTGGAAAAACTAGAAACTATTCCGGTTCAGGAAATAGATTCAATATTTTCGCGAATACCAGATGAGTTTATTTCTGCCCCATCTAGAGGATTTGCGACGCGCATCCTCCACCACAATCGCACTCGTATCCTAAGAGAATGGGAAAAGTCATGGCCAAGTTTATCTTGAATTGGCAGGACCCCGAAAGTCGGCGTTGGCACTCGGTCGGAACTCTTACTCATGAAAGAGGGTTGTATTTTTTTGTATATACTCGGGGTGCGAAACTTTCTTCGCGCTTTGTTCCGTTTGGAAATATGTCAAAACTTGATCGTGCGTATGTTTCTGAGACCCTGTTTCCGATTTTTGCGAACCGCATTCTTAATGAAAAAAGACCAGAATTCGAAAAGTATTCAGAGTGGTCGGGGCTTTCTGACAAGTCGAGTCGTGATCCATTACTTCTGATGGCGCGGATGGGAGGGGGGCGTGCGACTGATACAATGCAGGTCTATCCAATTCCGGAGAAAAGCATGGACGGTAAATATAAGACCGTCTTTTTCAGTCATGGCATTAGCCATATTTCTCAAAGTGCTCAACGGAGATGTCTTGGTTTGGCGAATGGCGATGTTCTTTATGCAATGCTTGATGTACAGAACCCATTCGATGAATATGCTGTTGCGCTTAGGACGGCGGACCCCGCGGAATTTGTCGGATATTGCCCCAGATATTTGGCAAAAGATGTCCGGAAACTTCTAGGCAATTCAGAGAGTGAATTGGCTGTTCGTGTTAAACAAGTTAATTTCGACGCTCCGTTTCAATACAAATTGCTGTGTGAAATTGAGGCGGATTGGCCTATTGGCTTCGAACCTTGCGATGATGAGGACAAAATTCCGCTTGTGCAGGTAAATGTCGATAGTATTTTTGATCGGCTGAGGCACGCATCTTTATAATTACGGACTGCGTGTTGCGTTGATGCTGAGTTCGATATGAAGAAAACTTCAACTAGCCGGAAGCTCAATTACCGCCCAGGTCGCCCGGTTTTCCCCTTTGTCCGCCCCTTCCGCTTCGCTTCCGCCGGGTCCTCATAACTCCCCGCGCCAATCTTCCCCCGCCGGACCGGCTTTGCGTCGTCGGCTCCGTCGGCACGTTCGGGTTGGCCTTCGAGGAGGGGGGCGTGGCGTTTTTTGGTGGAGAGGGTTTCCTCCGGGCGGGTGGGCAGGTCTCCGGTGACGGGCTTTTCGGTGCGGCCGACGGTCATTTCGTCGAGCGTGTTGCGGCGGAACAGCGATTTGCCCGCGGGCGTGGCGACGTCGCGGCCCATTTCATCCAGCGAAGGCTTGCGGAAGAGGGGGCGTTCGGTGTCGGTGCCCGGACCCATGTCGTCGAGCGAGGGTTTTTGGAAGAGAGATTTCGACGGGGCGTCGGCGTCTGCGGTTGTGGATCCTCGGGTCGAGCCCGAGGAGGACGGAGGAGAGGTGGTGCCGGAGGCACCCCCCTCTGTCCTGCCGGCGTTCGTCGCTGCAATCGATTCACTGGATCGATTGCTCCGCTGCGCGGACCGTTCCTCACCCCCCTCAAGGGGGGAGATCGACTTGTGGCTAGCGTCGGTTTTCTTGCCGTTGCCGCCTTGTGGCTTGGCCGGGCTTTTGCCCTTTCCGCCACCTTCCTGACTTCTCGCTTCTTCGCGCGCCATCGGGTCGTCCATGACGGCGAGTTCGGCGGCTTTGAGGCGTTTGATCTCGTCGCGCAGGCGGGCGGCTTTTTCGAAATCGAGATCGGCGGCGGCGTCGCGCATGGCTTTTTCCAGCGCGTTGAGATGGGCCTGCAGGTTGTTGCCGACGAGGTTGCCGCCATCGGCAAAGCCCTTGCCGGAGACGCCGGAAATATCGGCGCGGACGTGGTCGCGCTCGTAGACCGAGTCGAGGATGTCGGAAATCTTGGCCTTCACCGATTCCGGGGTGATGCCGTGCGCCTCGTTATAGGCGACCTGCTTTTCGCGGCGGCGGGTCGTCTCGTCCATGGCGCGTTGCATGGAGCCGGTGATCTGGTCGGCATAGAGGATGACCTTGCCATCGACATTGCGCGCCGCGCGGCCGATGGTCTGCACGAGCGAGGTTTCGGAACGCAAGAAGCCTTCCTTGTCGGCATCGAGAATGGCGACGAAGCCGCATTCGGGAATGTCGAGGCCTTCGCGCAGCAGGTTGATGCCGACGAGCACGTCGAAGGCGCCGAGACGCAGGTCGCGGATGATCTCGATGCGCTCCAGCGTGTCGATGTCCGAGTGCATGTAGCGCACGCGAATGCCCTGTTCGTGCAGGTATTCGGTGAGGTCTTCGGCCATGCGCTTGGTGAGCACGGTGACGAGCGTGCGGTAGCCGGCCTCGCTGGTGGCGCGGATCTCGCCCAGCACGTCGTCCACCTGGCTTTTCGCCGGGCGAACCTCAACGGGCGGGTCGATCAGGCCGGTCGGGCGGATGACCTGCTCGGCGAAGACGCCGCCGGCCTGCTCCATTTCCCAGTTGCCGGGCGTGGCCGAGACGGCGATCGTATCGGGGCGCATGGCGTCCCATTCCTCGAAGCGCAGCGGGCGGTTGTCCATGCAGGAGGGCAGGCGGAAGCCGTATTCGGCCAGCGTCGCCTTGCGGCGGAAGTCGCCGCGATACATGCCGCCGATCTGCGGGATCGTGACATGGCTTTCGTCGATGAAGATCAGCGCGTTGTCGGGGATGTATTCGAAGAGGGTCGGCGGCGGCTCGCCGGGCTTGCGGCCCGTGAGGTAGCGCGAATAGTTCTCGATGCCGGCGCAGGAGCCGGTGGCCTCCAGCATCTCGATATCGTAGCGCGTGCGCTGCTCCAGGCGCTGCGCTTCCAAGAGGCGGCCGGCCTTTTCCAGCTCGGCGAGGCGCAGTTTCAGCTCGTCCTTGATCGCCTTGATCGCGCCGTTCAGCGTCGGGCGCGGGGTGACGTAGTGGCTGTTGGCGTAGATTTTGACCGATTTCAGGTCGCCGGTCTTCTGGCCGGTCAGCGGGTCGAACTCGGTGATCGCGTCGATTTCGTCGCCGAACATCGAGATGCGCCAGGCGGCGTCTTCAAGGTGGGCGGGGAAGATCTCGATCGTATCGCCGCGAACCCGGAAACTGCCGCGCTGGAAATCCATCTCGCGGCGCTTGTATTGCTGGGCGACGAGATCGGCGAGCAGCTGGCGCTGGTCGAGCCGTTCGCCGACTTCCATCTGGAAGGTCATGGCGGTGTAGGTCTCGACCGAGCCGATACCGTAGATGCAGGAGACGGAGGCGACGATGATGCAGTCGTCGCGCTCCAGCAGCGAGCGCGTCGCGGAGTGGCGCATGCGGTCGATCTGCTCGTTGATCGACGATTCCTTCTCGATGAAGGTGTCGGAGCGCGGGACGTAGGCTTCCGGCTGGTAATAATCGTAGTAGGAGACGAAATATTCGACCGCGTTCTCCGGGAAGAAGTTCTTGAACTCGCTGTAGAGCTGGGCGGCCAGTGTCTTGTTCGGCGCGAGGATGACGGCGGGGCGCTGCGTTTCCTCGATCACCTTGGCCATGGTGAAGGTCTTGCCCGAGCCGGTGACGCCGAGCAG
>NZ_CAMLFY010000113.1 GCF_946479415.1 uncultured Shinella sp. | reverse complement strand
ACATCGGGCTCATCTGGCGCAGCTTCTTGAGTTCCGCGTCGGCCTTTTCACGGGCCTCCTTGGAAAGCTTGACCTTGGAGATCTTCTCTTCCAGTTCGGCCATCTCGTCGCGACCATCTTCGCCGTCGCCGAGCTCCTTCTGGATCGCCTTCATCTGCTCATTGAGGTAATATTCGCGCTGGGTCTTCTCCATCTGGCGCTTTACACGCGAGCGGATGCGCTTTTCGACCTGCAGGACGGAGATCTCGCCTTCCATGAAGCCGAGCGCCTTTTCGAGGCGCAGCTTGACGCTCGTCGTCTCGAGCATTTCCTGCTTCTCGACGATCTTGATGGAGAGGTGCGAGGCGACCGTGTCGGCGAGCTTCGAGTAATCCTCGATCTGGCTCGCGGCACCGACGACTTCGGGCGAAATCTTCTTGTTGAGCTTTACGTAGTTCTCGAACTCGGAGACGACCGAGCGCGACAGCGCCTCGATCTCGACCGGATCTTCCTCCGGCTCGGCCAGGACATGGGCCATAGCCTCATAGAATTCTTCACGGTCGGTATAGCCGTCGATTTCGGCGCGGGCACGGCCCTCAACCAGAACCTTGACGGTGCCGTCGGGCAGCTTCAAGAGCTGGAGAACGTTGGCGACGGTGCCGATGCGGTAGATGGCGTCGGTTTCCGGATCGTCGTCGGAGGCGTTGATCTGGGTGGCAAGCATGATCTGCTTGTCGGTGCCCATCACTTCTTCCAGCGCGCGGATCGACTTTTCGCGACCGACGAACAGCGGCACGATCATGTGCGGGAACACCACGATGTCGCGCAGGGGCAGGACCGGGAAGGCCGAGGAATCGTGCGGCGCAGACGTCTTCTTCGTCATGTCATTTCCTTTCAAACGTCCCGTTTCCGGGAACCGGTCCAATCGGTGTTTGGGGACACCGGGCCGGCGATCTTTTCCATCCACAAGTGGCGTGCGGTTGACGCATTTTCAAGCCCGGTTGCGGAGTGCCCCACTCCACTGCGAACAAGACGAACCAACGACAGGAAGTCTAGTCTTCCGCGCTGTCGCGGAACTTGCGGCCTTCCTCCGGCAAAGCCGCCGGAGCATACGCGAGACACAGAATCGAAGTCTTCCATATTCGCTTGACTGATAACGTTTCGCAACGCCCTGTCGAAGCAGCGGAAGGTTCATCATCATGACCTTTTCGCACCAAGGCGACCAGTCACGAAATGTCACTAGATGTTCTCAAACGAAAAGACCCGCCGGCGGCGGGTCCTTCCTGAACGATTTTCGGACGATCAGGCCGAAACGTTGGCCTTCTCCTCGGAGCGCTCCGAGTAGATGTAGAGCGGACGGGCCGAACCACGGACCACCTCGTCGGAGATGACCACTTCGCGCACGCCTTCCAGCGTCGGCAGTTCGAACATCGTGTCGAGCAGGATCTTCTCCATGATCGAACGCAGGCCGCGGGCGCCGGTCTTGCGGATGATCGCACGCTTGGCGATTTCGCGCAGGGCGTCCTCGTGGAAGGTCAGTTCCACGTCTTCCATCTCGAACAGGCGCTGGTACTGCTTGATCAGCGCGTTCTTCGGCTCCGACAGGATCTGGATCAGCGCGTCCTCGTCGAGGTCTTCAAGCGTCGCCAGAACCGGCAGACGGCCGATGAATTCCGGGATGAGGCCGAACTTGACCAGGTCTTCCGGCTCCAGTTCGCGCAGGACTTCGCCGACGCGGCGATCTTCCGGCGAACGGACCAGCGCGCCGAAGCCGATCGAGGTCTTCTCGCCGCGGGCGGAGATGATCTTGTCGAGGCCGGCGAAGGCGCCGCCGCAGATGAACAGGATGTTCGTCGTGTCGACCTGCAGGAACTCCTGCTGCGGATGCTTGCGGCCACCCTGCGGGGGCACCGAGGCAACCGTGCCTTCCATGATCTTCAGAAGCGCCTGCTGCACGCCCTCGCCCGATACGTCACGGGTGATGGACGGGTTGTCGGACTTGCGCGAGATCTTGTCGACTTCGTCGATATAGACGATGCCGCGCTGCGCACGCTCGACATTGTAGTCGGCGGCCTGAAGAAGCTTCAGGATGATGTTTTCGACGTCTTCACCGACATAACCGGCTTCGGTGAGCGTCGTGGCGTCGGCCATGGTGAAGGGCACGTCGATGATGCGGGCGAGCGTCTGGGCAAGGTACGTCTTGCCGCAGCCCGTCGGGCCGACCAGCATGATGTTCGACTTGGCCAGTTCCACGTCGGAGCCCTTGGCGGCATGCGCCAGGCGCTTGTAGTGGTTGTGTACCGCCACCGACAGGATGCGCTTGGCCTGCTGCTGGCCGATGACATATTCGTCGAGAACCTTGATGATATCCTGCGGCGTGGGAACGCCGTCACGGGATTTCACCATCGAGGTCTTGTTCTCCTCGCGGATGATGTCCATGCACAATTCGACGCATTCATCGCAGATGAACACGGTCGGTCCGGCAATAAGCTTGCGGACCTCGTGCTGGCTCTTGCCGCAGAAGGAGCAGTAAAGGGTATTCTTGGAGTCGCCGCCGTTGCTGCCGCTGACCTTGCTCATATCACTTTCCTTCCAGCACGCCGTTCATCTCTCGCGAAGATGGCCGGACCACTCAAACCGCCCTTGTCGGAGGCACGTGGCATCCTTCAAAAGCTCCAGGGGTACTGACCGGCCCGGGCGACGCCCTTGAACCGGTTGCAACGCATTCCCCGTTTAAACACCGAATGCTAAGCCGTCACAAATCAACATAGCATTAACGGCCAATATTACCGGCTTTATGGCGGGGATAAAGCCCGCGATCATTACAAATCACGCGATTGCGTTCATTCGCGCATTAAGCCAAGATCGGCACGGGCCTTGCGCGTCAACTTCGCCGCCACCAGACCGTGACTTTCCCTTAGATAGTCACACAGGGCCGCATCATCAACTGATTCGCCCGTCTGCCGCTGTATCCACTTCATGCCGCGCGAGGCGAGATAGGGTGCCGGGCGGCATCCCGGCTGCTCGCGCAGAATGTCGTAGGCGAGCTCCGTCACCTTGAACGTGACCCCAAGCCCTGCCGCCTCGCTCCAGCCGGCGATGGCGAAAACCTTATCGCCGACCTTCCAGACATGCGCTCCGCCCCATTGCACGACATGGGTCGTGGCCGGGAGCGAAGCGCAGAAGGCGTTGTAGTCGTCGAGCGTCATCCGACCCCGCAGCGTCGAACGCAGGTTACGCTGCGTCCGGTCCTTCGAGCGCCTCGCGGCTGGTGATGACGCGGTCGATCAGACCCCAGTCCTTCGCCTCGTCGGCGTTCATGAAATGGTCGCGGTCGAGCGTCTGTTCGACTTCCTCGTAGGTGCGCCCGCAATGCTTGACATAGACCTCGTTCAGCTTGCGCTTCATCTTGAGAATGTCCTTGGCATGGCGTTCGATATCGGACGCCTGGCCCTGGAAACCGCCCGAGGGCTGGTGAACCATGATGCGGGCGTTCGGCGTGGCGAAGCGCATGTCCTTGTGGCCGGCGGCCAAAAGCAGCGAGCCCATCGAGGCGGCCTGGCCGATGCAGAGCGTCGACACGGCAGGCTTGATGAACTGCATCGTGTCATAGATCGCCATGCCCGAGGTGACGACGCCACCCGGCGAATTGATGTAGAGCGCGATTTCCTTCTTCGGGTTTTCGGCCTCGAGGAAGAGAAGCTGCGCGCAGACGAGCGTTGCGATGTGATCTTCCACCGGACCGGTGAGGAAGATGATGCGTTCCTTGAGGAGACGCGAATAGATGTCGTAGGAACGCTCGCCGCGGTTGGTCTGCTCGACGACCATCGGCACCAGAGCCATGGCGGTATCTACGGGATTTCTCATATCGATCCTTCATCTCAAGTGCCCTGAAACCCTCGCCAAGCGTTGGGAATCAGCAAGTTTCGTCCTCCCTACATAGAGTGTCAGGGTATCGGACTTCAAGACGGCGCCATGTTTTGCGGCGCTGTATGCGAGAATGCGGTTAACTCACGCAACGTCGGGCGAGGATTTCCACAAGGCAAGCGCTGTCAGGGTGAAGAAAGCATGAATTCCGCGCGCCGTCTTGCCTCCCTGTCGCGATTGCCCGCACTATATGCCTCCCAGCGGAGGCAATCACCATGAAACGATCCCTCGTCGCCCTCGGGCTTCTCGTTCTGACATCGACGGCGGCCCCTGCCCAGCAGGCCTCCGACACCGTGGCGCCGGAAGGTGCAACGGGCCTCGCGGCGGCGAAGATTACGACCGCCAGGGAGCATATGGTGGCCGCCGCTCATCCGCTGGCGGCCGAGGCCGGCGAAAAGGTTCTGGCCGATGGCGGCAGTGCCATCGATGCGATGATCGCTGTGCAAACCGTGCTCGGCCTCGTCGAGCCGCAATCCTCCGGCCTCGGTGGCGGTGCCTTCCTCGTCTACTACGATGCGGAGGCGAAGCGTCTCTTCACCCTCGACGGCCGCGAAACCGCCCCCATGGACGCCACGCCGAAACTGTTCCTCGACGACAAGGGCGAGCCGATGCAGTTCTTCGACGCCGTCGTCGGAGGCCGTTCGGTCGGCACACCCGGCACCGTCATGCTGCTGCAGGAGGCGCACAAGCGGTGGGGCCGCAAGGACTGGAAGGCGCTCTTCTCACCGGCTGAAAAACTCGCGCGGGATGGGTTTGCCGTTTCCCCGCGCCTTGCCAAGCTGATCGCAACGGAGGGCGACAAGCTCAAGACCTTCGAAGCGACCGCGTCCTATTTCTTCGGCGCCGACGGCGCGCCGCTGGCCGCCGGCACGATCCTCAAGAATCCCGCCTATGCCGAAACGCTTTCCGCCATCGCCAAGGATGGCGCCAACGCCTTTTACAGCGGCCCGATCGCCGAGGCGATCGTCGATACGGTACGCATGTCCGGCAAAAATTCCGGCGTCCTGTCGCTCGCTGATCTCGCGAACTACCATGTGAAGGAACGGCGCCCCGTCTGCGTCAGCTACCGCGCGCTCGACATCTGCGGCATGGGACCGCCCTCCTCCGGTGCCGTCGCGATCGGCCAGATGCTCGGCGTTCTGGAAAACTTCGACCTGAAAGCGCTCGGCAAGGACAATCCGGAAAGCTGGCGGCTGATCGGCGATGCCCAGCGTCTCGCCTTCGCCGACCGCGAACGCTATCTCGCCGACACCGACTTCGTGCCCTCCCCGATCAAGGGCCTCCTCGACAAAACCTATCTCGGCGAACGCGCCAAGCTGCTCGACGGAGACAAGGCGCTGGGCAAGGATGCCGTCGCGGCGGGCAAGCCCGAATGGGACCACGCCTTCAACTTCGGCCGTGATGCGGCAATCGAACTTCCCTCCACCAGCCATTTCGTCATCGTCGACAAACAGGGCAATGTTGTCTCGATGACGACGACCATCGAGAACGGTTTCGGCTCGCGGCTGATGACCAACGGCTTCCTGCTCAACAATGAGTTGACCGATTTCTCCTTCAAGACCCATGACGACGGCATGCCCGTCGCCAACCGCGTCGAGCCCGGCAAGCGCCCCCGCTCCTCCATGTCGCCGACCATCGTGATGAAGGATGGCAAGCCTCTGCTCGCCATCGGTTCGCCCGGCGGCAGCCAGATCATCGGCTATGTCGCGCAGGCCCTCGTCGCCTATATCGACTGGGGCATGGATGTCGGCGGCATCGTCGCCATGCCGCACCTCATCAACCGCTTCGGTCCCTACGATCTCGAAGCCGGCACCGATGCGCAAAAGTTTTCCGAACCGCTGAAGGCGCTTGGCTACGAGGTCAAGGCAGGCGACATGAATTCCGGCCTGCATGCCATCGAACTGACCGCAGACGGCCTCAAGGGCGCCGCCGATCCCAGGCGAGAGGGTGTGGCGCTCGGACAATAGGATCAGACGAGGCGGATCGGGCCGGGATAAGACGCCAGGCGCTGATCCGCCGTCAGCAGCAGAAGACCTTCGGTCCGCGCCTGGGCGATCAACATGCGATCGAAGGGATCCGAATGAATGTTCGGAAGGCCGGCCACCGCGATTGCGTGAGCAGCGCTGATTGCCAGTTCCTCATAACCGCTCTCGACAAGGCCACCCCGAATGAGAGACGCATCGGCGGAGAAATCATGGCGATTCAACGTTTGTTTGATTGCGATCTCCCAAATGCTAGCGACACTGAAGACCAGCAGATTGTCCGGATCGGCCATCAGCGAGAACGCCGTGGCACTCAGGTGCTCGGGACCTTGCGCAGCCCAGATCAGAAGATGAGTGTCGATCAACAGTCTCACGGCTCACCGTTGAATATCTTCTCGATCTCCCGCTGGCCCATCCTATCGAAATCGTCGGGGACCTTCAGCTGTCCTCGGAGAAAGCCGAAGCGGCTTGGAGGTGTTTGCAGAGCAGGCTTCTCCAATGGCACGACCTGCACCATCGGTTTTCCCGCCTTGGCGATCACGAAAGGTTCCCCTTCCGCAGCCTGTTCGACAAGCCGGGAAAGATGAGTCTTGGCTTCGTGAATGTTAACGACGCGCATGCCGGCCTCCCATGGGCTTAGTTCACTGAACTTAGTCCAACTTTGTCCGGAATTCAAATTCGGGTTTCCGCCCGCACCGGAATAGGCTACCGATTTGCCATCATGACGACGACACATCTCCCCTTCCTTTCCATCGATCCCGCCAGCCGCCGCGTCTCGCTCGACGGCCGCAATCCCGATTTCTACCGCGATCCGAATCCGGTCTATGCGGCGCTGCATGCGCACTGTCCCACCTTCTGGTGGGAAGAGCAGAAGATGTGGTATTTCACCGGTTACGACCATGTGAACGGCCTCCTGCGCGACCGCCGGTTCGGCCGGCAGATCCTGCATGTTGCGACGCGCGAGGAACTCGGTTTGCCCGAGCCGCAGGCGCACCTTGCGCATTTCGACGCCGCCGAGGCCTGGTCGCTGCTCGAGCTGGAGCCACCGGAGCACACGCGCCTGCGCACCCTCGTCAACCGCGCCTTCGTCTCGCGCATGATCGAGAAGCTGACGCCGGAAATTGCAGCACTCTGCCATGAGGCGATCGATCGTTTCGAGAAGGACGGCAAGGTCGAGCTTCTCGCCGCCTTCGCCGATATCCTGCCGGTGACGATGATCGCCCGAATGATCGGCATTCCTGACGAGATGGGGCCGCAGCTCCTGAAATGGTCGCATGCCTATGTGCGCATGTACATGTTCGGCCGCACCGAGAAGGATGAACTGAACGCCGACAAGGCGGCCCAGGAATTTTCCGACTACGTCCGCAGCGTCATCGCCGAGCGCCGTGCGGAGCCGCGCGACGACTTGCTCTCGCATATGGTGCACACGGAACATCGCGGCCAACTGCTGACCGAGGACGAACTGATCTCCACCACCATCGTGCTGCTCAATGCCGGCCACGAGGCGACGGTGCACCAGATCGGCAATGCCGTGCGCACCATCCTGGAAAACGACGCCGACCCGGCCGTGCTCTTTTCCGACGAGAAGGCGACGGAGCGCACCGTGGAGGAATGCCTGCGCATCTCCGCTCCCGTCCATATCTTCGACCGTTTCGCGCTCGAAGACGTCGAACTCGACGGCATCCAGTTCCGCCGCGGCGACAAGGTCGCGATGATCCTGGCCGCCGCCAATCTCGACCCGAAGAAATTCTCCGACCCGCTGACCTTCAAGCCCGACCGCAACGAGGGCGCCAACCTCTCCTTCGGCGCCGGTATTCACTTCTGCATCGGCGCGCCGCTGGCACGGCTGGAGCTCAACATCGCGCTGCCGATCCTCTTCGAGCGCCTGCCGGGTCTGAAAATCGCGAAAAAGCCCGTGGTGAAGGATGTCTATCACTTCCACGGACTGGAGGCGCTGGAGCTGGAATGGTGAGACGCTGAGTGGCACAGAGCGACAATATCCTCATCATCGGTGCGATCTTCATCGCGGTCCATCTCTTCGTTCTCCTTGCCACGCTGGCCTCCGGCTTTTTGAGGTCGCGCGGCGATGAGTGGACGTTCCCAGTCCTTGTCGGCGCCAATCTCGCGCTCTGGGTCGTCTTCACGACGTCCACAAGTCAAGGCAGTTTGGCCTGGGGCCTTTCTTTTCCGTATCTGTGCCTGGTTGTTCTGACATCGGTTGGCGGCGGCGTGGCACGCTTCTTTCGCTCCCCATCCGGCACGGAGCCATCAGGCATCGGCCGCATGCTGACAGGCTTCGCCATCGGTGTTCCGATGCCCCTCACGCTCCTTAGCCACATGGGTCTCTTTACCCACCGGCCACATATCGGCGTGACAATCGTCCTCGTCTTATTGACGGCCTTCCTGCTCTATCAGGCCAAGTCAGGCCGCAGCAGACTGCGGCTGACGCGGCCTTTCGACACCTACGGCGTCATATGCTTATCGCTCGCCGGGACATTGAGCATCGCAACGTTCTTGGCCAATTTCTTCCCGCTACAGGCAACGCCCTAGCACGTGAGAGCAAGACGTCCCCTAGACGCGGATGACGTAGTCCTTGCGAGTCGTTTCAACGACTTCCCAGGTTCCCTTGAAGCCGGGTCTCAGGATCAGGCGGTCGCCGGCTTTCAGGTGGGTGGTTTCGCCGTTTTCCGAAACGACGATCGAGTGGCCCTCGAGGATGTGGAAATATTCCCACTCGTCGTACTGGATGCGCCACTTGCCCGGCGTCGATTGCCAGATGCCGGCATAGATGCCGCCCTCGGCTTCCTCGATGTTCCAGGTGGTGAAGACCGGGTCGCCCGCGATCAGCCGGTCGGCGGCCGGACGGCCCTCTTCGGGGGTGACGCCTGTCGTGTCGAAGGGTTTTACCGTGCTCATGCTCTTTTCCGCTCGCTGACATGAAACGGGCGGCCCGTGAGCCGCCCGTATGGGTTTGTCGGATCAGGCCTTGGCCAGCGCCTGTTCGATATCGGCGATGATATCGGCGGCATCCTCGATGCCGATCGACAGACGCACGACATCGGGACCGGCACCGGCGGCGACCTGCTGCTCTTCCGAGAGCTGGCGGTGCGTGGTGGAGGCCGGGTGGATGACCAGCGAGCGCGTGTCGCCGATATTGGCGAGGTGCGACAGCATTTCCAGCCCTTCGACGAAGCGCTTGCCGGCCTCGTAGCCGCCCTTCAGGCCGAAGGTGAAGACGGCGCCCGCGCCCTTCGGTGAATAGCGCTGCTGCAGCGCGTGGTTGGCATGGTCCTCGAGGCCGGAATAGTTGACCCAAGCGATCTTGTCGTTGGTCTTCAGCCACTTCGCCACGGCAAGCGCGTTGTCGGAGTGGCGCTGCATCCGGAGCGGCAGCGTCTCGATGCCGTTGAGAATCTGGAAGGCGTTGAACGGCGAGATGGCGGGGCCGAAGTCGCGCAGGCCGAGCACGCGGCAGGCGATCGCGAAGGCGAAGTTGCCGAAGGTCGCATGCAGCACCATGCCGGCATATTCCGGGCGCGGCTCGGAAAGGGCCGGGTACTTGCCCGATGCCGTCCAGTCGAAGGTGCCGCCGTCGACGATGACGCCGCCCATGGAATTGCCGTGGCCGCCCATGAACTTGGTCAGCGAATGCACGACGATATCGGCGCCATGCTCGAGCGGGCGCACGAGATAGGGCGTGGCCATGGTGTTGTCGACGATGAGCGGCAGGCCGTGGCGATGCGCCACTTCCGCAATGCCGGCGATATCGACGAAGGTGCCGCCAGGATTGGCAAGGCTTTCGATGAAGATCGCCTTGGTCTTGTCGTCGATCTGGCTTTCGAAGCTGGCGAGATCGGCGGCATCCGCCCAGCGCACATGCCAGTCGAAGCTCTTGAAAGCATTGCCGAACTGATTGACCGAGCCGCCGTAGAGCTGGCGCGCCGCGATGAAATTGTCGCCCGGACGCATGATCGTGTGGAAGACGAGGAGCTGGGCGGCGTGGCCCGAGGCGACGGCGAGCGCGGCCGTACCGCCTTCAAGGGCAGCGACGCGCTCTTCGAGCACAGCCTGCGTCGGGTTCATGATGCGGGTGTAGATATTGCCGAAGGCCTGCAGGCCGAAGAGCGAGGCGGCGTGATCGGTGTCGTTGAAGACGAAGCTGGTCGTCTGGTAGATCGGCGTCGCGCGCGCACCGGTCGTGGGGTCCGGCTGGGCGCCGGCGTGAACGGCGAGTGTGGAAAATCCTGGCTTGTTCTTCGTCATGAAAATGCCCTCCCTTGATAAAGTCGGGGCACTATTTCAGAGAGCTAAGAGCCGGTCAAAGAAAGATTTTCCGGAAAAGCGCCGGTGCGACAAAGCGCTTTGCGAAACCTGAAATCCTCAGGCGACGAGGCGCGGATATTCGATGGCCGGGCAGCGATCCATCACCACCTTGATGCCAGCCGCCTCCGCCTTTGCCGCGGCCGCGTCGTGGCGCACGGAAAGCTGGCCCCAGATCGCCTTCGGCGGCGGAGAAAGCGCCAGAACCTCGTCGACGAGATCCGGCAGCGCATCCGCCGCGCGGAAGACGTCGACCAGATCGATCGGCTCGACGATATCGGCAAGGCGCGCGACGACAGGCTGACCAAGGATTTCCTTGCCGGCCTGGCCGGGATTGACGGGGATGACGCGGTAGCCCTTGCGCAGCAGAAAGGCCATGACCCGATGGCTCGGGCGCTCCGGGTTGGGTGACGCGCCGACAAGCGCGATGACCTTCGTCGAGCGCAGGATGTCGGCGATATAATAGTCCGGATAGGAATCGTGATTCATGGCGCTGTCCCGTTTCTCCGGGGAGAATTGGGGTAACGTAGCGTGAAGTCAATATTTGACGGTCGTCAGGATGCTTTGAGCATCAGGACAGGGTATTCCGTCACCGGGCAACGATCCATCACGACCTGAATGCCCGCCGCCTCCGCCCGCGCTGCCGCTGCATCGTCACGCACGGAGAACTGGCCCCAGATCACCCTGGGCATCGGCTTCATCGCCAAAACCTCGTCGACGACGGCATCGAACTGGTTCGCCGCGCGGAAAACATCGACCATGTCGATGGCGTGAGGAATATCGGCGAGATGCGCGTAAACCGTCTGCCCGAGAATGGTCTTGCCGGCATGACCGGGATTGACCGGGATCACGCGATAGCCTTTGCCGAGCAGGAAACCCATCACGCCATGGCTCGGCCTGCCGTCATTCGGCGAAGCGCCAAGCACAGCGATCGTGTGCACGGAGGAAAGGATATTGCGGATGTAGCTGTCGGGATAGCGATCGTGGTTCATCGCGGCCTCCTTCGGCGTTAGCGACCGTCTCTCACTCATCTTCCGACACGCAGTCTAGCGCAGAACCTTAAACAAGACGACCGCGTTTTCGCCCGCTACAGAGCGTCAATTGTGCCAAATCGGACCATTTCGGCCATTTTTGACGGCTGCCGGGGCGGCTTTCGCAAAAAATGGCGATTGCAAATCGCCGGTTTTGGGCAGATGAAGACATCATTCCCCTTCCCGCCCGCCTGCCCCCCGAGGTCCCAGATTGCCGTTAGACGTTCTCTTTCTCGTGCTGTTCGGCGCGGCTCTGCATGCGACGTGGAATGCCATCGTCAAGGCCGGGACGGACAAGTCGCTCGATGCGGCGATGGTCGCGCTCGGTGCGGGTGCCGTCGGCCTGTTCTTTCTGCCGTTCGTGCCCCTGCCGAAGCCGGAGGCCTGGCCGTTCATCTTCGTCTCGGCCTTCCTGCAATTCGCCTATTTCCAGCTGGTGGCCGGCGCCTATCGGGCCGGCGATATCGGCCTCGTCTATCCGCTGATGCGCGGCACCGCCCCCCTTCTCGTCGCCATGACGAGCGGCGTGGTGCTCGGCGAGCATCTGACCATGACGGCGATGATCGGAGTGCTCGTTATTTCGGCCGGCGTTCTGACGCTCGCCTTCGAATCGCGCCATGGCGGCCGCCATGCCATCCTGCTGGCATTGGCCAACGCCATCGTCATCGCCACCTATACCTTCGTGGACGGTGCGGGTGCCCGCGCCTCCGGCAACGCGATCTCCTACACGCTCTGGATGGCGCTGCTGCCGCCGGTGCTGCTGTTCTCATGGGCGATCTACCGCCGCGGCACCACAACCGTCTGGACCCACGTTCGCCGCAACTGGGCGCGTGGCCTCTTCGGCGGCGCCGGCTCCATCGCCTCCTACGGCCTCGCGCTCTGGGCCATGACCAAGGCCCCGGTCGCCACCGTCGCGGCACTGCGCGAAACCGCCATCCTCTTTGCGCTCCTGATCTCTGTGTTCATCCTCAAGGAGACCGCGAGTATCTGGCGCTATGTGGCGGGGGCGGTGATTGCCTGCGGCGTGCTGGTGCTAAAGCTGGCGTAGGTTATTTGAACCCGAACTCTGTCTTCATAATATCAAACAGTTGGCGAGCTGCCTCCTCATCCAACTGGATGGTTTGGCTGAGTTTACCGACCTCTTGGCGGCCAGGCCGACCGTACGTTGATATCTGCATCAACTTCCGCCCATCATAGTCTTGGACGAACAATTTCGCTTCAACTTCGTCGTGCAGCTGAAGCCGATCCATATGATCTCTCTGAAAACGTTCAATTCTGGCCATCATTTCCACTCCGGCATACGCTTGTTCAAAAACGCGCCGATGCCTTCCTTCGCATCATCCGCCATCATGTTCTCCACCATCGTCGCGACCGCAACCTCATAGGCCTCCGCCACCGGCAGGCCCGCTTGCGCGCGGATGGCGGCCTTGCCGATGCGCAGAGCCTGCGGGGATTTGGCGGCGATGACGGCGGCGTATTTGTCGACGACCTGGCGCAGATATTGCTGCGGCACGATGCGGTTGATGAGCCCGAAATCCTTGGCGGTGGAGGCGTCGATGGTTTCGCCGGTCAACAGCATTTCCATTGCCTGCTTCGGGTGCGCCGCCCTGACGACGGCGACCATCGGGGTCGAGCAGAACAGGCCGATATTGACGCCCGGCGTGCAGAAGGTCGAGGTGTCGGTGCAGATCGCAAGATCGCAGCTGGCGACGAGCTGGCAGCCGGCGGCGGTGGCGAGGCCGTCGATCTCGGCGACGACGGGTTGCGGCAGCACGGCAATCTTCAGCATGATATCCGCCGCCATACGCATGGTCTTTTCGAAGAAAGCGCGGCCACCGTCGGCATCCTCGCGATGCGCGGTCATCTCCTTGAGATCATGACCGGCGGAAAAGACCTTGCCGGTGGAGGCCAGCACGACGATGCGGATAGCATCATCCTTTGCAGCGGCATCCAGCGCCTCGCCGAGCGCCTCCATGGTGGCGATGGAAAGCGCATTGGCCGGCGGATTGTTGAGCGTGATCCGCAGGATCGGCTCGGCTCTTTCCACACGCACCAGAGCGCCCGATCCGTCTTTCCGGAATTCCACCACATCAGCCATATCCGCCTCCATCTTTGCGTCTCCTTCGGTCCTACGCCGCGCGCGGGATCGTTTCAAGCACAGGGAGATAGACTTTCAGAGGGCTTGCGGCCGCAGGCAAACCAGTCTGTAAACGGCGTAAAGGGAGACATGCGATGGACCTGATGCCGATCATGAGCCCGGAAGCGCTGAACCGCTTCCTCGAAGCCGACTTTCCGCAGCTTCATACGGATGGCAAGGTGTTCGAGGTGATGACGGTCAGCCCCGGCACGATCACCATGCGCCTCGAACCGAACGAACGGCACCTGCGCCCCGGCGGCACGATTTCCGGCCCTACCCTCTTTGCGCTCGCCGATGTCGGCGCCTGGTGCGCCGTGCTCGCCCATATCGGCCCGGTGGCGCTCGCCGTCACCACCAATCTCAACATCAACTTCCTACGCAAACCCGAGCCCGGCCCGCTCTCCTGCACCTGCCGGATCCTCAAGCTCGGTAAACGGCTGGCCGTCGTGGAAGCCTCCATTTTCGGTTCTGACGACGCCGATCTGGTGGCGCATGCGACCGCGACCTATTCAATTCCACCGCAATAATTTGTGGTATTAAAATACCGCAAAGACAAGCCATTGTTTTTGCTAGATTATTCTTGACGCCGTTCGGACGCGCTCCCTTGACGCTCCGCCATCTCTCGCTTATACACCGCCCCAGATCGCGGTCCCCAGGGGCCGCGTTCGATTTTTGGCATCCGCAAGATGCCAAACCAAGCAACAAGAAGCGCCCAGGCCCACAAGGCTTCGGGACCCTAAAGAAAGAGCTACTCCCATGGGTACTTTCGTACAGAAGCCCGCCGAGGTAGAGAAGCAGTGGATCCTCATCGACGCCGAAGGCCTCGTTGTTGGTCGTCTCGCTACCCTCATTGCAAACCGCCTGCGCGGCAAGCACAAGGCCACCTTCACGCCCCACGTCGATGACGGTGACAACATCATCGTGATCAACGCCGACAAGGTCGTGTTCACCGGCAAGAAGTACTCCGACAAGAAGTACTACTGGCACACCGGTTACCCGGGCGGCATCAAGGAGCGTACGGCTCGCCAGATCATCGAAGGCCGCTTCCCGGAGCGCGTTCTCGAGAAGGCAGTCGAGCGCATGGTTCCGCGCGGCCCGCTCGGCCGTCGCCAGATGAAGAACCTGCGCGTTTACGCCGGCTCGAACCATCCGCATGAAGCACAGCAGCCGACCGTCCTCGACGTCGCCAAGCTGAATGCCAAGAACACAAGGAGCGCCTAATCGTGGCTGATCTCTCTTCTCTGAAAGACCTCGGCACGGCCACGGAAGCTTCGGCTCCGGTTCATGTCCGCAAGGTTGACGCCCAGGGCCGCTCCTATGCGACCGGCAAGCGCAAGAACGCCGTCGCCCGCGTCTGGGTCAAGCCGGGTTCCGGCAAGATCACCGTCAACGGCAAGGAATTCGCAAACTACTTCGCACGTCCGGTTCTGCAGATGATCCTGCGCCAGCCGATCGTCGCTGCTGCCCGTGACGGCCAGTTCGACATCGACGCTACGGTTGCAGGCGGCGGTCTTTCCGGCCAGGCCGGTGCCGTTCGTCACGGCATCTCGAAGGCACTCACCTACTTCGAACCGGGCCTGCGCACGGTTCTGAAGAAGGGTGGCTTCCTGACCCGCGATAGCCGCGTCGTCGAGCGTAAGAAGTACGGTAAGGCCAAGGCCCGCCGTTCGTTCCAGTTCTCGAAGCGTTAATCGTTTCAGGAATTTCGATTTGGAAAAGGCGGGCTTTGTCCCGCCTTTTTCTTTGCCTGCAAAAAAGCTTGCGCGCCCCAAAACCGCTGCACATTTTTGGGCGGCATGCACTACAGCGGCAGTTCCGTCGAAAACTTTAGCTCCCGCAGCACGAAGCTCGACACGACCGTGCGCACATGGGGATTGCGCATCAGATAGCGCGTCATGAACGCCTCGTAGCTTTCCACGTCGCTCGCCCGGATTTTCAGCATGTAATCGAAGGCGCCGGAAAGCGCATAACATTCCATGATCTCCGGCCGCTCCAGCACAACGGAGGCAAAGGAGGCGACCGCCTCCTCGTGATGATCTTCCAACGTCACATGCGCGATAACGCAGAGCTTCAGATCGAGTTTACCGGGGTCGAGCAGCGTTACGCGCTTGCGGATGACCCCGTCGGCCTCCAGTTCCTGGATCTTGCGCCATGCCGAACTCTGCGACATGCCGGCCTTTTCCGCCAGATCAGCCAAAGACAGGCT
>NZ_CAMLFY010000112.1 GCF_946479415.1 uncultured Shinella sp. | reverse complement strand
CGGTCGCGCCCGAGCCGCCGCCCTCACGGATATAGATCGTTGGCGGATAATTGAAGGTGCCGAGAATATCACCTGTAGGCGTTATGGCAGTGATAGCATTGCCCGAGCGCGTAACGGTGACATTGCTGATGTTGATCCAATTCGGTAGATAATCGCCCAAGCTCGGCCACCGAAGGTTCACCCCGTTTTGTGCCTGTGACACGATGTTGTCTCGGAAAATCAAGCCGCGACCGTTGTGATCGACGGCGTTCCAAAATGTGTTGATACGGCATTCCGAAATGACTGCGTCGATATCGACGGTCGCCGAAGATCCCTTGTCGAGTTTGATCCCGACCTTCTGGACGGTTGTATATGTGACGTCGGAATTGAGACCGATGCCCATCATCTTGAACTCTTGGCAAGGAACGCTAATCGCCGGCGTCGCCGTCAGGTCCGTGCAGTGGAGATTGCAGTTCCAGAAGTTCTCGCCCACGAGGGAAAAGCCGGTGGCTGACGCCGGGATCGAGATCGAGCTGAAATTGTAGACGCCCTGAGGAATTCGAAGTGTCCTCGCACGAGTGGGGTAAATTGCGGCCACACAATTGATTGCGGCTTCAATTGCCGTCTTGTTGTCCGACGCCGAGGTTGTGGCGCCCCACATGCCGATATGCGGTTCCCTTTCGAACTGGCGCACCCAGGCGCCACTGCTGCTGGCTATGGCGCCTGCCTTGATGAAAAGGCCTTCCTGCGGATCGGCCGTGACCTGTGCGGAATAGTCACCGTCTTTCCAGACGAATGTCCCCATTCGTCCGTTGCCGGCGACGGCGCCTTCCATGAGGAGCGCGGCCTTGATGCTCGTGGTGTCGAGCGCCTTCAATGCGGTGCGTGTTGCGACGGTTTCAATATAAGCTGGCATAGCTGCCTCCGAAATTGTGGATGTGCTAGGATTGCCGTCTCTCCGCTTGGGAGGTGTTTGAACGGCTGCACATCAGTCTAGGGAAGGGAGGACCTGCGGGGAAAATGAAGCGGGAAAATAATGTTCTCTATTTGTTCCGAGGCGATAAAGTGTCCGTCGTCGTTTTGATTTTTCAGGGAAAAGGACTTTAAGGCGCGCGACGACAGGTGATGGTTGTCGAGAATGTTTTCCCCCTTGCCATGGTCTTCCGCTTGGCCATATCTCCGCGCAAGAAAATGGAGATGAGACATATGAGCGAAGGCAGGATCAGGACGCCGCAGGAGGTGGTCGGCTATTGGTGTGAGACGCTGACCAAGAAGGACTGGTTTCAATCGACGCCGGAGCTCGATGCGCACGTGCATGAGCAGTTTGCCGCCACCCATCTTGCCCTGTCCCGCGACGTGACGCCGGAATGGCGTGCTACTCCCGAGGCGCGTCTTGCCGCGCTGATCGTGCTCGACCAGTTTCCGCGCAACATGTACCGGGCATCGCCGATGGCCTTTGCGACCGACTGGATTGCCTTGCGCGAGGCGCGTCTGGCCGTGGAGGCGGGTGCCGACAAGGGCGTCGACTACGGTCGCAGGCATTTCTTCTACATGCCGTTCGAGCATTCCGAAGATATTGCCGACCAGGATCTTTCGGTACGGCTTTTCGAGGCCCATGGCGACGAGCAGTATCTGGATTATGCGGTGCGGCACCGCGATGTCATCGCGACATACGGCCGTTTTCCGCATCGCAACAGTTTTCTCGGGCGGGTTTCGACGCCGACGGAAGCCGCCTATCTTGCCGAACCGGGGGCCGGCTTCTAGAGCATTTTCGGTGAACTCCGATTCACCGGAAATGCTCTAGGATTTTGTTTTTACCGCATTATCCGACGCCGAAGCGAACTCGCTTCGGCTGGAAATGCTCTAGCAACAGGCGCCGGCTGGTTTAAAATGGCCGCAATCATGGCTAGAAGGGGAGCGGAATCGCCTGGTTGCGATGCGTCGCCTGTTTCTGTTCACCGAGGATGGCCCGTGCCGATCTCCCGTCTCGTTTCCATCCTTCTTGCTGTCCTGCTGCTTGCGGCATCACCCGTCGCGGCACAGACGGCTGCCGCGCCCGCCACCGATACGACGCAGCTCGAACAGGCCAACACCGATCTCGACAAGGCCGGCAGACAGCTGGACGGCATTCGCGAGCGCGTGGACAAGGCGCAGGATGACGATGCGCGCCTCGTGGCGCTGAAGGTCGAAGCCGAGACGTTGAACCGGACGATCCTTGCGATCTCCGTCGCGACGCGTCCCCGCCTGGAGGCGATCAAGGCACGCCAGACGGAGCTTGGCGATCCGCCGCCGGAAGGCGCGCCGCCCGAGGCCGATGTCGTCAAGGAAGAGCGCAAGAAGCTTGCTGCCGAACGCAATGAGATCAATGCGCTGACGGGGGAGGCCGAAAACCTCTCCATCGAGGCGACGAAGCTTTCCAATCGCATCACGGAAATCCGCCGCCAGCTTTTCACCGATGCGATCCTGAAGCGCACTGACATCAACACGGATCTCTTTACCGAGGCGTCGGGTGCCGTCATGGACGAAACGGCGACGCTTGGCCGAACGGTCACGGCCTGGCTGCAATTCGTCTGGAAGTTCAAGCGTGCGCAACTTTTCGGCGCCGTCGCCCTGTCGCTGATGGCAGCGCTCGTGCTTTTGTCCGGCAGCTATCGTCTGTTTTCGCCTTACATCACCCGCGCCGCGCAGCAGGAGAAACCGCACTATATCACGCGTCTCTCCGTCGCCTTCTGGTCGACCATCCTGCCCACCATGGCGGCGAGCGCCTTTGCCGGCGCCAGTTATTTCTTTCTGGATACGTTCAACGTCCTGCGTTCGGATATCGCGCCGCTGGTCGCCATCGCGCTCGGCGTGATGGTCGCCGTCTATTTCGTCGGGCAGCTGGCAAATGCCGTATTGTCGCCCGCCGACGGGCATTGGCGCCTGATGCGGGTCTCCGACCGCGGCGCGCAGCTATTGTGGCTCTCGATCTTCAGCATGGCGATCGTCAACGGTGCGGACTATTTCCTGGGCTCGATCAGCGAGGTGCTCGGCTCGCCCGTCGTTCTGACCGTCGTCAAAAGCTTCTTCGCCTCGCTCATCATTGGTGCGCTTCTGCTGGTGACGGCTTTCATCCGGCCCGTGCTGCATCAGGGTGAAGCGCCGAATTCGCCGGGCCGTCCGTGGCCGCGCTCGATCTTCGTGATGCTCATCCTCACGGGGCTCGGCCTGATCTTCTCGTCGTTGCTGGGCTATGTCGGCATGGCGCGGTTCGTCGCGACGCAGATCGTCGTAACGGGCGCGATCGTGGTGACGATGTATATCGGTTTCCTTTCGGGACGTGCGGTTTCCGCGCCGGATGCCTTTGGCGCCACGAGCGTCGGCAAGCGGCTGGAGCAGCGCTTCGGCCTCAGCCCGGTGGCGCTCGACCAGATCGGTCTTGCGGCAGGGCTTGCCATCTATCTGCTGATCTTCGTCTGCTTCGTGCCGCTGGTGCTCCTGCAATGGGGCTTTCAGGTCGCCGACATCGAATCCTGGGCCTACCGGATTTTTACGGAAATCCGCATCGGCAGCATTACCATTTCGCTGGTCGGCATCCTCGCCGGCATCGTGCTCTTCGCGCTTGGCTTCATCGTTACGCGCTGGTTCCAGAAATGGGTCGATGGAAACGTGCTGGCGCGCAGCCAGGTCGATGCGGGCGTGCGCAACTCCGTTCGCACCGCGGTCGGTTATGCCGGTGTCGCCATTGCCGGCCTTGTCGGCATATCGGCAGCGGGCATCAATCTCTCCAGCCTCGCGCTCGTCGCCGGTGCGCTCTCGCTGGGTATCGGTTTTGGCCTCCAGAACATCGTGTCGAACTTCGTCTCCGGCTTGATCCTGCTCGCCGAACGTCCCTTCAAGGTCGGCGACTGGGTGGTGGCCGGAACGACGGAAGGGTTCGTGCGTCGCATTTCCGTGCGTGCAACCGAGATCGAGACCTTCCAGCGCCAGACGGTCATCGTGCCGAACTCCGTGCTTATCAACGGCCAGGTCGGCAACTGGACGCATCGCAATAAGCTCGGCCGCGTCGAGATCGCGCTCAGCGTTCATGCCAGCAACGACCCGCGCCGTATCCAGGATATCCTTGGCGAGGTCGTTCGTGCCCAGCAGGGCCTTCTGCGCAATCCCGAACCCGTGATCGTCTTTCAGGCCTTTTCGTCCGCCACGCTGGACTTCGAGGTGAGGGGGTATCTTGCCGATATCCTGAACGGCACGGGCGTGAAGTCTGATCTGCGCACCGCCATCCTTGAACGGTTTCGCGCGGAAGAAATCGCCATCGGCGGACCGGCCGCACCGGAAGTGCCGATCAAGATTTCACCCGAAGGCGCGGAGTTGATTACGTCTCTGCTCGAACAGGCGACGGAAAAGGTCGCCAAACCCGTCGCTTCCCGCCGCCGCCCGAAGGCGCAAGACGAGCCCGAGGCCTGATTTCCGGCACATGAATGCCGCATTCACGCTGCATTCAGCCGCCCCCGCATAAAACGTGATGCAAATCCGCTGGAGGAACGATAGTGTTCCTTCCGGGCTTGTGAACAGGGGCGGCGCTTGGCGCCGGGCGAAAATGAAGCGAATGATCATGATGCTGCTCGTGTCGGCTGCGATGACCGCTCCGGCCGTGGCTGCCACCGTTACCAACAAGGACGCCGATACGCAGGTTCTGGTCGTCGTGGAGGGCGGCAACCGCGCCGAGATCGCGCTCGAACCCGGCTCGACGGAAACGATCTGCCCCACGGGATGTTTCGTGACCTTGCCGAACGGCGACCGCATCGCGCTGAACGGCGGCGAGGATGTCGAAATCCAGGGCGGCTCGGCCTCGGTCAAGTAAGCACCTAACGATGGTTTCGAGAGCGGCGCGGAAGAAATTCCGCGCTGTTTCTTTTTGGCCGGAGAAAAAAAGGACTGCGGAAAGGAACGCTGCTACGCTTTTTCATGCTCTCTAAATTTAACGCTTTCGCAAAGGGTTGCGGTTACGCCTTAGCTTGGGGAACATTCACTTTACGAAGGCATATCATGGCGTTCATCGGCATTTCCGGAATGCAGTATTCCGGCGCGTCTCTCTCGCATCATCGTATTCTTGTTGCGGAAGACTCGAATGTCTTCACGTCCATGATATCGAAGCGGCTGAAGGAGCTTTTCGACCTGGATGTCGAGATATGCCGCAGCTTCGAAGAGCTCGAGCTCGCCTATGACAAGTCCACCGACAAGATCACGCTGGCGATTTCGAATATAAACCTGCCGGGTGCGGAGAAGGGCGAGGCCCTGAACTACCTCGTCGATCTCAGCATTCCCACGATCGTCTTTACCGGAACGTTCCAGCAGACGACGCGCGACCAGCTGCTCTCCAAGGAAATCGTCGACTATATCCTGAAGGACAATGTCTTCGCGATCGACATGCTGGCGGAATCCGTCTGCCGTTTTCTCACCAATCACCAGCATCACGTGCTGATCGTCGATGACAGCGCGACGGCGCGTGCTCTGCTTTCGACGCGTCTCAAGCGCTACAATTTCCGCGTCAGCGTGGCCGAGAACGGCGCGACGGCGCTGGCTTTGCTCAAGGCCAATCCCGACATCGCTCTGATGATTACCGACTATAACATGCCCGACATCGACGGTTTCGAGTTGACGCGGCGTGTTCGCGGCACGACCGGCTCACACCAGCTGCGCATTATCGGCGTGTCGTCCTCGACGGATCGGCTGCTTTCCGCGCGCTTTCTGAAAGCCGGCGGCAACGACTTCATCATGCGTCCTTTCATTGACGAGGAATTCTACTGCCGCGTGAACCAGAACCTGGATACTCTGACCCAGATCAAGACAGCGCAGCAGCGCCAGAAAGCGTGAAAATCAGCCGGGTGGAAAACTTCACCCAGATCTGTCCCTCACGTTGCGTTAGATATTTCTTGCGAGATTAACCACTTGGTAAAACCGGTGGTTTGTAATGCATGCCGACGGGAACAATAAAATCAGGATAGTGGACGGGTGGACGTGGATTCAAATCCGCAACGAGGGCCTGCATTTCTGCGCCATTCCGGCCAGCACGTGCTGCTCGTGGAGGATTCGCGCATGTTCTCCACGGCGCTCAAATATCGCCTGGAGAAGGAACTCGGTCTCTCGGTCACCCACTGCCCGAGCATGGCGGCCGTGCGCACCATCTTTCAGGGCGATGCGCCCGAATTCGCGCTTGCCGTTCTCGACCTCAATCTTCCCGATGCGCCCAATTGCGAGGCGCTCGACTATGTGATTTCCAAGGGCATCGCGCCTCTGGTCTTCACCGGCTCGTTCAGCGATGCGACGCGTGACCAGATCCTCGCCAAAAACGTGCTCGACTATGTCGTGAAGGACAGCCCCGCGGCCATGCAGCAGCTGGTGCTTGCTGTCGACCGTATCCTCACCAGCGGCAAGACACGCGTTCTCGTCGTCGATTCCGATCCGGAAAGCCTGCAGAAACAGGTGAACCTGATTGCAAAACAGCGCTTTCAGATCACGGCGGTCGAGAGTGGGGCTGCGGCGCTTGAGGCGCTCGATGCAAACAGCGGCATCGACATGGTCGTCTGCGATCTCGACCTCTCCGATATGGACGGCTTCTCGTTGCTGGAGGAAATCCGCCAGCGCCATGGCGATGATACCGTGCGGGTCGTCGGTCTCTCGACGGCGACCGACCGCATGGTCGCCGCTCGTTTCCTGCGTGCAGGCGGCGACGAATACATCCAGAAGCCTTTCCTCGAGGAAGAGTTCAACAGCCGTATTTTCCACGTCGCCGCGATCCAGAAGCGCGTTCAGTCGCTGCACCGCATCGCCGCGCGGGACTATCTTACCGATATCTACAACAGGCGCTATTTCTTCGAGGCCGGCCCGCGGCTCGTCGATCAGGCGGTGCGGCGCGGCGAGCCCATGTCGATCGCCATTCTCGACATCGACCATTTCAAGCGTCTCAACGACACCTATGGCCACGAGGTCGGCGATGTCGTGCTGAAGGCGGTCGCCCGGCGTCTCAAGCACCGGATCAGCGATCAGCATCTTCTGGCGCGTCTTGGTGGCGAAGAGTTCGGCATCATCTTCCATGGCCTGTCGCTGGAAGAGGCGCTCGATTATTGCGAACGGCTGCGCAGCGAGCTTGCGGCCCAGCCGATCATCGCGGATGGCGAGGCACTGACCATCACCGTGTCGGCCGGCCTTGCCGTCATCGCCGAGCGGGAAACCTTCGATAACTATCTGAATGCCGCCGACCAGTTCCTCTACATGGCCAAACATGCCGGTAGGAACCGGGTGTTCTCCGAACTGTCGCTGATGAGCGCCCTGGCAAGCTGATCCCCGCCGGAAGGGCGGGGACGCTGCATTTCCTCACATTCGATCAGCGTGCGATGGCCGACAGCGTCAGCTTGCGCTCGGCGCGCTCCTGCTGGGGCGAGCGGTTGTAGAGTTCGCGGTAACACTTGGAGAAGTGCGAGGCGGAGACGAAACCGCAGGCGACAGCCACTTCCACGACCGGCATGGAGGACTGGACGAGCAGGTGGCGCGCCCGGTCGAGCCGGATTTCGAGATAGTAGCGGGCGGGTGAGCGGCCCATTTCCTGGCGGAACAGGCGCTCGATCTGGCGGCGCGAGAGATCGGCGCTATCGGCGATCTCCAGAAGCGACAGCGGCTCGGACAGGTTGCCTTCCATCAGCTCGATGATCGACAGCACCTTGGCGTTCTGCACGCCGAGGCGGGCGCGCAGCGGCAGGCGCTGGCGGTCATGCGGGCCGCGCACGCGGTCCGTCAGCGCCTGTTCGCAGACACGGTTGACGAGGTTTTCGCCGAAATCCTGGTCGATCAGGTTCAGCATCATGTCGAGCGATGCGGTGCCGCCGGCGCAGGTGTAGATGTTGCTGTCGATTTCGTAGAGGTCGGCATAGACGTCGGCCTGCGGATAGGCTTCGGCGAAACCGGGCAGGTTTTCCCAATGGATGGCGCAGCGCTTGCCCGAGAGCAGGCCGGCCTGGGCGAGAACATGGGCGCCGGTACAGAGCGAGCCGACCGCGATGCCGCGGTTATAGACTTCGCGCAGCCAGGCATTGACCGACTTGTTCGAGAAATCCTCGACATAGATGCCCGAACAGACCAGCACCATGGAGGGGCGGTTTTCGCCGCCGAGATATTTGCGCTCGTCGGCAAGCGAGGAATTGACCTCGATGCCGATGCCGCTGGAGGAGAGCACCTGCTGTCCATCCGTCGAGGCGAGGCGCCAGGTATAGGCTTCGTAGCCCAGCATGCGGTTGGCGATGCGCAGCGTCTCGATGGCCGCCGAGAACGGCAGCATCGAGAAGTTGGGCACGAGGAAGAAAACGAGAGAGCGCTTCTTGACGTTTTGCTTGTTCATCACTCATGTCCACACTGGAGGTCGGAATGTCGCGATGGTCGCAGGGAGAACAGTCACTGCGCTAGTACTTTTGCGACACGAAAGAGGATGGTTACGACTGAAATCGACGCCGCAGCACTGAAATGTCAGGGGCTTCCGGCAGAATTATGGCGATTGTGCATTGCAGCACATTTGCGACCTCGCCAGCAGCCTCGTCCGATTGCGACAAGCGATCCGGCGTGCAACGCGTCTATGTTCCCGTTTGACAAGAAGCGTCCCGGTAGCCAGATACGGAGCGGAATTTCGAAGGATGATCGCAATGCTGCCAGATGGATATTCGGATGTGCCGGCGGGCAAGCTCGCCGCCGTGGTGACCTGCCTTGAAATGCCGGCGCCGCCGGCCGGTCGCGCGGATCCCGAACAGCCCGGCATAACCCTTCAACGCATGGAAAAGGTCGATATCGCCTGGTATCGCGATCTCTACCGGCGTATCGGCACCGAATGGCTTTGGGCCTCGCGCCTCGCCATGCCGGAAAGCGACCTTGCCGCCATCGTCCATCACCCCGATGTCGAGGTCTATGCCGTCATGAAGGACGGGCGCGGCGAGGGGCTGCTGGAACTCGATTTCCGTGAGGAGGGGGTGGGCGAACTGGCCTTCTTCGGGCTGACGTCCTCTGTTATCGGAAAGGGAACGGGGCGCTGGCTGATGAACCGGGCGATTGCGCGCGCCTGGTCCCGGCCGGGGCTCACGCGGTTCTGGGTGCATACCTGCACGCTCGATTCACCGCAGGCGCTGGATTTCTACATCCGCTCGGGCTTCACGCCGGTGCGGCGCCAGATCGAGGTCTTCGACGATCCACGGCTGACGGGCATCCTGCCGAACACGGTCGCGCCCGCGATCCCGATGATCTGAGCCCAAAAGAAAACCGCCGGAGAGACTTTTGAGGTCATGTCCGGCGGTTTGTGGCGTCGCAGTCTTTCGGCATGTCGCCGTTACAGTCGTCCGTCATCGCGTGGTCTTGTTCGACGAACGGAAACCGATGTCCTTGCGCAGGTCGAAGGGCATGCTTTCCAGTTCGCGTTCCACGCGATAACGCTGCCAGGCGGAGACGATCCGCTCGGAGACGGCACGGAGGATATGCGACAGGCTGCCGACGTCAGGGGTGCCGGCAGCACGCCGAACCGGGCGGTGATCCAATGCTATTGCCATTTTCAGGGTTCCTTTCGAGCTTGGGAGGTTTCGAAAGGTCGCGACCTTGATCGTCACTATGCCGCGGCCTTACACATCAATCAAACGAATATATTTGATTGGATCAATCAGCGTTCTTCATGTTTGATAAGCGTGGGCCAGCCGATGTCCTGCTTGAGATAGTCGGGCAGGTGGGCCAGTTCTTCGGCGGTGTGGTGAGCGAGTGTGCGCCGGCGGCGGGCCTCGATCGCATCGCCAACGAAGCGCCGTATTGCGTAGTAGAATCCGTTTCCACGGGCGAGAACGGCAAGATCGTCGCCGCCAGCATGGGTTTTCTGCGTTTTCATGGCGTTTTTCCTTCCATTCGTGTGCTTGCAGATTGACTATCCGCCTATCCTGTATTTCAATCAAACGAAATGAAGTGACAGTTTGCTTCAGAATTTCTGATCCATGGAGATCCGTCATGAATCTGCTGATGCGCCAGACGCTCCCGCTCTTGGAACTCGATATCCTCAAGACATTCGTGGCGATCGCCGAGACCGGCAATTTCACCACGGCGGCCGAGACGGTGCATCGCACGCCGTCGGCGGTCTCCATGCAGATCAAGAAGCTTGAGGAGCTGCTCGGCTGCTCGCTCTTCCGCCGCGATGCGCGCTCGGTAGTGCTGACCCATCACGGCGAGGTGCTGCTCTCCTATGCGCGCCGTCTCATAGCGCTCAGCAACGAAGCGGTGTCTCGCTTCATGATGCCTGAGATGAACGGCGTCGTGCGGCTTGGTGCGCCCGATGACGTGGGCGAGCTGATCCTGCCGGAGGTGCTGAAGCGTTTTGCCGAGAGCTATCCGTCCATCGCCGTCAATGTCTCGATCGAAAACAGCGCCAATCTGCGCCGTGCCGTCGCCGAGCGGCGGCTCGATCTTGCGATCTTCAATGCGACCGACGGCACGATCCCGGTTCCCGGTGAAATCCTGCTCAAGGAACAGCTCGTCTGGGCCGGCAAGAATTGCGGTAACGCGCATCTGAAGACGCCGCTGCCGGTTTCTGTCTGGGAGGAGGGCTGCATCTGGCGCGCCAAGGCGCTGGAGGAGTTGAGCCGTTCTGGCCGCGATTTCCGCGTCGCCTATTTCTGCGCCCACCATATGGGCCAGCGCGCCGCCATTCGCGCCGATCTCGCCGTCGCTCCGCTCGCCCGCTTCCTCATCGGCGACGATATGGTGGCGCTGGGGGAAAAGGACGGCCTGCCGGATCTTGGGCATTACCATATCGGCCTCGTCGTCAATGACGAGGCGGAAGCGCCGGCGCAGGCCGTGGCCGACTATATCCGCACGGTCTTCGCCCGCATGGAGCGCCGGCCGATGGACATGCTGCAGGTCGCCTGCTGAGGTTCAGGGAGCCGGGTGTTCGCCCGGCTTGCCGCTATTCATAGGTATAGGACGCGCACATCTCGTCGCTGCTTTCAGGCGCGTCTTCCGTCGAGAAGACGGCGACGATCGTATCAGTGCCATTGCTGGCCGACCACGAGGCCACATAGGTAACCGGCGCGCCGCAGAGCGTGTTGCCGTTGAGGAGAACCGGATCCTTCGGGTCCGCCACGCTATAGACCGACGCCGGCACCGATTTGCCTTCCACGACGAACGTATCGCCGAGGAGATCGTCGAATTCGATCTTCTTGCCGTTTTCGAAGGTGATGCCGAAGTCATCGAACTCGATATCGCCGGTGATCGACATGGCAGTGTTGCTGATGGCGGCGTAGCTGTCGGCTACGGCCGGCGAGGCCACGCCAAGCGAAAGGGCGAGGGCGAGAAGGCGGGTGCGGTTCATGGCGGATGATCCTTAATAGCGGCGGCAGCTCAGGGTACGGTCACTCTCCGAGGAGGAGAAGTCCAGCGTATCCGACGTGATCTCCGAAAGCGTGACATAGACGTCATCCGACAGGAACAGCGAATAGGAACCGTCAGAGCCTTCCTGGACCTCCTGCACATCATAGCTGTCGTCGCCGATGCTGTAGACGGTGGAGGTGAAGACGAAGGGCGCGCCGTCGCATTCCCACTCGCCGGTAAAGGGATAATCCTCTTGTGCGCGCGCCGTCGTGGCGGCCGCAAGAAGGAGGAGACTGGCGGCGAAAAGGCGGGCGAGCGGCATGGAGCGGCTTTCGTGCGCTGGAGCAATGGCGAGGGATCACGCGTCGATTGTGGTATCGACGGGCGAAACCCTCGGCCTATTCGCGCACATTGCCGATAAACCGCCGAAAACAAAACGAATTTTGTCGGCGTAGTTTATGGATATGGTGACCGCGGAGACTATTCGCGGCTGCGGCGTCGGCGGCGGCCACCACCGTCTCCACCGCCATCGTCGGACAGCACCTTCCGCTCCGGCAGGGCGACGACCTTCGCAAGTTCCGGGAAGGGATCGACCTTGTTCGGCATCGCCATGGCATTGACGAAGAGCTGCTGGAAGTTCGGCTCCAGCGCCGTCTCGATCTTCTCGATATGGGCGACGGTCCGCTCGATTTCGCGGCGATGGTCGCGGTTGAGCAGCGCCATCAGCGCGCCCGTGCCGGCGGCATTGCCGACCGCCTTCACCTCGTCGAGGTTGCAATCCGGGATCAGGCCGAGCACCATGGCGTATTTCGGATCGATGAAGGAGCCGAAGGCGCCGGCAAAGCGGATCGTGTCGACATGGTCGACGCCCTGCTTTTCCATCAAGAGCTTGATGCCGGCATAGAGCGCCGACTTGGCGAGCTGGATGGCGCGGATGTCGTTCTGCGTCACCGTGATGCGCGGCTCGCCGTCATGCAGCAGGTAGGAGAAGGTGCGGCCGTTCTGCAGGATGCGCGGGCTCTTTTCCGCCATCGAGCCATCGACCACGCCGTCTTCGGAGATCACGCCGGCAAGGTACATTTCGGCAACGACCTCGATGATCGCCGAGCCGCAGATGCCGGTGACGCCGACGCTGGCGGCCTGTTCGGCAAAGCCCTCTTCATCCGACCATTTTTCGACGCCGATGACCCGGAATTTCGGTTCCAGCGTAACAGGATCGATGCGCACGCGCTCGATGGCGCCGGGCGCTGCTCGCTGGCCGGAGGAGATTTCCGCGCCTTCGAAGGCGGGGCCGGTCGGCGAAGAGGCGGCGACGACGCGCTGGCGGTTGCCGAGCACGATTTCCGCATTGGTGCCGACGTCGACGAGCAGCATCATGCGATCCTGCCGGTAGGGGCCTTCCGAAAGCGTCGCACCCGCCGCATCCGCGCCGACATGGCCGGCGATGCAGGGGAGCGTATAGAGCCGTGCACCGCGGTTCACCTCGATATCGAGTTCATGCGCCCAATATTGTAGCGCGCCGGATACGGCGAGCGCGAAGGGCGCCTGGCCGAGTTCCGTCGGGTCGATGCCGAGGAAGAGGTGGTGCATGATCGGGTTCGCGACGAACACCATATCGAGAATGTCGTGCCGATCGACCTCGCCCTCGGTGCAGACCTTGCCGATCAGCCCGTTGACCGCCTCGCGCACGGCCTTGGTCATGGCTTCCCGGCCGTCCGGATTCATCATGACATAGGAGACGCGGCTCATCAGGTCTTCGCCGAAGCGAATCTGCGGGTTCGACGTGCCGGAGGAGCCGACGATGCGACCCGACAGCAGCGAGACGAGATGCATGGCGATGGTGGTCGAGCCGATATCGCAGGCGATGCCGTAGGCCTCATTCTTGAGACCCGGCCAGAGGCCGACGATGAAGGGACGCGAACTGTCCATATCGCGGTGGATGGCGGCGGTGACGCCCCAGTTGCCTTTGCGCAGGATCGACTGGATCTGCGGGATGAGATGGGGAGCGATCAGGAGATCCTTCCAGCCCCAGTCCTTTTCCAGCATGACCTTCAGGCGGTCGAGATCGCCGAGCGGCTTGTGCATGTCGGGTTCGTCCACCTCGACATAGCAGAGCTGGACGGCGGCGTTGCGCTCGATGACGCGGTCGGTCGCGGCCTTGCGCACAACCTGGGCATTGACCACGGTGTCCTGCGGCACGTCGATGACGAGGTCGCCCTGGATAAGGGCCGAGCAGGACAGGCGGCGGTTTTCCGGCAGGCCGCGCACCTTGTCGTAGCGCTCTTCCTTTGGGCCGCGGGCCGAGATGTGGTCGTTGGAGGAGACGATCTTGTGCTTGGCGAAATTGCCTTCCTGCACCTCGATCTGACAGCGCCCGCAGGTCGCGCGACCGCCGCATACGCTCTCGACATAGACGCCGAGTTTGCGCGCGGCCTCCAGCACCGGCGTGCCGACCGGGAATCGGCCGCGCTTGCCGGAGGGCATGAAGAGGACCAGCGGTTCCTTGGCCGAAGCTTCCGTCATATTGGTCTCGCTCTCACCATCAATGCGCATCGGATCGTTCTTTCCACCGGCGGCCGGGCCGCCCTACGTCTTCTTCTTGGCAAGCCGGCGCACATTGCTGCGCACGCGCTTGCCATAGGGTTTCAGCGCAGCCTCGGACACGGTCCGCGCCGTCGTCTCCGGCGAGGCGGCCGTCATCACGGCTTTCGCCAAAGCAAAATTGGCCGCCACGACGCTCTCCGTCGCAGCAGCCATCTTTTCGGTGACCATCCGGGTCACCTCGGTCGTGTTCTGCGTCGAGCCCGTCAGCGCCGCAAACCCCATCTCCTGACAGCGCATGGCGATCACGAGGGGCGCCTCCAGCCAGAGGCTGAAGGCGTCGCGGCGAAACTGGCGCCCGCCGGCCACGTTATTCCGCCTTCGCGCCGGCCCCGGCGCGGGCTGCACGACCGCCGCGGCGGCCACCGCCGGCAGCCGGCGCTGCTGCCGCAGCGGCAACCGGTGCGCCGCCTTCGGCGGGTTTGTGATCACGGTAGGTCATGATCCAGTTGGTGCAATTGGAGTCCGTGCCGTTCAGCACGTTGGCGGCGCGCACGGCCTCCATTTCCTGCGGGCGGCAGGGGTTCATGATAGCGGAGGTCATGCCGGCGCCGATGACCATCGGGATGAAGCCGGCATTGATGCCATGGCGGTGCGGCAGGCCGAAGGAGATGTTGGAGAGGCCGCAGGTCGTGTTGACCTTCAGCTCGTTGCGCAGGCGATAGAGCAGCTGGAAGACTTGGCGGCCGGCATCGCCCAGCGCGCCGATCGGCATGACGAGCGGATCGACGACGATGTCATGCGCCGGGATGCCATAATCGGCGGCGCGCTCGACGATCTTCTTGGCGACGGCGAAACGGACGTCCGGATCCATCGAAATGCCCGTCTCGTCGTTGGAGATGGCGACGACGGGCACGTTGTACTTCTTGACGAGCGGCAGGATCGCTTCGAGCTTCTCTTCCTCACCCGTGACGGAGTTGACCAGCGGGCGGCCCTTGGCGACCTTGAGGCCGGCTTCGATGGCGGCCGTAACGGACGAGTCGATCGCGAGCGGGATATCGACGAGACCCTGGACGATTTCCAGCGTCTGGACGAGCAGGCCCGGCTCGGTTTCGTTCGGGTTGACCGAGGTTACGCCCGCATTGATGTCGAGCATCGTGGCGCCGGCGGCGACCTGTTCCAGCGCGTCCTTGATGACGGTGTCGAAGTTGCCGGCCTGCATTTCCGCGGCCAGCTTCTTGCGGCCGGTCGGGTTGATGCGTTCGCCGATGACGCAGAAGGGCTGGTCGAAACCGATGACGATTTCGCGGGTGGCCGAGGCGACGATGGTGCGGGTCATATAAGGTCCTCTGGGGCAGGGCGCTGAAGCTGATCTAGCGCGTGATTTCCGGTGTTACAAGTTGCATGCCGGCTCGCGCCGGCAGGCGAAATCAATGGGGGTGCTGGGCTGCCTTTTCGGCGAGCTGCTGCTGGTCCTGCTGCTGGCCGCTGCGGGCCGCCTCGATGCGTTCGGCAACCAGCTGGTCGACCGGGTTCGGCTCGCGCTTCCAGGGCTGACGGCCCTTCAGCACGCCGGAATCATGTACCATCTCTGCGACATATTCTTCCTGGCGGTAGGCCATGACGTGAATGCCGGAAACGCCCTCGATCTCCTTCACCTCGTTGATGATGTCGATGCAGAGCTGCTTGCCTTCCTTCTTCTGGT
>NZ_CAMLFY010000111.1 GCF_946479415.1 uncultured Shinella sp. | reverse complement strand
TCGGCGGCAACATCGCCAACGGCTCGCCGATCGGCGACACGCCGCCGGCGCTGATCGCACTCGATGCGAGGCTGACCTTGCGCAAAGGCGCCGAGCGGCGCACCATCCGCCTCGAAGACTACTTCATCGCCTATGGCAAGCAGGACCGCCAGCCGGGCGAATTCGTCGAAGCCGTGCATGTGCCGGCCCCGGCGGCGGGTGAGAAATTCGCCGTCTACAAGGTGACGAAGCGCCGCGACGAGGACATCACCGCAACGCTCGGTGCCTTCCGTCTGGCGCTGTCGGCCGATGGCATCGTCACCGGCATCACCATTGCCTACGGCGGCATGGCGGCGACGCCGAAGCGCGCCTTCGCCGTGGAAAAGGCATTGATCGGCCAGAAATGGACCGAGGCGACCGTGGAAGCGGCCATGGAGAAATACGCGGAGGACTACACGCCGCTGACCGACATGCGCGCCACCGCCGGATACCGCGCTCTGGTGGCGAAAAACCTGCTGCTGCGGTTCTACACGGAAACGACATCGGGCGCGGCATCCGCGCAGGTGTCCAGATACGAGGCTGCGTGAAGCCATGAACAAGCACACTCCTGATCTCCAGGCCGAAAAGATCCAAGGCGGCGTCCATGCGAGCGTGCGCCACGATTCGGCGCACAAGCATGTCGCCGGAAGCGCCGTCTATATCGACGACATCACCGAGCCGGCCGGCACGCTGCATGCGGGCCTTGGCCTCTCCACCGTGGCGCACGGCCTCCTGAAATCCGTCGATCTCTCGGCAGTCCGCGCCGCTCCCGGCGTCGTCGATGTGCTGACCTGTGAGGATATTCCCGGCGTCAACGACATCTCGCCCTCGGGCATGCATGACGACCCGGTTCTGGCGGAAGGCAAGGTGCAGTTCCACGGCCAGCCGATCTTCTGCGTGATCGCGCAAACCCGCGAGGAGGCGCGCCGCGCTGCGCGCCTCGCCAAGATCGAATATGAGGAACTGCCGGCCAATATCGATATCTGGGACCTCGACCAGACGACGCATCCCCAGGTCTTCCCGCCGCTGACGCTGAAGCGCGGCGATGCGGCGGCAGCCCTCGAAAGCGCGCCGCGCCGCGTGAAGGGTCGCATGCGGCTCGGCGGTCAGGACCATTTCTATCTCGAGGGACAGGTGTCGCTTGCCGTGCCCGGCGAGGATGACGAGGTTCTCGTCCACTGCTCGACGCAGGGTCCGAGCGAGACGCAGCACATGATCGCGCATGCGCTCGGCGTGCCGAGCAATGCGGTCGCGGTGGAAGTGCGCCGCATGGGTGGTGGGTTCGGCGGCAAGGAAACGCAGGCCAACCAGTGCGCGGCGCTCGCCGCCATCGCCGCCAAGAAGCTCAACCGCGCCGTCAAGGTGCGGCTCGACCGCGACGAGGACATGGTCGCCACCGGCAAGCGGCACGATTTCGCCATCGACTACGATGTCGGCTTCGACGACGAGGGCCGCATCCTCGGTATCGACTACACGTTCGCTCTCCGGGCCGGTTTCTCGGCGGACCTCTCCGGCCCGGTGGGCGACCGTGCCCTGTTCCACTGCGACAACGCCTATTTCTTCCCGCATGTGCATGCCAAATCGGCGCTCCTGCACACCCACACGGTGTCCAACACCGCGTTTCGCGGTTTCGGCGGTCCCCAGGGCATGGTCGGTGCGGAACGCGTCATCGACGAGGTGGCCTTCGCCGTCGGCAAGGACCCGCTCGATATCCGTAAGCTGAATTTTTATGACGCCATGGGCGTCGAGGGGACACGCAACGTCACCCCCTATCACCAGAAGGTCGAGGACTGCATCATCCAGCGCATCGTCGCCGAGCTGGAAGAGAGCGCAGACTATGCCGGCCGCCGCAAGGCGATCCGGGAATTCAACGCCAATAGCCGCTTCGTCAAGCGGGGCCTGGCGCTGACCCCGGTGAAATTCGGCATCTCCTTCACCAAGACGGAATCCAACCAGGCCGGCGCGCTGGTGCATGTCTATACGGATGGTTCCGTGCACATGAACCACGGCGGCACGGAAATGGGCCAGGGCCTGCACCTGAAGGTGGCGCAGGTGGTGGCGGAAGAGTTCCAGATCGATCTCGACCGGGTGAAGATCACCGCGACGACGACCGCCAAGGTGCCGAACACCTCGCCGACCGCCGCGTCCTCGGGTGCGGACCTGAACGGCATGGCCGCGCAGGATGCCGCCCGCCAGATCAAGGACCGGCTGACCGATTTCGCGGCTGAAAAATACCAGATTCCGCGCGATCAGGTGGTTTTCCTGCCGAACCGCGTGCGCATCGGCAATGCCGAGATCGCGTTCAATGATCTCGTCAAGCAGGCCTATATGGCGCGCATCCAGCTCTCGGCGGCCGGCTTCTACAAGACGCCGAAGATCCACTGGGACCGCTCGAAGGGCCGTGGCCATGCCTTCTACTACTACGCCTATGGCGCGGCCTGCTCGGAGGTTTCCGTCGATACGCTGACCGGCGAATATGTCGTCGAGCGCACCGATATCCTGCACGATACCGGCCGTTCGCTGAACAAGATCATCGATATCGGCCAGATCGAGGGCGGCTTCATCCAGGGCATGGGCTGGCTGACGACGGAGGAGCTGTGGTGGGACGGCAAGGGGCGGCTGCGCACCCATGCACCCTCCACCTACAAGATCCCGCTCGCTTCGGACCGCCCGAAGATCTTCAACGTCAACCTCACCGACTGGTCGGAGGCTTACGAGCCGACGGTCCATCGCTCCAAGGCGGTCGGCGAGCCGCCGCTGCCGCTTGGCTTGGCCGTGCTGCATGCGCTTTCGGATGCCATCGCCAGCGTGGCGGATCATAAAATCTGCCCGCGCCTCGATGCGCCGGCAACGCCCGAATGCGTGCTGATGGCCATCGAGCGGCTCAAGGCTGAGAAGAAGGGGTAAGACCATGCCCGCCGCGCGCGAAGATATCAGGGATTTCCTGCGCCGGGCGCAGGCAACCATCCTGGTGGAAGTGTCGGGCGCGGCGGGGTCTACGCCGCGCGATACGGATGCCTTCATGCTGGTGTCGGAGCGCGGCATCTTCGCGACGATCGGCGGCGGGCAGCTCGAATATATGGCGATCGACCACGCAAGGCGGGCGCTGCGCTTTGCGGTCGATGCCGAGCCGATGAACGTGCCGCTCGGCCCGGAGATCGGCCAGTGCTGCGGCGGCCGGGTCGGGCTGACCTTCACGGCGGTGACGCCGCTGATCGCGCGCGACCTCATTGCCCGCAGCGACCGCGAAATGGCCTCGCGCCCGCATGTCTATGTCTTCGGTGCGGGCCATGTCGGCGATGCGCTTTCCATGGCGCTGTCGCTTGCGCCGCTGCGCGTCATTCTGGTGGATACGCGGGAGGACGAGCTGATCGCCTCGACGGTGACGCGCATCGAGACCTGCCTGACGGCGATGCCCGAGGCCGTGGTGCGCGATGCGCCCGCCGGCAGCAGCTTCGTGATCCTCACGCACGACCACGCGCTCGATTTCCTCATCGCCGCCGAGGCGCTGAAGCGCCCGGACGCCGCCTATGTCGGCATGATCGGCTCGAAGACCAAGCGCGCCACCTTCCGCAACTGGCTGTCGCGCGAGGTGGGCCAGCCCGATCTGTTCGAAAACCTCGTCTGCCCGATCGGCGGCACGGCGGTGAAGGACAAGCGCCCGGCCGTCATCGCGACGCTTGCCGCCTCCGAGATCATGACGGCGGCACTGACATGGTCCGCAAAGCGAACTCAGGCCTCGTCGGCCGTTTCAACCGCCGGCTCTTCGCCAAGCAGCTTGCCGATGAGCCGCTGACATCGCTCGGCCATGAAGTCGATCATCAGGCGCACCTTCGGGTCCTGAAAACGCTTGTGCGGATAGATGGCGGCGAGCTGGACGGAGGCGGGCGGGGTATCTTTCAGGATTTCCACCAGGCGGCCTTCGGTCAGATGGGCCTTCACCTCGAACAGCGGCTTGTTGATGATGCCGCGCCCTTCCAGCGCCCATTGGGTCAGCACGTCGCCGTCGTCGCTGTCATAGGGGCCGCCGACTTCGAACTTTCGGGTCCCCTCGGGTGTGACGAGCGTCCAGAAATATTCCTTCGAGCCGGGATAGCGCAGCAGCAGACACTCATGCTTCTCGGCGATCAGCGCATCGGCGTTCTTCGGCATGCCGCGGCGGGCGAGGTATTCCGGCGAGGCGCAGAGCACGCGCTCGCATTTGAGGATGCCGCGCATGCGCAGGTTCGAATCCTCGAGCACGCCGAGCTTGAAGGCGACATCGACGCCTTCGGCGAGGATATCGACATTGTGGTCCGACAGGCGCACGCGCACCTCTATATCGGGGTATTTATCGTGGAATTCCGGAATGCCCGAGGCAATCAGCCGGCGGCCGATGCCGAGCGGGGCGGTGATCCGGAGCGAGCCCTTGGGATTGCGCGAGAGATCGGCGATCGCCGCTTCCGCTTCGTTGACGGCCTCGATGATCTTGACGGCTCCCTCGTAGAACACGCGGCCATGTTCGGTCGGCGACAGCTTTCGCGTCGTGCGGTTGAACAGGCGCACGCCGAGATGGCGCTCGAGTTCCTTGATGCGATTGCTGGCGACAGCCGGGGTGACACGCTGGTCGCGCCCTGCCGCCGAGAGAGTACCGAGTTCGACCACGCGAACAAAAACGCGCACATTATCGAGATAGGACATAGGCCTTTCTACCACATTGGCGTGCGGAACAAAGAGGCGGTTATCTTCTAGTTTTTTTTGAAAGTGTTGGTGATTTGCCGGGATTTCCTGGAAAATAACTTGATGGCATTCATTTCGGTGAAGATCGGGAGGAGGGTATCCCCATGTACGAATACGCCATTGCCTGGGATTGGGTAATGTTCGCCGTGCGCTGGCTGCACGTCATCACCGCCATCGCCTGGATCGGCTCGTCCTTCTATTTCGTGGCGCTCGACCTCGGCCTGAAGAAGCATCCCGGCCTGCCGGCGGGTGCGCATGGCGAGGAATGGCAGGTCCATGGCGGCGGTTTCTACCACATCCAGAAATACCTCGTGGCGCCGGCCGCGATGCCCGAGCACCTCGTCTGGTTCAAGTGGGAAAGCTATGCCACCTGGCTCTCGGGCTTCGGCATGCTCTGTCTCGTCTATTATGCCGGCGCAGACCTCTATCTCATCGATCCGAACGTGCTCGACGTCTCCAAGCCGGTGGCCATCGCCATCTCGATCGGCTCGCTCGCCTTCGGCTGGATTATCTACGACCTAATCTGCAAGTCGCCCTTCGGCAATGACAACACGCGCCTGATGGTCGCGCTGTATTTCATTCTCGTCGTCGTCGCCTGGGGCTATACGCAACTCTTCACCGGGCGTGCCGCCTTCCTGCATCTCGGTGCCTTCACGGCCACGATCATGTCGGCGAACGTGTTCTTCATCATCATGCCGAACCAGCGCATCGTCGTCGCCGACCTCATCGCCGGCCGCACGCCCGATCCGAAATACGGCAAGATCGCCAAGCAGCGCTCCACGCACAACAACTACCTGACGCTGCCCGTGCTGTTCCTGATGCTGTCGAACCACTATCCGCTGGCCTTCGGCACGGAGTTCAACTGGATCATCGCCTCGCTGGTCTTTTTGATGGGCGTCACGATCCGCCACTATTTCAACACGACCCATGCCGGCACGGGCAACCCGACCTGGACCTGGCTTGCCACCGCGCTGCTCTTCGTTCTCATCATGTGGCTCTCCACGGTGCCGAAGATCCTGACCGGTGAAACCGCCGATGCCAAGCTCTCGGCCGCCCAGCAACCCTTCGTGACGGCGGAGGCCTTCCCGAAGGTGCGCGACACCATCGCCGGACGCTGTGCCATGTGCCACGCCAAGGAGCCGGGCTGGGAAGGCATGGTCACGCCGCCGAAGGGCGTGACGCTGGAAACCGACAGCGACATCGCCAAGCATGCCCGCGAAATCTACCTGCAGGCCGGCCGTTCGCATGCCATGCCGCCGGCCAACGTGACCCAGGTTTCCGATGAGGAACGCAAGCTTTTCGTTGCCTGGTATGAAACCGCAGTAAACGGGGAGAAGACCCAATGAGCGAACGCCTGATCCGCGGACGGGTGCTGACCTTCGTCGCCGAGCCCCAGGGCATCGACGACACGGCCGCCTATCGCTACTTCGAGGACGGCGCCGTCTTCGTGCGTGGCGGCAAGGTGGTGGACGCAGGCGATTATGCTGACATCAGCAAGCTTGCCGGCGCGGATGTCGAGGTGGCCGATCACCGGCCCAACCTCGTTCTGCCGGGCCTTATCGATACGCATTTGCACTTCCCGCAGACCCAGGCCATCGCCTCCTATGGTGCGCAGCTCCTCGAATGGCTGAACACCTATATCTTCGTCGAGGAGCAGAAATTCGCGAAAGCCGCGCACGCCGCCGCCGTGGCGGACCGCTTCATGGACGAGCTCCTGTCGAACGGCACGACGACCGCCGTCGCCTATTGCTCTGTGCATCCCGAAAGCGTCGATGCCTATTTCACGGCAGCCGAAGCGCGCGGCATGCGCATGATCGGCGGCAAGGTGATGATGGACCGCAATGCGCCGGACGCGCTGCGCGACACGCCACAGCAGGGCTATGACGAGACCAGGGCGCTGATTGCGAAATGGCATGGTCGTGGGCGCGCGCTTTACGCGATCAGCCCGCGCTTCGCCATCACATCGACGCCGGAGCAGATGGAGATGAGCCAGGCGCTCGTCGCTGAACATCCGGACTGCTACGTCCAGACCCATCTGTCGGAAAATCGCGACGAGGTCGCCTTCGCCACCTCGCTCTATCCGGCCGCGAAGGACTATACGGATATCTATGCCCGCTACGGCCTGCTCAATGAGCGCATGCTGCTCGGCCATTGCATCTATCTGAGCGACCGGGAAATTGCGGCACTCGCGGAAACCGGTGCCGTCGGCGTGTTCTGCCCGACGTCGAACCTTTTCCTCGGCTCGGGCCTGTTCGACCGCGACCGGTTCGACAAGGCAGGGGCGCGCTGGTCGGTCGCCACCGATGTCGGCGGCGGCACGAGTTTCTCCATGCTGGAAACGATGGACGAGGCCTACAAGGTGCTGCACCTTCAGGGCCAGCGCCTGACGCCCTTCGCCTCCTTCTATCGCATGACGCTCGGCAATGCCCGGGCGCTGGGGCTGGAAAAGCAGATCGGCTCGCTGCATGCCGGGGCGGATGCCGATATCGTCGTGCTCGATTCCAGTGGCAAGTCGGCGATGGAATACCGCATGCGCACCGCGCGCTCGCTCGCCGAGGAACTCTTCATCCTGCAGACGATGGGCGACGACCGTTGTGTGGCCGAAGTCTATGTCGCCGGCAAGCCGATGAAGAACAAGGGTGCCAAGCGCGAGACGGCAGCAAGCCGGCTGCTTGAGGACGCCTGATCCTTCAAACGTCGAAGATTGTTTGCGCCGCCGTGTCCTTGGGATGCGGCGGCGTTTTGTGTCGGCTCAGCGGACCAGCCGCCCGCCCATCGCTTTCGTCAAACCTTCCGCCGCCGCCCGGATGACCGGGCCGAACGCTTCGATCTTGCTGTCGGGCAACCGGACGGCCGGGCCGGAGACGGAAATGCCGGCGACCGCCTCGCCATATTCGTCGAAGATGGGTGCAGCCACGCAGCGCATGCCGAGCGTGTGTTCCTCGTCATCGATCGACCAGCCGCGGGTGCGGATTTTCGCGATATCCGCAAGCAGCGTCGGGATCGTGTCGCGCGTCTTGTCGGTGAAATGCGCCAGCGTGCGGCCGGTCAGCAGCGTTTCGATGCGCGCGTCCGGCCAGGTCGAGAGGATCGCCTTGCCGATACCAGAGGCATGGATCGGCCCGCGCCGGCCGGGGCGGAAGAAGGCGCGCATCGGCGCATGGCTTTCGACCTGCGAGATGAAAACCACGTCGCCGTCGTCCTCGATGGCGATATTGGCGGTCTCGCCGCAGCCTTCCATCAATTGTTTCAGGAACGGTCGGCTGATCGTGCCGAGCTTGCGGAAGCGCAGATAGGCGGTGCCGATCTCGAAGGCCTTGACGCCGATCGTCCAGGCGCCGGTCTCGCCGTCATGGGTCACCATGCCGTGCTGAGCAAGCGAGGTGAGCAGCCGGTGTACCGTCGAGGGCGCCATGCCGGACTGGTCGGCAAGGTCGGTAAGAGCAGCGCCATCGGCCTGCGCCACGAGGTCCAGCAGTTTCAGACTCCTGTCCAGCACCTGCACGGAGGACGGCGCGGCATCGGCCGCCGGTTTGCGGCCGGGCCGCCCGCGCGTCTTTTCCTGATGCTCCGCCATGTCTTTCTCCCTCGTCGATGCATCATTCCATATCCGGCCTGAGGCGATTGTTCCAGATTCGTTGAAAATGTTTATTTCCATCTGATGGGATCGATTTCCATTTTATGATTGCACGGCAACCAGAATCCGCTACCTTCGCTTCCAAGAGACGGAGGAAATTCCCATGGCAAAAATGCGTGCTGTCGATGCAGCGGTTCTGGTTCTGGAGAAGGAAGGCATCGATTGCGCCTTCGGCGTTCCGGGTGCTGCGATCAACCCCTTCTATTCGGCGCTGAAGGCGCGCGGCTCGGTCCGCCACGTTCTGGCCCGCCATGTCGAAGGCGCAAGCCACATGGCCGAAGGCTATACCCGTGCCCGCGCCGGCAATATCGGCCTGTGCATCGGCACGTCGGGTCCCGCCGGCACCGATATGATCACCGGCCTCTATTCGGCCCAGGCCGATTCGATCCCGATCCTCTGCGTCACCGGCCAGGCGCCGCGCGCCCGCCTCGACAAGGAAGATTTCCAGGCGGTCGATATCGCCAAGATCGCAGCCCCCGTCACCAAGTGGGCTGTTACCGTCATGGAGCCGGGTCTCGTTCCCTATGTCTTCCAGAAGGCGTTCCACACCATGCGCTCGGGCCGTCCCGGCCCTGTCCTGGTCGACCTGCCCATCGACGTCCAGCTCGCCGAAATCGAATTCGACATCGACGCCTACGAGCCGCTCGAGCCCTACAAGCCGGCCGCCACGCGCGCCCAGGCCGAAAAGGCGCTGACGATGCTCAACGCGGCCGAGCGCCCGCTGATCGTCGCCGGCGGCGGCATCATCAATGCGAATGCCTCCGACCTGCTGGTCGAGTTCGCGGAAATCGTCGGCGTTCCCGTCATCCCGACCCTGATGGGCTGGGGCGCGATCCCGGACGATCACCGTCTGATGGCGGGCATGTGCGGTTTGCAGACCTCGCACCGCTACGGCAATGCGACGCTGCTTGCCTCCGACTTCGTCTTCGGCATCGGCAACCGCTGGGCCAACCGCCACACCGGCAATGTCCCGACCTATACGGAAGGCCGCACGTTCATCCACGTCGATATCGAGCCGACGCAGATCGGCCGCGTTTTCACCCCGGATTTCGGCATCGTCTCGGATGCCGGCGCCGCCTTGCAGGTCTTTGTCGAGGTCGCCACGGAATGGAAGGCCGCCGGCAAGTTGCGCGACTGGACCGTCTGGGGCGACGAATGCCGCGAGCGCAAGCGCACCATGCTGCGCAAGACCCATTTCAACCAGACGCCGCTCAAGCCGCAGCGCGTCTATGAGGAAATGAACAAGGCCTTCGACCGCGACACCTGCTATGTCTCGACCATCGGTCTTTCCCAGATCGCCGGCGCGCAGTTCTTGCACGTCTACAAGCCGCGCAACTGGATCAATTGCGGCCAGGCCGGCCCGCTCGGCTGGACGCTGCCGGCAGCGCTCGGTGTGCGCGCCGCCGATCCGGACCGCAAGATCGTCGCGCTCTCGGGTGACTACGACTTCCAGTTCATGATCGAGGAACTGGCCGTCGGCGCCCAGCACAAGCTGCCCTACCTGCATGTCGTCGTGAACAACTCGTATCTCGGCCTCATCCGCCAGGCCCAGCGCGGCTTCAACATGGATTTCGAAGTCTCGCTCGCCTTCGACAACATCAATGCCACCGCCGACTCGGAAGCCGGCTATGGCGTCGATCATGTCGCGGTCGCCGAAGGTCTCGGCTGCAAGGCGATCCGGGTGCGCAGCCCCAACGAGTTCCAGGAAGCCTTCAGCACGGCCGAAAAGCTGATGAAGGAACATCAGGTTCCCGTCGTCATCGAGTTCATCCTCGAACGCGTCACCAACATTGCCATGGGCGCCGATATCAACGCTGTCGTCGAGTTCGAGGAACTGGCAGAACGCGGCGAAGATGCGCCCACCGCAACGCTGGCCGCACTGCTGGATTGATTACAAGCATTTCCAGGAAAAGTGCGAAGCGGTTTTCCGTCCGGAAATGCGAAAGAACAGGAGAAGAAAATGCCGAAATTTGCGGCCAACCTGACCATGCTCTTCAACGAGGCGCCCTTCATGGAGCGCTTCGCCCTCGCCGCCAAGGCGGGCTTCGAAGGGGTCGAATATCTCTTCCCCTACGAGTTCGACAAGGACGCGATCCGTGCCGCTCTCGACCTGCATGGCCTGACGCAGGTGCTGCACAACCTGCCGGCCGGCAACTGGGCAAGCGGCGAACGCGGCATCGCGGTCCTGCCGGATCGTGTCGACGAGTTCCGCCGCGGCGTGGCTTCGGCCATCGATTATGCGACGGCACTCGGCTGCAAACAGGTCAATTGCCTCTCGGGCATCGCCCCGGTGGGTGTCTCGCACGAGGTGCTGCGATCGACCTTCGTCGCCAACCTGAAGCTGGCAGCGAATGAACTCGGCAAACACGGCATCAAGCTGCTGATCGAGCCGATCAACCGCTTCGACATTCCGGGCTTCTATCTCAACACGCCGGATCAGGCCGCCTCGATCATCGCGGAGGTCGGCTCCGACAATCTCTACATCCAGTACGACCTCTACCACCAGCAGCGCACCGAGGGTGAACTGATCGGCACGTTCAAGAAGCACCAGGCACAGATCGCCCATGTGCAGCTTGCCGACAATCCGGGCCGCAACGAACCGGGCACCGGCGAGATCGCCTATCCCTTCGTGTTCAAGACGCTGGATGCGCTCGGCTACGACGGCTGGATCGGCTGCGAATACAAGCCGCGCGCCACCACCGAGGAAGGGCTCGGCTGGCTGGCTGAAGTCGGCCGCTAAGCCAAACATATAGTTTCAAGATTGGGAGTTTAGATCATGGCGAATATCGGTTTCATCGGCCTCGGCATCATGGGCACGCCCATGGCGCGCCATCTGCAGAATGCCGGCCACACGGTCATCACCTCGAAGTTCCACATCCCGCCGCACAAGGATCTGGTCGATAACGGCCTCAAGATCGTCGACAGCCCCAAGGCGCTGGCCGAGACCGTCGACACGATCATCCTCATGCTGCCCGACACCCCGGAAGTGCAGGACGTGCTGTTCGGCGAAAACGGCGTCTCCTTCGGCCTGAAGGCCGGCAAGCTCGTCATCGACATGAGCTCGATCTCGCCGATCGCCACCAAGGAATTCGCCAAAAAGGTTCGCGAGACCGGTGCCGAATATGTCGACGGCCCGGTTTCGGGCGGTGAAGTCGGCGCCAAGAACGCCTCGCTGTCCATCATGGCCGGCGGCTCGCAGGAAAGCTTCGACCGGGCGCTGCCGCTCTTCCAGCTGATGGGCAAGAATATCACGCTCGTCGGCGATTGCGGCGACGGCCAGGTGACCAAGGTCGCCAACCAGATCATCGTCGCCTTGACCATCGAAGCGGTAGCCGAAGCCCTCGTCTTCGCCTCCAAGGCCGGCGCCGACGCGGCGCGCGTCCGCGAAGCGCTGATGGGCGGTTTTGCCTCCTCGCGCATTCTCGAAGTGCATGGCGACCGCATGGTCAAGCGGACTTTCGATCCTGGCTTCCGCATCTCGCTGCACCAGAAGGACCTCAACCTGGCCCTCCAGGGCGCCAAGGCGCTGGGCGTTTCGCTGCCCAACACCGCCTCGACGCAGGAACTCTTCAACCAGTGCGCCGCCCATGGCGATGCCGGCCTCGATCACTCAGGTCTCGTCACGGCGCTGGAGCGCATGGCGAACCACGCCGTCGCATGACGGCCTGACCGGGCGGGGAGGGGAGCCCCGCCCGGTCACCCATCTGGAGGAGACATGACCCCTCATCCCGCCGCGCCGTCTCTCTTCCGGGAAGCGGTGCGGCTTGCGGATGAGGGGTTATGTTTTATAAGACCTGCGCACCGCAGACTTGGAGGAACCCGATGCCCGCTATCGCAGACCCGCGCGCCTTTCTCGAAACCCTGTTTTCCGTCGCGGTCGCCGCCGCTGACCCGGATAAGGTGCTTGCCGCCAACCTACCGGAAAAGCCGAGGGGTCGCACGGTGGTGATCGGTGCCGGCAAGGGTGCGGCACAGATGGCCCGCGCCTTCGAGCGCCTGTGGGATGCGCCGCTGACCGGCGTGATCGTCACGCGCTATGGCTATGCCGTGCCCTGCGAACGCATCGATGTCCTCGAAGCCGCCCATCCCGTGCCCGACGACAGCGGCCTGCTCGCCTCCGGCCGCCTGATGGCCGCCGTGCGCGGCCTGACCGAAGACGACCTCGTCGTCGCGCTGATTTGCGGTGGCGGTTCGGCTCTCCTGCCGGCGCCCGCCGGCGACCTGACGCTCGCCGACGAGATCGCCGTCAACAAGGCGCTCTTGGCCTCCGGTGCGCCGATCAGCGCGATGAACGCCGTGCGCAAGCAGGTTTCGCGCATCAAGGGCGGCCGGCTTGCCGAGCTTGCGCATCCCGCCCGTGTCGTCTCGCTGGTCGTGTCCGATATTCCCGGTGACAATCCCGCCCTCGTCGCCTCCGGCCCGACCATCGCTGACGCCACCACGCGCGCCGACGCGCTGCGTCTCATCGAGCGTTACCGCCTCGAGCTGCCCGAGGCCGTCATGCGCCATATCCAGGGCGGCAAGGACGAGCCGCCGCTGCCGAGCGACGCGCGGTTTGCCCGCAACGAGGTGAAGCTGGTCGCGTCCGCCGCCGTATCGCTTGAGGCCGCCGCCGAAGCCGCCCGCAAGGCCGGCGTCGAGGCCGTCATCCTCTCCGACGCCATCGAAGGCGAGGCCGCGGAAGTCGGCCGGGTGCATGCTGCGATCGCCGCGGAAGTCGTGCGCCGCGACCGGCCGTTCAAAAAGCCCGTCGTCATCCTCTCGGGCGGTGAAACCACCGTGACGATCAAGGGCAAGGGCAAGGGCGGCCGCAACGGCGAATTCCTGCTCTCCTTCGCCTGCGCCACCGATGGCCTCGAGGGTCTTTACGCGCTTGCCGCCGATACGGATGGCATCGACGGATCGGAAGACAATGCCGGCGCCTTCGCCGACGGCACCACTGTCGCCCGCCTCGCCGACAAGGGCAAGGACGCCGCCGAATTCCTCGCGCGCAACGACAGCTGGTCCGTCTTCGACGCGCTGGGCGATCTTTTCGTACCGGGACCAACAGGCACGAATGTCAACGATTTCAGGGCCATCCTCATCCAGTAGCCCAAACGAAAACAGCCCCGGTTTCCGGGGCTGTTTTGTTATAGACGGTACATGTCCACAGTCGTTATCCTCGGCCTTGAGCCGAGGATCCACGCGGCTGGCGCGGCGGTGGATGCCCGGGTCAAGCAACCCTGGTCGTTATGGCGCGAAGGCTGGGCCTGTGCGAGAATTGCGTTTAGGATTGCGATGAGCTTTCGCACGGTTGCGATCATGGCGAGCTTGAAGGTTTTCCGCGCGCTCTGAGCTTTTGATAGAAGCCGGCAAGCACGGAATCATTGACCCGATGGGCCGGCGATCGCGATGTCGATGACGTTCGTGGGGAGGAGGGCCACGCGCATCGACGTACACCCAAACGCCCGTGACGGTGGCGGTGTAAGCGAGGTATTAAACCCCACCCTCTTCCGGCGGATAGAGATGCGTCTCGCCGCGAAAATCGCGCAGGCGGAAACAGCCGTCGTCGGCCTCTTCCACTGCCATGGAATCGGCCCGCACCTTGCCGTGGCCGCCGGGGATGTCGAGGATATAGGCGGGCTGGCAGAGGCCGGAGATGCGGCCGCGCAGGCGCTCCACGAGCGCGCGGCCTTCGGCGAGCGACAGGCGGAAATGCGCCGTGCCGGGCGCGAGGTCCGGGTGGTGCAGGTAATAGGGCTTTATCCGGTTCTCGACGAAGGTGCGCATCAACGCGGCCAGCACATCCGCGTCGTCGTTGACGCCCTTCAGGAGTACCGTCTGGCTGATCATCACCAGGCCGGCATCGACGATGCGGGCGATGGCGGCGCGGGCGTCCTCGGTGAATTCGCGCGGATGGTTGGCGTGCAGCGCGACATAGGTGGTCTTGCCGGAGGCCTTTAACGCGTCGATCAGCGCGGCATCGACCCTCGCAGGATCGACGACCGGCACGCGGGTATGGAAGCGCACGATCTTCACATGGTCGATCGCGGCAAGGCGTTTCATGATGTCGCTGAGACGCCGCGGTGACAGCACGAGCGGATCGCCGCCCGTGAGGATCACCTCCCAGATTTCCGGCCGGCCGGCGATATAGGCGATGGCGGCATCGAGGGCGGCCGGCGTCAGCGTGCCGAGGCCTTCCGGTCCGACCATCTCGCGGCGAAAGCAGAAGCGGCAATAGACCGGGCAGATATGCACGGCCTTCAGCAGCACGCGGTCGGGATAACGGTGCACGATGCCCTCGACGGGGCTGTGCGCGAGGTCGCCGATCGGGTCGGCACGCTCTTCCGGCAGCGTCACCAGCTCGGCCGCATCGGGCACGAACTGGCGGGCGATGGGATCGAAGGGATCGTCGGCATTTATGAGTGCGACGAGCGGCGGCGTGACGGCGACCGCATAGCGCTCGGCGACGGCAGCGGTTTGCGCGCGCTTGTCTTCCCGCACGAGACCGGCGGTGACGAGATCGTCCACGGTGGAGAGGCTGCGGGCTGCCGTCACGGCGCGGTCTCCGCAACGGGCGCCCAGATCACCTGGTCGATGCGCGACGCGCCCGTCGCCAGCATGACCAGCCGGTCGAAGCCAAGCGCGATGCCGCTTGCCTCGGGCATCACCGCAAGCGCCGCCAGAAAATCCTCGTCGAGCGGATAGGTCTCGCCATAGACACGGGCTTTTTCGGCCATTTCCAGCTCGAAGCGGCGGCGCTGCTCGGCGGCGTCGGTGAGTTCGCCGAAGGCGTTCGCCAATTCCACGCCGCAGGCGTAGAGCTCGAAACGCTCGGCAACGCGGCGATCATGTGGGACGGGGCGGGCCAGCGCCGCTTCGGCCGTCGGGTATTCGCAGAGAAGGGTGGCGCGGCCGAAGCCGAGTTGGGGCTCGACCTTCTCCACCAGCACGCGGCTGAACAGATCGGCCCAGGTGTCATCCTCGGCAACCCGCAGGCCCGCAGCGCGCATGGCCGTAGCAAGCTTCTCGCGATCCGTCGAACCATCGGCATCGATCGTCGCCAAGAGATCGATGCCGGCATGGCGCTGGAAAGCGGCCGCCACCGTCAACCGCTCGGGCGCAAGTATCGGATCGCAAGTGGCGCCGCGATAGGTGAGCATGGCGGCGCCGGTGATTTCGGCGGCGAGCGCCAGCATGGCACCGCAATCCTCCATCAGAACGTCATAGGTCTCGCCCGCGCGATACCATTCCAGCATGGTGA
>NZ_CAMLFY010000110.1 GCF_946479415.1 uncultured Shinella sp. | reverse complement strand
CGCGGTTCGAAATAGTTCATAGAAAGTTTCAAGCTTGGAAAGGCAGATGGATATCACGGAAGACAGATCGGCCGCCTCGCAGACGGGTCGCCGCGTGGCGGGAGAAGATCCGGCCAAGCGCGAGCAGATCCTCGACGGGGCCAAACGCGTGTTCATGGAACAGGGCTTCGAAGCCGCCAGCATGAACGATATCACGCGCGCCGCCGGCGTTTCCAAGGGTACGATCTACGTCTATTTCGAGAACAAGGAAGTTCTGTTCGCCGACATGATCGAGCGCGAGCGCCGCCGGATCACCGAAACGATCCGCCACGCGCTCGATAGCGGCCAGCCGCTCGATGAAGCGCTCAAGGAATTCGGCATGCTGTTTGCAGCGCATATGACAGCGGATCAGACGATCCGCGCCATGCGCATGGTGATCGCCGCGAACCACCGGCTGCCGACCCTCTGTAGCCGCTTTTTCTCCGCATCGTCGATCAACCCGGTCTCGGTTCTGCAGGACTATCTCGATCGTCAGGTCGCAGCCGGCATCCTCACCTGCGACGACACCACGCATGCCGCCAAGCAGTTCATCGAGCTTACGACCGTCGGCCTCTTCAAGCCCCGCATCTTCGGCGCGATGGAAGAGGTGCCCGCAAAATCGATGATCGAAAAGAACGTTATTTCGGCGATCCGCATGTTCCTCGCTGCCTATGGTGCGAAATCCTGACATTTTCGCATTCCGGACGCAGAACCGCTTTCGGATTTTGCGCAACCACGATCAAGTGACGAGCTGCCGGGGACGCCATAAGATGGCTGTCCATGAGGAGCGACGTCATCAATGCATCCCGTTGCGAAAGCCATCTGGTTCATCGAAAGCCATTTCGGGCGGGCCATAGCCCTGTCCGAAATCGCCGCCATGGCCGGCATGTCACGGCACCACCTGTCGCGGCGCTTCAGCGCAATGACGGGGCAGAACCTCAACCGCTATCTGCGCGCCCGCCGTCTTGCGGAAGCCGCCCGCCAGCTTGCCGGCGGGGCGGACAACATCCTGACCGTCGCGCTCGATGCCGGCTACGGCTCCCATGAGGCATTCACCCGCGCCTTCCGCGAGGAATTCGGCCTGACACCCGAAACGCTCCGCGCCCGGCGCGATCTTTCCGGCCTCACGCTTCAGGAGCCCATCCGCATGTCGACCATCGAGAAAAGCAGCCTTCCCGCGCCACGCATCGAAACGCTCGACGCCTTCATCATCGCCGGCCTCGGCGGCGATTTCGAACCCGGCAAGGCCGCCGGCATTCCGGCCCTCTGGCAGAAATTCAACGCCCATTTCGGCCATATCCCCGGCCAGGTGGACAAGACCGCCTACGGCCTCTGCACCATGCAGCCGGGAAAACCCGGCTTCCGCTATGTCGCCGGCATGCGCGTCTCGCGCCGCGACGACCTCCCGGCCGAATTCGAGGTGATCGCCATACCGGCGCAGAGCTGGGCCATGTTCCAGCATCACGGCCATGTCAACGCCATTCCCGCGACCGTCGATGCCGCCTTCCGCACCTGGCTGCCGACCTCGGGCCGCACAGCCGGCGGATTTCCGGATGTGCTCGAATTCTATGGCGAAGATTTCGATCCGGAGACCGGGCTCGGCCGCGTGGAAATCTGGTTACCACTCTCCGATCAGATGACGAAATCGTGATATCAGCCTGAACGGCGGCCGGTCCGCTTGCCAGCGGCCGAAATCTGCATACATACGGAAGTCCATTCTCAAACCGTATTCAAAGGAGAGGAAGACCGGATGGACAGCATTCTTGCACTCATGCAAGACCCGGCCGCGTGGATTGCCCTTGTCACGCTCGTCGTGATGGAAGTGGTTCTCGGTATCGACAACCTTATCTTCATTTCGATCCTGACCAACAAGCTGCCACCCGAACATCGCGAGCGCGCCCGCCGCATCGGCATCGGCCTTGCGCTCGTCATGCGCCTTGCCCTTCTCGGCACCGTCGCGTGGATCGTCCAGCTCACCACCCCGGTCTTCACGCTCTTCGATCATCCCTTCTCCTGGAAGGACATGATCCTGATCGCCGGCGGTCTCTTCCTCGTCTGGAAGGCGACCAAGGAAATCCACCACAATGTGGACCCGGTCGATCACAAGGAAGACATGGTGGGCGGCGCGGTCACGACGAGCTTCGCCTCGGCCATCGGCCAGATCCTGGTGCTCGATCTCGTCTTCTCGATCGACAGCATCATCACCGCCGTGGGCATGACGCCGCATCTACCGATCATGGTGGTTGCCGTTCTCGCCGCCGTCGCGGTCATGCTCCTGGCAGCCACGCCGCTCGCCAACTTCATCGAGAAGAACCCGACGATCGTCATGCTGGCGCTCGCCTTCCTTCTGATGATCGGCACGACGCTGATCGCCGAAGGCATGGGCCTGCACGTGCCCAAGGGCTACATCTACGCCGCCATGGCCTTCTCGGCGCTTGTCGAGGTCTTGAACATGGTCTCGCGCAACGCGCGGCAAAGGAAGAAGTCAGGCGGACACTGACGAGACAAACGAAAGGGCCGGCTCAACGCCGGCCCTTTTTCTTTGTGCATTCTGTCAGAACGTGCGCTCGAAGCGCAGGTAACCGCCCCAGGCATCGGCGTCCGGAATGTCGAAATTGTCACGATAGGCAAGTTCGGGCGTCACCGTGAAGCCATCGACGACGGTTACGGGAAGGTCGGCCACGAAGGCGAAATTCTCATCCTCGTCATAGGCGGCCTGCGTGTAGAAGGCGAGCTTGTCCGTCACTTGGAAATTGGCGCCGGCCCAGACCGCCCAGCTGCCGTTCCATTGAGCATAATAATTGTTGGTATCCGTATTGCCGACGCCCGTGCCGGCCGGATCGTTGGTGCTGTAGCCGGCCATCGCGAAGACGGACACCTTGTCGCTCAGCGTCAGGTCAAGCCGCAGCTTGGCCGCCCCCTCCTCCGCCACCGCATCGTAAGCCGCAATGAAGGTGATCGCGCCCCAGTCCTTGGTCAGCGAAGCGCCAGCGACGATATTGGGGATATAGTCCGAATTGGTAGCGCCATCGCCCGGAAGCTCGAGACCGCCCGAAGCCGAGAAGCCGTTTTCGCCGGTATGGGTATAGACGATCTGGCTGGTTTCGAACGGACCGTAGGGAACGCCGAGATCGTCGCTGATCACATAGCCGGCATAGGCCGGAAAGGTGGAAAACAGCGAGTCGTTCATGCCGACGCGAAAGCCGCCAAGCTCGATATAAGCGTATTCCACTTCGATATAGTGCGAGCTGCTGGTCGCATCCTGATCGTAGTTGAAGTGCAGCCGCGTATAGCCGCGCAGTGTTCCATATTCGGTGTCCGTGCGCGCATCGACGTCCAGCGCAAATCGTGCCTGCTCGTAGCGCGCGTCTCCTCGCCCATCGCCGGTATCGGCAATGCCGTCGCCATCCGTGTCGATATCATCGGGCGCATCGGCGCCAAGCCCATAGTCGGGCATATTGCCCACGCCGATATCGAAGCGCACATAGCCGCCAATCTTCAGGCATGTCTCGGTGCCGGGAATGTAGAAGAATCCTGTGCCGAAAGCGTCGCAAACCCGGACATAGTCCATCGGCTCAGGCTCAGCCGCGACGATGGCATCGGCCGCTAGGACAGGCCCCGCCATCGCCAGCACCGCCGTACCCACGAGCACGGAAATGCTCCCACCAGTAATTTTTTGCGCTCTGCCTGCCCTTCCCGCCATGCCGAATCCCCCGATCGTTAGCTGAACATTCATTCAGAATTATCACACATAGCCTTTGCAGGACAATAGGTTGCGAAATTCCGAAGCCACCGCGGATCTCTGGATGCCTCGGCTTCGAGCACGGTCGAAAAAATGAGCAAAATCAGGAGGTCGAAGACGGGCCGGACGGGTGGGGAGCTCGCCTGCCGTTTCGTTGGCCGCAAGGAGAAACCGGAAAAATCCCTGCGTTCTCCATCTCCGTCATGTCCGGTTGACACGGCCCGCCTTCCCTTGGCAAACCTTGTGGCGGAGGGATTGTTCCGACAACAGCGCATGCGTTTCCGTTGCCCACAGCGGAACCTGAAGGCGTCGACGGAATTCCAGCCAGAACATCGTCCCGCCGCACGGACCCCGACATGACCCTTGAGCAGACCTTCGCCTTCGTCGTCATCGCCCTGATGATGGCGGCATTCATATGGGGGAGGTTCCGCTACGATCTCGTTGCCTGCTGTTCGCTTCTTTTGGCGCTGGCACTGGGCATCGTACCCTTCGACAAGGCGTTCTCCGGCTTTTCCGACGATATCGTCATCATCGTCGCGAGCGCCCTGATGGTCAGCGCGGCCGTCGCCCGCTCCGGCATCGTCAATCTGGTAGTGAAACGCTTCTTTCCCAACCTCATCTCGAAACAGAGCCAGCTCGCGCTTTTGCTCGTCTCGGTCGCGGTGCTCTCGGCCTTCATCAAGAATATCGGCGCGCTCGCCATCATGATGCCGCTCGCCTTCCAGTTCGCCAAGAAATCCAACACGCCCGCCTCGAAATTCCTGATGCCCATGGCCTTTGCCGCCCTGCTCGGCGGCCTGATGACGCAGATCGGCACCTCCCCGAACATCGTCGTCTCGCGGCTGCGCCAGGAAATCACCGGCGAGAGCTTCACCATGTTCGACTTCACGCCCGTCGGCGCGGTGCTGACGGTCTGCGGCATCCTTTTCATGCTGTTTTTCAACCGCATCGTACCGGAGCGGGAAAACGGCAATGCGAGCATCGAGGAATCGCTGGAGGCATCCGCTTATTCTTCGGATGCGACAGTGGAGGAAGGTTCGCCCTCGGTCGGGAAATCGTTGAACGAGATCCTGCGGAATGGCGACGGCGATGTGATCGCAACCGCCATCATTCGCGGCCATGTGCATCTCGCGCCGCTGCCCGACGTGCGGCTCGTCGCCGGCGACACGATCCTGATGGAGGGCACGGCGAGCGCACTTGACAAGGTCGTCTCCGCCGCCGGTCTGACGCTTTCCGGCAAGCCGATCCAGTCCGGGCGTGGCGAGGCCGATGAAATCAGCGCCATCGAAGTGGTCGTCGGCAACGAATCCCGCCTGATCGACATTTCCGCCCGCTCCATCGCGCTCTTCCACTCCTATGGCATCAATCTGCTCGCCGTCAGCCGCCAGGGCCAGCGCCTGCGCGAAAAGCTCTCGGCCGTGCGGCTGCGGCCCGGCGACGTGATCGTCATCCAGGGCAACAACCGGGCGCTGCCGACCCTTCTGCCGGAACTCGGCCTGCTGCCGCTGGCACAGCGCGAAATCCTGCTCGGCTCGCCGCGCAAGGCGATCATTCCCGTGTTGATCCTGATTGCCGCCATGGCTTCGACGGCGCTTGGCCTCGTCCCCGTCGCGACCGGCTTCTTCGCCGCCGCCGTCTCCATGGTACTGTTCCGCGCCGTGCCGCTGCGCGAGGCCTATGGTGCGCTCGATGGGCCGATCCTCGTGATGCTCGCAGCCCTCATTCCCGTGTCCGACAGCCTGCGCACGACGGGTGCGAGCGAGCTCATCGCCGGCTGGCTCGGTGCCGTCGCCGTGCACCTGCCGCCCTTCGGCGCGCTCGCCCTCATTTTGTTGACGGCGATGGCCGTGACGCCCTTCCTCAACAATGCGGCCACCGTGCTCGTCATGGCGCCGATTGCCGCGAGCTTCGCCGGCGCGCTGCACTACAAGCCCGAAGCTTTCCTGATGGCGGTGGCGATCGGCGCGGGCTGCGACTTCCTCACGCCGGTCGGCCACCAGTGCAACACGCTGGTCATGGGTCCCGGTGGCTACAAATTCGCCGATTATCCACGCGTCGGCCTGCCGCTATCCTTGCTCATCGTGCTCGTCAGCATTCCGGCCCTGCTCCTCGTCTGGCCGCTGCAATAACGCAGGCTCGGTTTTTCTTGACGCGCCGGGCTGAATATGGTCTCAACCAGCCCAACGGAAAGCCCTCTCTGCCCATGTAAAACGGCACAAAACCGGGCTCTTCCTCCCATAAGTCAAGACGGGCCAAATCATGAGCACTTCCGGAACCGCATCCGGCGTTCGCGTACGCATCGCACCCTCCCCGACCGGCGAACCCCACGTCGGCACCGCCTATATCGCGCTGTTCAACTATCTCTTCGCCAAGAAGAACAACGGCACCTTCATCCTGCGCATCGAGGATACGGACGCCACGCGCTCGACGCCGGAATTCGAACAGAAGGTGCTGGACGCGCTGAAATGGTGCGGCCTGGAATGGTCCGAAGGTCCCGATATCGGCGGCCCCTACGGTCCGTACCGACAGTCCGACCGTAAGGACATCTATCGCCCCTATGTCGACAAGATCGTCGCCAACGGCCATGGCTTCAAGTGTTTCTGCACGCCCGAGCGGCTGGAGCAGATGCGCGAGGCCCAGCGCGCCGCCGGCAAGCCGCCGAAATATGACGGTCTTTGCCTGCACCTGTCCGCAGAAGAAGTCACCAAGCGTGTCGATGCCGGCGAGCCGCATGTCGTGCGCATGAAGATCCCGACCGAGGGCTCCTGCAAGTTCGTCGACGGCGTCTATGGCCCGGTCGAGATTCCGTGGGAAGCCGTCGACATGCAGGTCCTGCTCAAGGCCGACGGCATGCCGACCTATCACATGGCCAATGTGGTCGACGACCACATGATGAAGATCACCCATGTGGCGCGCGGCGAGGAATGGCTGGCCTCGGTGCCGAAGCACATCCTGATCTACCAATATCTCGGCCTCGAGCCGCCGGTCTTCATGCACCTGTCGCTGATGCGCAATCACGACAAGTCGAAGCTGTCGAAGCGCAAGAACCCGACTTCGATCTCCTATTACTCGGCACTCGGCTACCTGCCGGAAGCGCTGATGAACTTCCTCGGCCTGTTCTTCATCCAGATCGCCGAGGGCGAAGAGCTCCTGACCATGGATCAGCTCGCCGAAAAGTTCGATCCGGAGAACCTTTCCAAGGCCGGCGCGATCTTCGACATCCAAAAGCTCGACTGGTTGAACGGCCGCTGGCTGCGCGAGCAGCTGACGGAAGAGGAATTCGCCGCACGCGTCCTCAACTGGGCCATGGAGAACAACCGCATTCGCGATGGCCTCAAGCTCTCGCAGTCGCGTATCTCCAAGCTCGGCGAACTGCCCGATCTCGCCGGCTTCCTGCTGAAGTCGGATCTCGGCCTGACGCCGGAGGTCTTCGCCAAGGTGAAGTCCACACCGGAAGAAATCCTCGAAGTGCTGAACCAGGTGCAGCCGGATCTCGAAAAGATGCCGGAATGGACCGTCGAGAGCATCGAGGCGGAACTGCGCGCCAGCGCCGACCGGCTCGGCAAGAAGCTTAAGGTCGTGGTGGCCCCGCTCTTCGTCGCCGTCTCCGGCTCGTCGCGCTCGCTGCCGCTCTTTGACTCGATGGCCATCCTCGGCCGCTCCGTCGTGCGCCAGCGCCTGAAGGTCGCCGCACAGGTGGTGGCTTCGATGGTTGGCAGCGGAAAGTAAGGATGCCTAGGGGATAGATGAACTATCGGCTCAGCATCACGTCGGACAGCGCCTACCAACGGCTAATCGCTGAATTGGAATTCAGCGATGGCTCGACGGTGGTGGTGAGCCAAGAGCGTGATAATGATAGCTTTGAGATAGGTTTTTACGCCCCACACAGAGACAGCGGCAAATTGGCCAATGAGCCGATGCTCGTTGATTTAGAGGTGTTCATGACTGCAATCGCTCAGGCAAAAGAGCGACTTCAGCTATTGGATGTCCCCAAGGCGTCGGCGGATTAGTACCGCGACTGATATCGGCAAAACAGAAACTGGCCCAAAAAGCGAAAAACTATGACCGACACGAAGACAGAAACCGCCCTTTCCTCCGACCCGACGGAAGTCCGCCGCCAGAAGCTCGGCCAGCTGCGCGAGACGATCGGCGACGTCTATCCGGCGCATTTCCACCGTACGATGACCAATGCGGAGTTGGCTGAGAAATACGAGGCGCTGGAACTCGACACGGAGAGCGGCGACGTCGTGACCGTGGCCGGCCGCGTCTATTCCTCGCGCAATTCCGGCATGTTCATGGATATCCATGACGCCTCGGGCAAGATCCAGATCTTCTCCCACAAGGACACGACCCCGGAAGAGGCGCGCAACCTGCTGCCGATGATCGACATCGGCGACATCATCGGCGTGACCGGCGTCGTGCGCCGCACCAAGCGCGGCGAACTGACGATCAACGCGCAAGAGATCGTCATGCTGACCAAGTCGCTTCTTCCCATGCCGGAGAAGTGGAACGGCATTGCCGACGTCGAGATCCGCTATCGCAAGCGTCACCTCGACATCATGAGCAACGAGGAATCGAAGCTGCGTTTCCAGCAGCGTTCGAAGATCGTCTCGGGCATTCGCCGCTTCATGGAAAACGACGGCTTCATGGAAGTCGAGACGCCGATGCTGCATTCCGTCTATGGCGGCGCGACGGCTGAACCCTTCAAGACGCATCACAACACGCTGAAGCTCGACATGTACCTGCGCATCGCGCCGGAACTGTTTTTGAAGCGCACGCTGGTCTCCGGCCTCACCGACAAGGTGTTCGAGATCAACCGCAACTTCCGCAATGAGGGCGTGTCGACCCGGCACAATCCCGAATTCACGATGATGGAGTGCTACTGGGCCTATGCCGACTACGAGGACATCATGGACCTCGTGGAGCGCCTGTTCGCCGAGCTTGCCGTAAAAATCCACGGCTCGACCGAGTTCGCCTATGGCGACAAGGAAATCTCCTTCAAGGGTCCTTTCAAGCGCGTGCCGATGCCGGACGCTGTCAAGGAAGCCACCGGCATCGATTTCCTCGCCATCAAGACGGACGAGGAAGCCCGCGCCGCCGCCAAGGCTGCCGGCTTCGAAGTCGAGAAGGACTGGACCTGGGGCGAATGCCTCGCCTTCATCTTCGAGGAGAAGGTCGAGGGCACGCTGATCCAGCCGAGCCACGTCACGCATTTCCCGAAGGACATCTCGCCCTTCGCCAAGGAAGTGCCGGGCGAGCCGCGCCTCGTTGAGCGTTTCGAGACCTATTGCAACACCTGGGAACTCGGCAACGCCTTCTCCGAGCTCAACGACCCGGAAGAGCAACGCGCCCGCATGGTCGAGCAGCTCGAACAGGCGCACGCTCGCGGTGAGAAGGCCAAGCAGCTCGACGACGAGTTCCTCGACGCCATCGACCAGGGCATGCCGCCCGCCGGTGGTCTCGGCATCGGCGTCGACCGCCTGATCATGCTGCTCACCAACGCCCCGTCGATCCGCGACGTCATCCTCTTCCCGGCCCGCCGGGCGAAGGCCGACTGAGAAGCCGAGAACTTAAAAACCCCTCCCTAAATCCCTCCCCACAAGGGGGAGGGACTTACAGGGCGGCGCTCTCAGCGGGCAATCTCTCGCGAGGAGTTTGCGAATAGCCTCTCTCCCCCCTTGTGGGGGAGATGCCGGCAGGCAGAGAGGGTCTTCGAGACAGCCTGCGCCGCTTAATGTTCGCTTGAAGCAACCTCGTGTGAGCCTTCTTCAGCCGCCTCGGCATGTTCGCCCCCTTCGGCCGGCGCCTCGTGGCCACCTTCCACAGCCTCGCCATGCTCACCTTCAGCCGCTTCACCATGGCCGCTCTCGGCCTTGGCTTCGCCGTGGCCAGCGCTTTCGCCATGCCCGCCCTCTTCGGCAACGGCATTGGGATCGACACAGTCCTCCCGCTCTTCCATCGCGGTCACGATGGTCTTGATCTCGTCCAGCGAGAGTTCCTTGCGCGCACCGTAGAACTCGCCGTTCTCGGCAGGCTTGCCATCCGTATAGCGGGCGACGAAGGGTGCGGTCATGCCGGGAATGGCAGCGGGATTGCGGGCGAAGAGCACTTCGGCGCCGATGGCGCGGCCGCGCATGTCGGCACGGTTTTGCGGGCCGGCGGCATCGAGCAGGATCACCTGGTAGAGGTCGGCCTCCTCGTGATTGGACACGGCACCGGCGACGCGCAGCGCCGTCTTGATGCGCACGTCCGCTTCCTTGGCCTCCGAGCGCACATATTTGCGCAGCCATTGCTGGCCGTTGCGGTCCAGCCGCACCGTGGTGACGAGGGTGCAGGCCGCACCGGACACCTGCTCCGCCGGCGGCCCGAGCAGCGCCTCGCGCCCGACGATGATGGCGGCGGCACCCGAGGCGCCGGTCAGCACCATGACACCGGCGACGATGATCAGAAGCTTGCGGGACAAGCGAAAGGACGTCGGGAGCAGCTTCACGGGCGGCAACTTCTCTTAAAACGCAGGAACACGAACGCGCCGAGAGCGCGCGAACTTCGTGCACTCTACAGCCATGGCGTTTCGGAAGTTTTAAACGGCGGCGTCCGATTTCGGGACGTTTTTGCGAATGATTTGCAATTGCGTTGACAGGTTGCGAAAGGGCCCTATAGTTTAATGCAACTCATTCGCAAAAGCAGAACAGGATAGTCGATGCTCCGCCGTTCGTTCCATGCCCTCTTCCTCAGCCTGCCGCTTCTCGTCGCCGCCCCGGCTTTCGCCCAGGAAAAGCCCAAGGTGATCACGACCTTCACCATCATCGCCGACATCGCGGCGAATGTGGCGGGCGACGCGGCGACGGTGGAATCCATCACCAAGCCGGGTGCCGAGATCCACAACTACCAGCCGACACCGCGCGATATCCTGAAGGCACAGGACGCCAAGCTCGTGCTGTGGAACGGCCTCAACCTCGAACTCTGGTTCCAGAAATTCCTGGGCAATCTCGGCGACGTACCGAATGTCACCGTCAGCGACGGTGTTGAACCAATGAGCATTGTCGAGGGTCCTTATCAGGGCAAGCCGAACCCCCATGCCTGGATGTCGCCGGACAATGCGCTCATCTATGTCGAAAACATCCGCAAGGCGCTCGGCGCGCTCGACCCCGCCAATGCCGCGACCTATGACGCCAATGCCAAGGCCTATAGCGACAAGATCAAGGCGCTGGGCGAAGAAATGAAGGCGAAGATCGGCGCGCTGCCGGAGGAAAAGCGCTGGCTCGTCACCAGCGAAGGCGCCTTCTCCTATCTCACCCGCGATTTCGGCCTGAAGGAACTGTTCCTCTGGCCGATCAACGCCGACCAGCAGGGCACACCGAAACAGGTCAAGGCGGTGATCGACGCGGTGCGCGAGCACAATATCCACGTCGTCTTCTCCGAGAGCACCGTCTCGGCCGACCCGGCCAAGCAGGTCGCCGCCGAAACGGGCGCTGCCTATGGCGGTATCCTTTACGTCGATTCGCTGAGCGAGGCGGATGGTCCCGTGCCCACCTATCTCGACCTCTTGCGCGTCACCTCCGAGACCATCGTCAAGGGCCTCTCGCAATGATGATGGGCAGCAGGACCAAGAAGGTGGACGGTATCGTCGCCGAGGATGTGACCGTCACCTACCGTAACGGCCACACGGCGCTGACCCATGCCAGCTTCTCGGTCCCGAAGGGCACGATCACCGCGCTCGTCGGCGTCAATGGCGCCGGCAAATCCACGCTGTTCAAGGCGATCATGGGCTTCGTGCCGGTCGCCGCCGGCAAGGTGACGATCCTTGGTCAATCCGTGCGGGAGGCGCTGAAGAAGAACCTCGTCGCCTATGTACCGCAGGCTGAAGAAGTCGACTGGACCTTCCCCGTTCTGGTCGAGGATGTCGTCATGATGGGCCGCTACGGCCATATGAACTGGCTGCGCATCCCGACCAAGCGCGACCACGACATGGTCGAGGAGGCGCTCGCGCGGGTCAATATGTCCGCCTTCCGCAAGCGCCAGATCGGCGAACTCTCCGGCGGCCAGCGCAAGCGCGTCTTCCTCGCCCGCGCGCTGGCGCAGGAGGGGCAGGTCATCCTGCTCGACGAGCCCTTCACCGGCGTCGATGTGACGACCGAAGAGCAGATCATCGAACTGCTCGGCAAGCTTCGCGACGAAGGCCGCGTCATGCTGGTCTCCACCCACAATCTCGGCAGCGTACCGGATTTCTGCGACCGCACGGTCTTCGTGAAAGGCACGGTCATCGCGTCCGGCCCGACGGCGGAAACCTTCACCGAGGCCAATCTGGAGCGCGCCTTCGGCGGCGTCCTGCGCCACTTCATCCTCGGCGGCCACGACCTGCACGACGACGAGGACAAGCGCTCGGTCAAGGTCATCACCGACGACGAGCGCCCCTTCGTCATCTACAGCGATCGCGAGCAGGAGAAGACGCCGTGATCGACGCGCTCACGGAACCCTTCTCGTACGGCTACATGGTCAATGCCATGTGGGTGAGCGCGCTGGTCGGCTGCATCTGCGGCTTCCTCTCGGCCTACCTCATGCTCAAGGGGTGGTCGCTGATTGGCGATGCGCTCTCGCATTCCATCGTGCCGGGCGTCGCCGGCGCCTATATGCTGGGCCTGCCCTTTGCCGCCGGCGCCTTCCTCTCCGGCGGGCTTGCCGCCGCCGCCATGCTCTTTCTCAACCGCCAGACGCGGCTCAAGGAAGACGCGATCATCGGCATGATCTTCTCCTCCTTCTTCGGGCTTGGCCTCTTCATGGTGTCGCTCTCGCCGACGCCGGTGAACATCCAGACCATCGTGCTCGGCAATATCCTGGCGATCACGCCGGAGGATACGATCCAGCTCGCCATTATCGGCGTGGTGACGCTCACCATCCTGCTGCTCAAGTGGAAGGACCTGATGGTCACCTTCTTCGACGAGAGCCATGCCCGCTCCATCGGCCTTAACCCGACCGGCCTGAAGATCCTGTTCTTCACGCTGCTCAGCGCCTCCACGGTCGCCGCCATGCAGACGGTCGGCGCGTTTCTGGTTGTCGCCATGGTGGTGACGCCGGGCGCGACGGCCTATCTTCTGACCGATCGCTTCCAGCGCCTGGTGGTGATTGCCGCACTCTTAGGTGCCGGCACCAGCTTCGTGGGCGCCTATGCCTCCTATTTCCTCGACGGCGCAACGGGCGGCATCATCGTCGTGCTGCAGACGGCGATCTTCCTCCTCGCCTTCCTCTTCGCACCGAAACACGGCCTCATCGCCGCCCGCCGTCGCAGCCGGCTGGCGCTTGAAACCGCGCAAGGCATCCAGCCATGAACGAGACGCTCGAACTCGCCCTCCTGCCCTTCCAGCTCGCCTTCATGCAGAACGCCTTTCTGGTGACGCTGATGATCGCCGTGCCGATGGCGCTGCTCTCCTGTTATCTCGTGCTGAAGGGCTGGTCGCTGATGGGCGATGCGGTCTCGCATGCCGTGCTGCCGGGCGTCGTCATCGCCTATGTGGTCGGCCTGCCCTTTGCCGCCGGCGCCTTCGTCGCCGGCCTATTCTGCGCGCTCGCCGCCGGCTACCTCAAGGACAACAGCCGCGTGAAGGAGGATACCGTCCTCGGTATCGTCTTTTCCGGCATGTTCGCGCTTGGCCTGGTGCTCTACGTCAAGATCCAGCCGGATATCCATCTCGACCACATCCTCTTCGGCGACATGCTCGGCATCGCCGCCTCGGATCTCATCGAAACCAGCGTGATCGCCATCGCCGCGACCGGCTTCATCCTTCTCTTCCGCAAGGACCTTTTGGTACATGCCTTCGACCGCCAGCACGCCTCCGCCATCGGCCTGCCGGTGAAACTGCTGCACTACGGCCTGCTCGCCGTACTGTCGCTGGTCGTCGTCGGCGCCTTGAAGGCGGTCGGCATCATCCTCGCCATCGCCATGCTGGTCGCGCCCGGCGCCATCGCCGCCCTCCTCACCCGGCGCTTCCCAAGCATGCTGCTCGTCGCCGTCGCCGTCGCGGTCGGCGCCTCTTTCTTCGGCATCTGGCTGAGCTTCATCCTCGACAGCGCGCCGGCCCCGACCATCGTGCTCCTGATGTCCATCCTTTTCGTCCTCGCCTTCGTGCGGCAGATGCTCGAAAACAGGAAGCCCGGCACGCAGGCCGGGCAACAGGCGACGATGTCGTCACAGGCGTCGGATCAGTAGACGTCGATGATCCGGTTGTCGCACTTGCGGACGTGCTCGAAATAGCGGTTGCCGTAAGCGTCATGACGACGGACCTTCTCGATCGTGCAGAAGACGTCGCCCTCGATCTTCACATAACGCGGCCGCTGGTTGATGACGCGTAGATATTCCATGCCATCACTGCCGCCGCGGCCACCGTGACCGCCACGGCCGCCGCCATTGTCACCACGGCTCTGGGCCGCTGCAACGCCGGCAAAGGACGAAACCAGGGTTGCAACAGCAAGCATGGTTACGATCGATGTCTTCATGGGACTTTCTCCTCTCTGGGGGAACAGGATTGTCCGTTCCGTGCGAAGATGGGTCGCATAGCCTGACATTGACGGCTGTTTCCCGAGGCACAGGCAGGAGCGTTAACCCCGGCCAAGCATCGGTCGACAGCTTTCCGTTTTCCGTCTATCGTCCGCCGCAATCGCCCGCCGGACATCGCATCCGGCGGCAAAAGACCAAAATACAAACGCATACGGGACACCATGGCGCATATCGGTATCGTCGGCGGCGGGCTTATCGGCTGCGCTTCAGCGTTGTATTTGCTCGAACAGGGCCACACCGTCACCATCCTCGAACGGGATGCCGGTGGCCTGCCGGCATCCGTCGGCAATGCCGGCATTCTCGCAACGCCGGAAATCGATCCGATGGCGCGGCCGGACATGCTCTTGTCCGTGCCGAAATGGCTTCTCGATCCGTTGGGGCCGCTCACCCTGCGCTGGCAGGACCTGCCCGCGTTGACGCCCTGGCTCATCCGGCTTTTGCTCTCGGCCCGTTCGAGTAAAGTCGCCGCCAGCCGCGCCGCCCTGCTCTATCTCATGAAGACCGCCGAGGCCGATCATCTGCGTCTGGGCCAGTTCGTCGGCATTTCCGGCCATATCCGCGACACCGGTGCGATGACGGTCTTCGACAGCGCCGCCACCCGCGACAAGGTTTTTGCGCACGAGACCGAAAACGCGAAGCTGATCGGCTGCAACGTCGAAAAGCTCGATGTGGAGGAAGCCCGCCGCCGCGTGCCGGCCTTGCAGGGCGCTTTTGCCGGTGCCGTCTTCAACGACGGCCATAAAACCTTCGAATACCCGCTGACCTTCCTGCGCCGCTTACAGGCAGCCCTGCGCGAGCGCGCGGCCCTGGTCGATGCCACGGTCTCCTCCGTCGCCCAGGCCGAGAGCGGCGTCCTCGTGCGCACCGAAGGCGGGCGCGAATTCACCTTCGACAAACTGGCGATCACCGCCGGCATCTGGTCGCGCCGCTTCGTCGCCGATCTCGGCCTGAAGGTGTTGCTCGAAACCGAGCGCGGCTACAACACCACCTTCATGAACCCGTCGACCACGCTGGAAATGCCGGTGTTCTTCGGCGAACACGGCTTCGTCGCGACACCCTTCGAAAACGCGCTGCGCATCGGGGGTGCCGTCGAACTCGCCTCGCCGGAAGCACCCGCCAATTACAAGCGCGCCGCCGCCATGCGCCGGAAGATGCGCCGCTACGTGCCGGATCTTCAGGAGGACGGCGGAACGGAGTGGATGGGCCGTCGGCCCTCGACGCCGGACTCCATTCCCGTCATCAGCCTGCATCCGCGTGACCCGCGCATCGCCTTTGCTTTCGGCCACGGCCATCTCGGCCTGACGCTTTCGGCAACGACCGGCCGCCATGTCGCCCGGCTGCTGGCCGGTGACGGCGAGAGCGCGCTTGCCCCCTTCTCGATCAGCCGCTTTCAATAAGCGCGCGATCACCGCACAAAAACAACAAGAAAGGTCCCACCATGCACAAGGTCATCTTTGATACGGATCCCGGCGTCGACGACGCCATGGCCCTG
>NZ_CAMLFY010000109.1 GCF_946479415.1 uncultured Shinella sp. | reverse complement strand
TTCAGCTCCAGAAAGGCCTCATCGATGGACAGCGGCTGCACCAGCGGCGTCAGCTCCTGCATCATGGTGCGCACCTCGCGGCCGACCTTGACGTATTTTTCCATGTCCGGCGGAATGACGATGGCGTTGGGGCAGGCCTCCAGCGCCTTGAACATCGGCATGGCCGAGCGCACGCCATGGATGCGCGCGACATAGCAGGCGGTGGAGACGACGCCGCGTTTTCCGCCGCCGATGATGACGGGCTTGTCGGCAAGCTCGGGATTGTCGCGCTTTTCCACGGCCGCATAGAAGGCATCGCAGTCGATATGCGCCAGCGTCAGGTCGTAGAGTTCGTCATGATAGAGCAGGCGCGGGCTGCCGCAGGCATGGCAACGGCGCAGGCCTGCCTTCTGCCCGGTCAGGCAGTCGCGACAGAAGCCCGGAAAGCGCGTGGTGGCGATGCTCATGATCAGGAACAAATATTGAACATCGCGACATTAGTAGCTAAATTCACGAGTCTCAATAGCTGCCGGGGCTGATAGCATGAGCGTACACAGACAGCCGCCCGAAGAGCGTCGCAGGCCGCCGGCTCACCAGTCGGCGGGGCCGGAGAGCACCGCATGGGCGTGCACGACGGCCTCCGGCTTGATGCCGGTCGCTTCGCTGAAGGCCATCAGCGTCGGCTCATGGCTCATCAGGAAATCGACGATGCCGGCGAGAAAGCCCGGATCGTTGACGGCATTGCGGACGTCGGACGGGGTGACACCCGTCAGCGCGAGGAAACGCGACAGGAGTTCCGGCTCGCCGGCAAGCCAGCCGAGGATGGCGACGGCGGTTGCCTCCGCGGCCTCGGTCGCAGGTGTATCTTTTTGGCTTTTCATTCTTTTCCCTCGGGAAATTTACCTTTTAATCAACCAAGTGACGCTAACGTGGCTGCGGTCAGGCTGGGTGATTTCGGCTTTGCCGCAACTTATCCATCTCCCGGTGGGTTTCAAGGCCGGTCAGAGGAACAGGGACGCACGATGCCCAAGCAGGTCATGATTGTCGAGGACAACGAGCTCAACATGAAGCTCTTCCGGGACCTTATCGAGGCATCCGGCTACACGACCATCCAGACCCGGAATGGTATGGAAGCCCTTGATCTTGCACGTAAATATCGTCCCGACCTGATCCTGATGGATATCCAGCTTCCGGAAGTCTCCGGCCTCGAAGTCACCAAATGGCTGAAAGAGGACGACGAGCTTCATGTCATCCCCGTCATCGCGGTTACGGCCTTTGCGATGAAGGGCGACGAGGAACGCATCCGGCAGGGCGGCTGCGAGGCCTATGTCTCCAAGCCGATTTCCGTGCCGAAATTCATTGAGACGATCAAAACCTATCTCGGCGACGCGTGAGGCAGGGGCGAGATCATGACAGCACGCATCCTTGTCGTCGATGATATTCCCGCCAATGTGAAGCTGCTCGAAGCGCGGCTGCTGGCGGAATATTTCGACGTGCTGACGGCCGAGAACGGCTATGATGCGCTGTCGATCTGCGAACGCACCCAGGTCGATCTCATCCTGCTCGACATCATGATGCCCGGTATCGACGGTTTCGAGGTTTGCGAGCGGCTGAAGGCCAATCCGCGCACCGCGCATATTCCCGTCGTCATGGTCACGGCGCTCGACCAGCCGTCCGACCGGGTACGTGGCCTGAAGGCCGGCGCCGACGATTTCCTCACCAAGCCGGTCAACGACCTGCAGCTGATGTCGCGGGTAAAAAGCCTCGTGCGTCTCAAGACGCTGACGGATGAGTTGCGCATGCGGGCGATGACCGCGCGCGCCATCTCGATGGAAGACGGGCTCGACAGCAATCTCGGCGACGAGCCGGGCGACGTTCTGCTGGTCGATGGTCGTGCGAGTTCGCAGGAGCGCGTTGCACGCGCCCTAAAACCCATTGCCGAAGTCACCTGCATGTCCGATCCGCAGGCGGCGCTGTTCCAGGCGGCCGAGAGCAATTACGAGCTTGTCATCGTCAATGCCAATTTCACGGATTACGATCCGCTGCGTCTCTGCTCGCAGCTGCGGTCGCTGGAGCGCACGCGCTTCCTGCCGATCCTGCTGATCGCCGAACAGGGTGACGACGACATGGTCGTGCGGGCGCTCGATCTCGGTGTCACGGACTACCTGATCCGCCCGATCGACCCGAACGAGCTGATCGCCCGCAGCCTCACCCAGATCCGCCGCAAGCGCTGCAACGACCGTCTGCGCGCAAGTGTGCGCCAGACGATCGAGCTTGCCGTGACGGACGGCCTGACCGGCCTGCACAATCGCCGCTACCTCGACAATCACATGAAGCTCCTGATCGACCGTGCGACGGCGCGCGGCCGGCCGCTCTCGGTCTGCATCACGGATATCGACCGCTTCAAATCGGTCAACGACACCTATGGCCACGATGCCGGCGATGCGGTGCTGCGGGAATTTGCCAACCGTGTGCGGTCCGCCGTGCGCGGCGCCGACCTTGCCTGCCGTTATGGCGGGGAGGAGTTCGTGCTCGTCATGCCCGATACGTCGCCTGAAATGGCGGCCGGCGTGGCGGAACGTCTCCGGGCGATCGTCGAGCGGGAGCCGTTCCGCATTCCCGGCACGGATGTTATGCTCTCGATCACCGCTTCCATGGGTATCGCTTCCGTTCTTCCGGCCGGCGATAGCCCGGATGGTCTGCTCAAGCGTGCCGACACCGCGCTCTACGAGGCCAAGCGCTCCGGCCGCAACCGCGTGGTCGCTGCCGCCGCCTGAGCCGCCTCGAATCGGCTTGGATTTCCGTTTTCCACAGCTTTCACAATCTTTTGAGCAAATGCCTATGTTTTCGGGCACTTGCCCTTACGGAAGGCTCTCGTTGCGTAACGTCTCAAGACGACTGACGATTGCCTTCCCGCAGCGAAATTCTTCTATATAGCATGCTTTTCATTTTTGATGACGGATATCAATGGGTTGATTTGAATGCAATCTGACCGTGCGGAGGCGCGGTCATTTATCTGGGTTGCAGTCGTCACGCCCGATGGTTGCTTTACAGGGGGTGGCCCGCTGTTGTCTTCTATGACGCAAATGCCGCTTGCTGAGACAGTCGGGCGCTCGCCGGTTAACTATGAGACAAGGAGCCCGGCGGAAACGTTAAGAATTCGTTGATTTTTTTTCGTTTTAGCGCAATGTTCAACTCATGGGCGGCAAACAAGCCCGCACAACCGGTTACCCCATGATGCTAGGTCCGCCGCATTTCCTGGGTCGTGGGGTCGGTCGGTCGGTTACGACAAATACGGAATCCTCGTGCCGTCGTCGTACCTGACCGACCACCGTTCAACGCCGCTCCCGTCCAGGGAGCGGCGTTTTTGATTCTATCTCTTTCGACAGGTTGCATTTCAATGTGCTAAAATAGGAAAGGCGCCGGACGTTTCCGCCCAGCGCCTTTGCGAACCTGAAAAGGCTCCCAAGATTACTTGATCTTGGTTTCCTTGAATTCGACGTGCTTCTTTGCGACCGGATCGTACTTCGTCTTGGTCATCTTGTCGGTCATCGTACGGCTGTTCTTCGTCGTTACGTAGAAGAAACCGGTGTCGGCCGTCGACAGCAGCTTGATCTTGATGGTGGTAGCCTTGGCCATGGTCGTCCTGCCTTTATCAAAAACGAAGCCGCGGACAGCCAGTCTGCTCCACGGCTTAAATCTGGGCGGAAACTACAAATCGCGCCCGAAAAGTCAACCCCGTTTCGGCCGGAAAACGATCCGACCCAGGGAAAGTACGAGGTAAAAGCCGAAGAATGCGACGATTGCCCAGGCAAAACCGTCATTGCCGGAGACATCCATCGCCGCGCCGATCGCCTGGGGACCGACCACCGTGCCAACGGCATAACAGAAGATGAAGGCCGCATTGGCTGCCGCAAGGTCGGCGCCGACGAGTCGCGAACCGAGATGGCTGAGGCCGACCGTGTAGAGACCGGCCACGCAGCCGCCCCACAAAAGCAGCACGACCGCCATCAGCACCCAGTTCTGCGACACCCAGGGCAGCGACAGCGCGCCCACGAGGCCGATGACGGCCATGATGGTGAGAAGGCGCCGGCGATCCTTCATGCGGTCGGAGAGCATGCCCAGCGGGATCTGGAAGGCCATGTTGCCGATGCCCATCACCGTGAGCAGGAGGGCCGCCTGCGGCTCGCTGAAGCCGGCCCGGGTGGCGTAGATCGGGAAGAGCGACAGGCCGCCCACTTCCACGGCGCCGAAGATGAAGACGGCCGCCGTCGCCGTGGGCACGAGAAGGATGTAGCGCATGAAATGCAGCTCCGGCTTCTCGTCGATGACGGGGCTTTCGCTGCGGGCAATGAAGATGGGAATGGCCGCGACGAGAATGATCAGGGCGCCGACCGCGAAGGGGCGCACGCCGTCACTGCCGAGGATCGAGAAGAGCAGGGGGCCGGTGGCGAAGCCGAGCGACAGCACCGTCGCATAGATGCCGAGCACGAGACCGCGGCGCCGTGGAGGGGCGGCGGCATTGATCCAGAACTCGGACAGGATGAACAGCGTGGTGATCGCGCCGTGGAAGACGAGGCGCAGCGGAAACCACAGCCAGAAATTCTCGATATAGTAGAAGCCGAGGCCGCTGATCGCCGACAGCAGGATGGCCAGAAGCATCGTGGTCGATGTGCCCCAGGCATGTGCCAGCCGCGTGGTGAAGGGAGCGGCGGCCATGGCGGCGACACCGGCCATGGCGGAGTTGATGCCGATCATCGTGGGAGAAATGCCGCGCTTTTCCATGATGATGGACAGCAGCGGCAGGCCGAGCCCGATGGCGATGCCGACGGCGGAAATGGCGGCGACGGCTGCGATGAGGGATCGCCAGTGGATGTGCTCCACCGGGCCGGAGGTGCCCGATTGCGGCTGCGTCATATGTGGTCGACCCTTAAAGCAGGTCCCGGAGGAAGTGACCGCGCTTCTTGCGATAGAGCGGCGCCGGCCTTCCGAACGGGAGAGACTTGTCTTCCTGAATGCTTTTTTGAAGCTCTTCAAGGATCAAGACGGTTATGTCGGGCATCTCGATGCCCTTGTGGTCAAAAATATCCACCCAGCGTACGTCTTCCAGCTCATGGCTGGCGGCCGCACCCGCAGGATCGATGCCGGCCTCGTCGGCAAAGAGCGTGAAGAAGCGCGTATCGAAGCGTCGCACCATGCCGGTGGGCGTGATGGCGCGGGCGAGGAAACGCAGGTTCGAGAGATCGGGACGGAACGGCAGTCCGCCTTCGGGCGCGTCGGCAAGCGGGGCACCGACGCTGAGCCCGGCTTCCTCGTAAAGCTCCCGCAGTGCTGCGACGGCGAGTGCCCGCAGCCGCGAGCCAGAACAGCGCGGCACGCGCACGGCCATGCGCTCCAGCGCCAGCGGGTTGAGGGGGCTTGCGATGGAAACGAGACGGTCGCCTGCATCGCGCCGGCCGCCGGGAAAGACATAGACGTCGGGCATGAAGACATGCCTGCTGCTGCGTTTGCCGACCAGCACCCGTATCGTCCCGCCCGACCGGTCGAGAAGCAGGATGGAGGCTGCATCGACGGGACGGACAGGTGTCATGCGGTCGTGTCGCGGTACGCGGGCGTTGCATCCTCATCGGCATCGGGCTTTTCGCCGAAACCGTGCATCCTGACCGCCCATTGCAGGCCGATCGTCCCGCCCTTGACGGGCTGGAGCATGATGAGGGAGAGGATGACGGTGATCGGCGCCCAGATGGCGAGATGCTGCCAGGTGGTGAGCGGCCAGACGAGATCCGTCGCCATATAGCCGCCGAGAACGATATGGCCGACGATGGTGATAACCAGATAGGGCGGCAGGTCGTCGGCGCGCTGGTGCGTGTAGTCCTCGCCGCAGGCGGCGCAGTTTTCGATCGGCTTGAGGAAGGACTTGAACAGGCGGCCGGTGCCGCAGGCCGGGCAGCGGTTCAGCATGCCGCGCTTGATGGCGCGGCCGACTGGGCGCTCCGCCGGCTTGTCGCTTGCGGTGTCGCCGAAATGCAGCGTTCTGCCGTCGGTCTCGTTCGCCTGCATATCCTGTCCTTCCTTGCCGGAACTGTTCAGCGTCGTCCGCGTGGCGGGCGCGTGCCCGGCTGGCGCCGCGTCTCGCCGCCCTTGCGCCGGCCTGACTTGTGGAAGGAGCGCACCGCCGTCGGCATCTTGCGTCCTTCGCTGATCATGTCGAACCGCAGCGCGCCGGCAAGCGGCACGGCTTCCGCGAGTTTGACGCGCACCGTATCGCCGAGGCGGTAGCCGAGCCCGGTCTTCTCACCGGACAGGGCCTGATGGGCCTCGTCGTAGATATAATAATCGCGTCCAAGCATAGATATAGGCACGAACCCGTCGGCACCATATTCCGGCAGGGTGACAAAAAGTCCCGCCTTGGTGACGCCGGAGACGCGGCCGTCGAATTCCTCGCCGACACGCTCGGCAAGATGGTGTGCGATCAGCCGGTCGACCGTGTCGCGCTCGGCCGCCATGGCACGACGCTCGAAGGTCGAGATCTCCGCCGCGATATCGTCGAGCACGGCTTCTTCGTCCGGCGTGATGCCGCCTTCGCCGAGCCCGAGTGAGCCCACCAGCGCACGATGCACGATCAGGTCCGCATAGCGGCGGATCGGCGAGGTGAAGTGGGCGTACTTCATCAGGTTCAGGCCGAAATGGCCGATATTCTCAGGGCTGTAGATCGCCTGGCTCTGCGAGCGCAGCACCATCTGGTTGACCATCTCCTGGAACGGCTTGTCCGCCACCTTGGCGAGGATGCCGTTGAAATGGTTCGAGCGCATGTTGCCGCCCTTGACGAGGGATATGTCGAGCGTCTGCAGGAATTCGCGCAGCACCTCCTGCTTGGCAAGCGAAGGGGCATCGTGCACCCGGTAGATCAGGGCCTGCTTCTTCTTCTCCAGCGTCTCGGCGGCCGAGACATTGGCCTGGATCATCATCTCTTCGATGAGCTTGTGCGCATCGAGCCGCGGCGGCACGAAGACCCGGTCGACGGTGCCGTCCGCTTTCAGCAGGATCTTCCGCTCGGGCATGTCCAGTTCGAGCGGCTGGCGGCGGTTGCGGCCGACCGTCATGATCTTGTAGGCCTGCCAGAGCGGCTTCAGGATCGTCTCGAGGATCGGGCCGGTCTTGTCGTCGGGTGCGCCGTCGATTGCCGCCTGTGCCTGCTGGTAGGAGAGCTTGGCCGCACTCTTCATCATGATGCGGTGGAAGGTGTGGCTCGCCTTGCGGCCTTCATGGGAGAAGACCATGCGCACAGCGAGCGCCGGCCGGTCGACGCCTTCCTTCAGCGAGCAGAGATCGTTGGAAATGCGCTCCGGCAGCATGGGCACGACCCGATCCGGGAAATAGACCGAGTTGCCGCGCTTCTGCGCCTCGCGATCGAGCGCCGATTTCGGGCGGACATAATAGCTGACATCGGCAATCGCGACGGTGACGATCACGCCGCCCGGATTGTCCGGCGAGGTGTCCGGCTCGGCATAGACGGCGTCGTCGTGGTCCTTGGCGTCGGCCGGGTCGATAGTGATGAGGGGGAGGCTGCGCCAGTCCTCGCGGTGCGCCATGGTCGCCGCACCCGCGGCTTCCGCCTCGCGGATGACCGCATCCGGGAAGATATGGGGAATGCCGTGGGCGTAGATGGCGATCATCGAGATCGCCTTTTCCGAGGCGACGGAGCCGACCACGCTCTTGACCTGCGCGCGCGGCAGGCCGAGGCGGCTCATGCGCACGACATCGATTTCCACGAGGTCGCCATCCTTGGCGCCCGCCGTGAACTGCGCCTCGACGTCCATCTCGTCGCCACGCCGGTCGATCGGCATGATGCGCCCGCCGCCGCCCGGCATGGTGCGGAACACGCCCATGCCGGAATTCTTCTTCTTGTCGAGAACCTTGATGACGCGGCCCGTATAGGCCGGGCCGCCGCGCTCCTTGGCGGGGAAGATTTTTGCCAGAACCCGGTCGCCGAGGCCGGCGACGGGCGCCTTGTCCTTGCGCGCGCCGCTCGACTGGCGGATCAGCACCGCTGGCGCCACGCCGGCATCGTCGAGCCATTCCGCCGGGCGGCCGATCAGCTCGCCATCGACGTCGCGCGTGGTGATGTCGAGAACGGTAACGGGGGGCAGGGCGCCGGGACGTACCAGCGATTTGTGCCGCTTTTCGAGAAGGCCGTCCTCCTCGAAGGATTTGAGCAGCGCCTTGAGTTCGACGCGCGTCTCGCCCTTCAGGCCGAACGCCTTGGAGATTTCGCGTTTCGATGCCTGCTCCGGGTGATCGGCGATGAAGCGTAACAGCACGTCGCGCGGCGGAATGGCGCCATGGATGATCGGCGTCTCGTCCGCAGGCGCCGCCTCACGGCCCGCGCGGCCGGGCCGTTTCGTTTGTCCTGCCCGGCTGCGTGGTTCCTTGCTCATGTCGTCAGGCCTTCTTTGCCTTTGCTGCGGCTTTGGGCTTGGCCGCAGCCTTCGCCTTCGGCTTTGCGGCCTTCGTCTCGTCGGATTTGGCCGCCTTCGTGGTCTTCGCCTTGGCGGGGGCCTTGGCCTTACCGCCCTTGGCGGGCATCTTGCCGGCCTTTTCGGCGATCAGAACGAGTGCTTCTTCCATCGTCACGCTGTCGGCGGCCTTGCCCTTCGGCAGGGTCGCGTTGACCTTGCCCCAGTTCACATACGGACCATACTTGCCGTCGCGCACCGTGATCGGGCCGCCATCGGGATGGTCGCCCAGGGTCTTCAGTGCTGCCGGCGTGCCGCGCGCGCGACCGCCCGGACCCTTCGACGCCTTGTCGGCAATGACGGTGACGGCGCGGTTTAGGCCGATCGAGAACACGTCCTCGACGGTTTCCAGATTGGCGTAGCTGCCGTCATGCAGCAGGAACGGCCCGTAGCGGCCGAGGCCCGCCGAGATCATCTTGCCGGATTCCGGATGCTGGCCGATGTCGCGCGGCAGCGAGAGCAAAGCGAGCGCCTTCTCGTGGTCGATACTGGCCGGCGTCCAGCCCTTCGGCAGGCTCGACCGCTTCGCTTCCTTGCCGTCGCCGCGTTGGACATAGGGTCCGAAGCGGCCGGAGCGCAGGGTGATCTCCTCGCCCGTATGCGGATCCTTGCCGAGGCTCTGCGGCTCGTTGGAGACGGCCGCCTCCGCATCCGAGCCGTTGTCGGCCGAGAGCTGGCGGGTGAAGTTGCATTCCGGATAGTTCGAGCAGCCCACAAAGGCGCCGAATTTTCCGAGTTTCAGCGACAGCTTGCCGGTGCCGCAGACCTGACAGGTGCGCGGATCGCTGCCGTCCTCGCGCTTCGGGAAGACCAGCGGTGCCAACTCTTCGTTCAGCGCATCCAGCACGTTGGTGACGCGCAGTTCCTTGGTATCCTCGATCTGCGCGAAGAAATCCTTCCAGAAGTCGCGGAGAACCTGCTTCCAGTCGAGCTCACCGGCGGAAATCTTGTCGAGCTTTTCTTCGAGATCGGCGGTGAAATCGTATTCGACGTAACGCGTGAAGAAGCTTTCGAGGAAGGCCGTCACGAGGCGGCCCTTGGCTTCGGGGATCAGCTTGCGCTTGTCTATGACGATATATTCGCGGTCGCGCAGCGTGGCGAGCGTCGCGGCATAGGTCGACGGGCGGCCGATGCCGAGCTCTTCCATCTTCTTGATGAGCGAGGCTTCGGAATAGCGCGGCGGCGGCTCGGTGAAGTGCTGGGTGGCGTTCACCTTCTGCTTGGCGAGCTTTTCCTGGGCGTTGATCTCGGGCAGGCGGCCGTCGTCATCACCGTCGTCGGACTGTTCGCCGTCTTCCTTCTGGTCGGTATAGGCGGCGATGAAGCCGTCGAAGCGGATGACGGAGCCGGTGGCGCGCAGGCCGGCCTTGCGGCCACCATTGTCGGCCTCGATCTCGACGGTGGTGCGTTCGATCTCGGCCGATGCCATCTGGCTGGCGATGCCGCGCTTCCAGACGAGATCGTAGAGCTTCAGCTGATCCGGATCGAGGTAGCGCTTCACCTGGTCGGGCGTGCGGTCGAAGGAGGTCGGGCGGATCGCCTCGTGGGCTTCCTGGGCGTTCTTCGCCTTGGTGGAGTAGATGCGGGCCTTCTCCGGCACATAACGTGCGCCGAACTGTTCGGCGACGGCCTTGCGGGCGGCGTCGATCGCCTCGGGCGCCATCTGCACGCCGTCGGTACGCATATAGGTGATGAGACCGACCGTTTCGCCGCCGATGTCGATGCCTTCATAGAGCTTCTGCGCCACCTGCATGGTGCGCGAGGCCGAGAAGCCGAGTTTCGACGACGCGGCCTGCTGCAGCGTGGAGGTGGTGAAGGGTGGTGACGGATTGCGTCGGGTGGGCTTGGCCTCGACGCTCTCGACGTGGTAGGCCGCACCTTCCAGCAGCGTGCGCAGGTTCGTTGCGTCATCGCCATTGCCGACGGCGCGCGGCGCCAGCCGCTTGCCCTCGGCCGAAACGAGGCGGGCTTCGAATTCGTCGCCGCGTGGCGTCTTCAGGAGCGCCGAAATGTTCCAGTATTCTTCTGAGACGAAACGCTCGATCTCACCTTCACGGTCGCAGACGAGGCGCAGCGCCACCGACTGCACGCGGCCTGCCGAGCGTGCGCCCGGCAGCTTGCGCCACAGCACCGGCGACAGGTTGAAGCCGACGAGATAATCGAGCGCACGGCGGGCGAGGTAAGCATCGACCAGCGGCGTATCGATATCGCGCGGATTGCGCATGGCCTCGAGCACGGCCGACTTGGTGATGGCGTTGAAAACGACGCGCTGGACGGGTTTGTCGCCGAGAACGCGCTTCTTCTTCAGCACATCCAGCACATGCCAGGAGATCGCTTCACCCTCGCGATCCGGGTCGGTTGCGAGGATGAGGCCGTCGGAATCCTTCACCGCGTCGGCAATGTCCTTGATGCGCTTGGCCGAGGCGCTGTCGACTTCCCACAGCATTTCGAAGTCTTCATCCGGACGCACCGAACCATCCTTGGCCGGCAGGTCGCGCACATGGCCGAAGGAGGCAAGAACTTTGTAGCCCGGGCCAAGATATTTGTTGATCGTCTTGGCCTTGGCGGGCGATTCCACAACTACAACATTCATCGTCATTTTTCTCTGATACCACGCGCCGCGGCTTGTCTCACGCGGTGAAGGGCGCATCTCGCGCCGGAAAGTCGTGTTTCGACATGAACAGGGAAAGCGTTCGGGTCAAGAGGTAGGGCTGAATTTAGTGAAATACAACGCGACACAACCAAAACGAGCTTAATCCGAGGTTGCAATTATAAATAATCGTTGTATCGTCTCCTAGGTGTAGGAATTGCAACCTATCGGTGATTCCAGATTACTGGCACAACGGATAAGTCATGAATTCGAAACCAGCCAAGCCCATGCTCCCGCCGCACACGGCAGAAGAGAACATCGCCTATATCAGACAGATGCTCGGCGAGCTGCGTACCGTCGCGGCCAATGAGGGGGCCGACATGCTGCGCTATCTGATCGAGATGGCCTATGTGGAAGCGGGCGACATCCAATCGGGTCTTCGCCCGTTCTCAGTCCGGCGTGATCGAGACGCCGCCGCCGGCATGCCGCTGAAGACGGCCGGCAAGGTCAAGTTCTAGCAGAACGAGATAGACGCTCGCGGCGTCTATGCCTGTATGGCGAATGATTTCGTCGATCTCGGCCGGCACCTGGCTCAATGCTTCGGCGATCCTCTCCCGTTCGCCGTCGCTGGGTGGCAGCCGCAAGGCAGAAGGTGTGTCCTCGTCGGGCTCCCTGACGTCGGGTGGGCGAGAGAAAAGATCGGGTTCGGCAAGCGGTCGCAACCCCTCCAGCACATCGTCCGGTGTCGTGGTGATCGTCGCGCCGTCTTTGAGAAGCCCGTTGGTTCCCTCGCAGCGCAGGTCGAGCGGCGAGCCGGGCACCGCAAAGACCAGCCGGCCGAAATCCGCCGCATTGCGCGCGGTGATCAGAGAACCGGAACGCAAGGCCGCCTCCACCACGACGAGGCCGAGCGCCATGCCGGCGATCAGGCGGTTGCGGCGGGGGAAATCGCGGGCGCGCGGTTCCCAGCCGAACGGCATTTCGCTGACGGCGAGGCCTTCGCCATCGGTGAGTTCATTCAGCAGACCGATATTTTCGGGCGGGTAGGGCTTGTCGAGGCCGCCGGCCATGGCGGCGATCGTGCCGGTCTCCAGGCTGGCCCGGTGGGCGGCCGTATCGATGCCGCGCGCCAGGCCCGAAACGATGGAGTAACCCGCACGACCGATATCCCGCGCCAGAAGCCCGGCGAATTTCATGCCCGAGATCGAGGCATTGCGCGCGCCGACGATGCCCACGGCCGGTGCCGACGTCACTTTGCGGTTGCCCTTTACGGCAAGAAGCGGCGGGGCGCCATCGATCTGGCGCAGCAACGGCGGATAGTCGGGCTCGCCGATGCCGATGAAGGTGGCGCCGTGCCGTTCGGCAATTTCCAGCTCGCGTTCCGCTTCGGCCCTTGAAGCGACGCGGATGCTGCGGGAGGCACCACCACGGCGGGACAGTTCCGGCAGCATGTCCAGCGCGGTCTCGGCGCTGCCGAAATGGTTGATCAGCTCTCGAAAGGTAACCGGACCGACATTGTCGCTGCGAATAAGCCGCAGCCAGGCGATCCTCTGTCTTTCCGTCAGCGCAATTCCCTTTTTCCCTGCGCCGCGGTCGTCCATGGCTATCCCTTGCTGCCGATCTTGCTTTCGGTGCCGCTCATGAGACGGCTGATATTCGCGCTGTGTTTCCACCAGGTGATGATGGTGAGCACGAGAAAGAGCAGTGCCACCTTCTCGTGACCGAGAAACCACAATACAACCGGAGATGCGGCCGTTGCAACTAGGGCTGAAAGCGAGGAATAGCGGGTGAGATAGGCAAGGCCGATCCAGATGGCCGCGAAGACCGCGAGCATGACGGGGACGAGGCCCAGCAGCAGGCCGACATAGGTCGCAACACCCTTGCCGCCCTTGAAGCCCAGCCAGACCGGGAAAAGATGACCGAGAAAGGCCGCAAAGCCGGCGGCAATGCCGGCGTCGAGGCCCCAGCGTGAAGCGATGGCGGCGGCGGCGGTGCCCTTCAGGGCGTCGAGCAGCAGCGTCGCGGCGGCCAGCTTCTTGTTACCGGTACGCAGCACGTTGGTCGCGCCGATATTGCCCGAGCCGATCTGGCGCACGTCGCCGAGTCCTGCCATGCGGGTCAGAATCAGACCGAAGGGAATGGAGCCGAGAAGATAGCCGAAGGCCAGCGCCGCAAGCGTCGGCAGCGCACCGAGCTGCCAGGTGAATATATCGGACACGTTTGTTCCCCCGTTCCATTCTCTGCATTCGCGGCCGTGGATCCTCGGGTCAAGCCTGAGGATGACGAAAGAAGGGATGTGGAACGACTTGGAGAAACCTTGCCGCGCACCGCGCCCTTCGATGGGCGCCACGGCATTTCATCCCCTCCGTCATCCTCGGGCTTCACCCGAGGATCCACCATCCCACAGGCCGATGTCCCGTCAGCCCAGCGAATGCACCCGTTCGCCGGCAACATAGGTGCTAACCGCGCGTCCCGTAAAGCGGGCATCTTCGAACGGCGTGTTCTTCGAGCGCGAGACGAAGCGTTCCTTCGTGGCGAGCCAGGGCTCGTCGGGATCGATCAGCACGATATCGGCCGCCGCACCCAGCGCCAGCGTGCCGGCATCGAGACCGAAGATCTTCGCCGGGCGTGTCGACATGGCATCGATGAGGCGCATCAGCGAGACTTCGCCGCTGTGGTGCAGCCTGAGTGCTGCCGCCAGCATGGTTTCGAGACCGATGGCACCATCCGCGGCATCCGCAAAAGGCAGGCGCTTGGTGTCGACGTCCTGCGGATCGTGCGAGGAGACGATGATGTCGATCTCGCCGCGGGCCAGCGCATCGACCATCGCCTTGCGGTCGTCCTCGCCGCGCAGCGGCGGGGAGAGCTTGAAGAAGGTGCGATATTCGCCGATGTCGTTTTCGTTCAGCGTGAGGTGGTTGATCGATGTGCCGCAGGTGACATTGGCGCCCCGCTCACGCGCGATCTTCACGGCTTCGGCCGATTCCGGCACCGAGATCTGCGCGGCGTGATACTTGCCGCGCGTCAGGCCGGCGATGCGCAGGTCCCGTTCGAGCGGGATGAGTTCCGCTTCGCGCGGCGAGCCGGACAGGCCGAGCCAGCTTGCGAGCAGCCCCTCGTTCATCACGCCGCCGGCACCCAGATATTTGTCGCGGGTTTCGAGCGAAATGACGCTGCCGAATTCGCGCGCATAGGTCATGGCGCGGCGCAGCACCTGTGCATTGTGCATCGGGTTGCGGCCATTGGTGAAGGCGACGGCACCGGCAGCCTTGAGCAGGCCGAATTCGGTCATTTCCTCGCCGGCGAGCCCCTTGGTCAGGGCGGCGGCGGGGTGGATGTTGACGATGGCCTTGTCGCGGGCGTTCTTCAGCACGAACTCGACCAGCGCGATGTCGTCGATGACCGGATCGGTGTCGGGCATGGTGATGAAGGTGGTGACGCCGCCGACGGCGGCCGCGCGCGAGGCGGATTCGATGGTCTCGCGGTGTTCCGCGCCGGGCTCGCCGACGAAGACGCGGGCATCGACCAGGCCGGGGGCGGCGATCATGCCGCGGCCGTCAACCACCTCTGCACCTTCAGGCGCACCCTGGTTCTGCGCGCCGGTGCCGATCGCGGCAATCCTGCCGTTCTCGATGACGATGGAACCCTTCTCATCGAGATTGCGCGAGGGATCGATGATGCGGAGGTTTTTCAGGACGGTCGTGCGGGTCATGCGCTGACACCATGGTTCTGCGAGACAAGAAGCGTTTCCATGACGGCCATGCGGACGGCGACGCCCATCTCGACCTGCTGTTCGATCACGCTCTGCGGGCCGTCGGCGATCTCCGAGGCGATTTCGACACCGCGGTTCATCGGGCCGGGATGCATGACGAGCGCATCTTCCTTCGCCGCCTTCAGCTTTTCCGCGTCGAGGCCGTAATAGTGGAAATATTCGCGCACCGAGGGCACGAAGGCGCCGGACATGCGCTCGCGCTGGAGGCGCAGCATCATGACGACATCGGCGTCCTTCAGGCCTTCCTCCATGGAGTGGTAGACCTCTGCGCCCATGTCGGCGATGCCCGACGGCAGAAGCGTGGCCGGCGCGACGACGCGTACGCGCGCGCCCATGGCATTCAGCAGCAAGATGTTGGAGCGCGCGACGCGCGAATGCAGCACGTCGCCGCAGATGGCGACGATGATGCGCGACAGCTTGCCCTTGGCGCGGCGGATGGTCAGCGCGTCGAGCAGCGCCTGGGTCGGATGTTCATGCTGGCCGTCGCCGGCATTCACGACAGCGCAGGAGACCTTTTGCGCCAGAAGGGCGGCGGCACCGGCGGAGGAGTGGCGCACCACCAGCACGTCGGGGTGCATGGCGTTCAGCGTCATCGCCGTGTCGATCAGCGTTTCGCCCTTCTTCACCGAGGAATTGCCGACCGACATGTTCATCACGTCGGCGCCAAGCCGTTTGCCGGCCAGCTCGAAGGACGATTGCGTGCGGGTGGAGGCTTCGAAGAAGAGATTGATCTGCGTCAGGCCGCGAAGCGTCGACGTCTTCTTTTCCCGCTGCCGGGAGATTTTGACCGCCTCGTCGGCGCGGTCGAGCAGCAGGGTGATGTCCTGCTCTGTCAGACCCTTGATGCCGAGAAGGTGGCGATGCGGAAAGAAGTCCATGGAACTCCGCCTCAACTGTCGTTGGATACGCGGGGTCTATAGAGCCTCGGTTTCCCGGCGGCAAGGCGAAGTGGCCGGC
>NZ_CAMLFY010000108.1 GCF_946479415.1 uncultured Shinella sp. | reverse complement strand
CCGTGTTCGCACCTGCGGACGGGCAGCAGGACCATGGCGAACCGCTGTACCCGGTCCTCGTCTTCTTCCTCGCCGTCTTCTCCCTCGTCGATTTCTTCCTGGTCGTCGACTTCTGCCGCGTCGTCGCCTTCTTCGCCCTCGTCGTTCTCGTCGGCTTCGTCGCCCTCATCGCCTTCGTTACCCTCATTGCCCTCGTCGTTTTCGTCGCCCTCGTTGCCCTCGTCGTTTTCGTCACCCTCGGTACCTTCGTCGCCCTCATCGCCCTCATCGCCTTCGTTGCCATCGTTCGAAATCGGCTGCAGGGCGAAGCTGATGTCGCCATACAGATCGTCGCCGCCGGCCCGCCAGAAGGCCGACAAGTCGAGCAGGGATGTCTTGGTTTCAAGAATATCGCCACCATTGGAGGAGGCGCGCGGTGCATTCATGTCAAGAATTGCAGGCATCGGTGTTCTCCTGAATAGATCGCGCGGACAGAATCCGTCCGTCGTCGCGTTGCTTCGATTTTCATGAAGATACGGCTGATCTACTTTGGACCACGCCAACATGCCCTGGCCGGCGGAACCACTCCGGAAGCGCCAGCTTCTGAACGCATGTCCTGCCGAAAACGGGGTGGCCGGAGCCAATGAAGGGTCTTGACCGTCGCGGGCAGTTCACAACATGCGCAGTCGGGAGGATAGGTGAGCACGCCAATCAATAGCGTCGAAGCTCACGGCCATCAGCCGCTCCTCCCGTCGGACGGCCAGCCCCCTGTCGGAGCCGGGCGTCCTCTTCCGATTAGACGATCCTGCTAAACGGAATATTCGTCAATAGCCAAGTGCAGTCATCAGACCGCTCAGGTCCTCCTTGCCTTCGAAAAGCCGCCATACATCTTCGGACGACAGGTTTTTCTTCGCCTCGCGGGCCAGAAGCCGTGCGATCGGATAGTTCCATTCATAACTGTATTTCGCCGTCGGCGTGCCCAGCGCGAGTTTCAGCGCCGCTGCATAATGATGACAGTAGACATATTCGTCACGCCGCCAGACCAGCACCACGGCCGTATATTCCTGATGGCTGAACGTCTCCAGATATTGCAGGAGTGCGGCCTCTCCCAGGAAGGCGCAGACTTCGCGCGTAACCGGCGGCGTGAAGGCGCCGCCGCTGGCGATGACCTGCAAGGCATGCGCAAATTCATGGGCGATCGCCATCTGGCTTGCCGCACCACCGTCAAACGAGAAATAGACCGTCGGGAAGCCATCACCGCCGTCCGCGACGGTCATCGCCCTCGGCGCCCGTATATCGCCTGCCGCCCGAACCTTGTGCGTCGCCGTATAGGCCCGCGAAATACTTTCGGCATGTGCCGGAAAATAGTCGAGCATGGCGGTCAAGGCCCGTTGCCACGCTGCATTGGGTTCGAGCGGACCGGGCCATGCAACCGTCAACGCATGCGGCACCCCTTCCGCAAGATCATCCTCGACGGCGCGAAGCAGCGCGCAACAACGCGGCTCGCTCAACCCGTGAAGATCGAGCCATTCCCCGAGATTGTTGGAAGGCTTTTTATCGGAATTCTCATCCATGACTATCATGTCGACCACCAGCCGCTGTCCCGGCTCACGAATGATCGCCCAGACACGGGCGCAAAAGCTTCATTTCAGATGTCGAAGGCTGCCCCTGCGGAAACAACTGCGCGATATAAGCAAGCCGGTTCGGCACCGTCTGGCGCACCGTTTCCGTATCGACGGGCGGAAACCGCTCCGGATGGTGCAGGAGCGCGAAGGCGAAGAGGGCCGTTTCCGCCAGGTCTTCGCGGTCCGGCGTCGCCTGTCCGTAGGATGTCAGAAAGCCGCCGTCGCGTCGCTGGGCGTCCCGCCAGCCCACGGACATCCGGTGATCGTCGTCCAGGGCAGCATGAACGGCCTCATGAAAAAGCGACTCTTCCAGATGCGCCTTTTCGATGCGCCGCGCCGCCCTGCCAGCATAGACCACGATCTGGCCGGTTCCGGCATGGAAGCCCTCGTCGCCCTGGTGAATGCTGAAACGCTTCACGCCCATGCGCAGGACGGACGGCAGGCGCCCAAGCGGAACCGCATAACGCATCGCCTCTTCGCGCGCCTTGTCGACGGTCAGGAATTCCGGATTGACGGCAATCTCGATCGATGCGCCATCGGAATAGTCAGCAACGAAAAGCAACGCCTCGACGACCGGCTCGCCATCGACACGCTTGTCCCAGATCTGACGCGCACCGTGACCGAGCGGAGTGAGGCACCGGAAGCTGCTGGGATCATCGGCCGTTATGATGTCGAAGACCGTATCGGCTGTGCTGTCATAGGGCGGCGGACGGCCGTCGGCGGCAATCGTGGGCGCAGCGACACAGAGAGCCAGCGCCCCAGCGCCGCAGGCAATCACGGTTCGGCACCAGTTGCGCGTGGCGTTGCAGACGCGCCATTTTCGGAAAAAGAGGCCCATGAGCCACGCTCGATATCCATGGCCGCCGGAAAACCCGGGACCATCCAATCGCGAACCCTAGCCGAAGGATTTCCGGCCGGCATCGCACAAACGTCGCACGAAGCCGAAGATTCCGGCGTGTATCAAGGAATGCCGACCGACAGTTCAAGCGAGGCGTCGGGTCCCAAGCGGCGGCTGGCACCGACCGGTGGTCGGACGAACAGCGCTTTATCGAATTCTGCGTAAGGAAGACGACGATGAACGAAATGGTGAATATCAGCCGTACCGACTACTTCCCGACGATGGTCTATCAGTTCGATCTTCCCGATCCCGACGGGCTGAACAATGCTCTGCTCGACCTCATCTACCGCAACCGCGAAGCCGACAAGATCGGCGTCACGAAATCCAACACCGCCGAACTCGGAAGCTGGCACAGCGACACGAACCTGCACAAATCCAAAGACTACAACAGCATCCTGTCGCACATTCATCAGGTCGGCTCGCATATTTCCAAGGAGCTCGGCTATGCGCGGGATCACGATCTGAAGGTCACCACCATGTGGTCGATCATCAACCCGCCCGGCAACGGCAACCGCATGCACGTTCATCCGGGCGCGATCTGGAGTGGCGTGTACTATGTGCAGACGCCGGAAGCCTCCGGCGACATCGAGTTTGTCGATCCGCGCACCGCACTGCTGATGAACCAGGCAAAATATCTGCCGAAGCGCAAGCGCCCGCGCAATTGCTGGACGAAAGTCAACTACAAGCCCGTGGCGGGCAGGATGCTGTTCTTCCCGAGCTGGCTCTACCATGGTGTCGATTCCAACATGGCGACGGCGCCCGGCAGAAATGCAGACCGGGTGATCATCTCCTTCAACATCAACCAGGTGAAGCGCAAGTAGCAAAACCGCGCCGGGCATATTCGCACGCAGTTGCCCGGCGCATTCATAGCGAAAAAGGATCGGGAAGACGGCCGTCGGCATGGATTGCCGCGGCTGTTTTTCCCGTGGATGAGCTCATGTCCACTGCTTCAAGCCGTACGATATTGCGTCAGGCACTGCACAGGGTCCGCTATATCTTCCTGTTCTCCCTTGCCTTCAGCTTCTTCTACAACCTCCTGCGTTTGACAGGCCCGCTTTTCATGATCCTCGTCTACGACCGCGTGCTGAGTTCGCGGGCGGAGGAAACGCTGATTGCGCTTTTCGTGCTGGTGGCCGCACTTCTCGTCCTGATGGCACTCATCGACTATTCGCGCCGGCGGATCATGGCGAGGTTCGGCGCCCAGTTTCAGGAGGCAGTGGAAACCGGGATTTTCCAAGCCAGGAACCGCAACGCCTATCTCACGAATGCCGGGCCGAAACCCGCGCCCGAACTCAACGAACTGGACCGGCTCCGCTCCTTCTTTCACTCCGGTTCGCTGATCGCCATACTCGACTTCATCTGGTCGCCGATCTTCCTCATTCCGATCTTCATCCTCCACGCCTCGCTCGGCTGGATCGTGGTCGCCGGACTGCTGCTGATCCTCATCGTCGCACTTCTGCGCCAGCATTTCGTGAAGGACTACGATCTGCGCGCCACGCAGGCGAGCGACACCGTCAGCGTGCTGAGAGAACAGATCGGTGGATCGAGACATGTCATCCGGTCTCATGAGATGACGGCGGCTTTCATCGATCGCTGGATGGCAGCCCGCAGGGATTCTCGGGACCGGGCGATCGAGCTGAAGGACTGGGATGCCTGTTTCGAGATCGGCTCCAAGCATCTGGCGATGCTCCTGCAATATACATTGCTCGCGGTCGGGGCCTATCATGCGATAAAGGGCGACGTTTCGATCGGCGCCATGGTGGCAACCAATTACCTTGCGGTCCGCGTGGTTTTTCCCTTCGAGCGGTTCCTGGGAGAATTACCCCGCCTGCAGGAAAGCATCGCCGACTGGCGGCGGCTGGATACCAGCCTCAATCAGCGCGACACGCGGCTCGGCACAGCGGGAAGCGGCGAGCTTGCGGCGAGCGTCACGCTGGGGAACCTCTATGTCCGCTCTGCGACCACCCGCCAGCAGATCCTGCGCGGCGTCAGCCTGGACATCGGGCCGGGCACGTCTGTCGAGATCACCGGCCGGACGGGGAGCGGCAAGACCGTGCTCGCGGAGGCCATTCTCGGCCGCCTGGAACGAAGCAACGGGACCGTTCTCATCGGCGGCATACAGGCCGAACGGCTTTCGCTGGATCAGGCCCGCAGCACCATCGGCTATGTGCCGCAGACGGTCTCCTTCCTGCCCGGCACTCTCGAAGACAATATTGCCGGTTTCGACAGGACGCCCGACCCCGAAGCGCTCGTCGCGGCTGCGCGCCTTGCCGCCGTGCACGATCTCATCATGAGCCTTCCCGAAGGCTACAAGACGTCAGTCGATGCCGCAGGCGGCAATTTCTCCAAAAGCGAGCGGCATATGATCGCCTTCGCGCGCGCGCTTTATCGTCGGCCGAAGATCCTCGTACTCGATGAACCGGACCAAGTCCTGCGCGAAGGCCTTCCGGGACGTTTCAAGGATTTCGTCACCGATTTTCTGGCCGGCGGCGGCATCATGATTATCTTCAGCCGCAAGGGCCTGCAAGCATTTCAGTCGCAGCGCCGCTTCGCCATGGCAGCCGGTCAGCTGAAGGAAACCCTTCAGGAAGGCATGGCGAAAGCCGGGAAAGCGGGAAACGTGGTCAAGCTCGACAGCAAGCACAAGCTTTGAGCGATGGGGGGCGATGGGGGGCGATGGGATGCGAAGGCGAACTTGGATGATCTGGCAGCCGCTCAGCATCGGCCTTCTGGCAGCCATGGCGCTCGTCGGCGTCATCCTCGGCTGGGGAACCAGCTTCAGCATTGCCGGTGCGGTGATCGCCAAGGGCCAGATCCAGGCGGCCACGACGAGAACCGCAGTTGAGCATCCGAGCGGCGGCGTCGTTGCCAAGGTCTACCATCACAACGGCGACAAGGTCGTCGCGGGAGAGATCCTTGTGAAGCTCGACGAGGATCCGCTGAAATCCGACCTTTCGGTGATCGAAGGTGAACTTTTCGAGATCTTCGCCAACGAGGCGCGGCTGGAGGCCCTTATTGCCGGCGCCAAAACACTTTCCCCCGACCCGCTGCTGATCAAGGCGTCGAGCACGATCCCCTATTACCACAGGCTCATCGAACGACAGCAGCTTCAGCTCGACGTCTACCATGCCTCCATCGAGACCGAGAAACGCCTGATGCACGAGCAGGTCGCGCAAATCCGCGAACAGATCGCCGGAGAAGAGGCCGTCCTATTGTCGCGGAGAGGAAAACTCGATGTGTTCAACGAGCAGCTTGCCATTGCCGAACGGCTTTTCAGCCGAAAGATCGGTCTCGTCGCCGATTTCAACGCCGCCCGCAACGATGTGATCAACACCAAGGGCGAGATCGGCATCTCGGTCGCCAAGATCGCCGAACTCAAGGGAGAGATCGCCGAACTCGAAGTGCAATCGAACGCAAAGCTGCAAAGCGATAGCAAGACCAATTCCGACAAGCTGAACGAGCTTGGCCAGGCACGCATCCGCCTGATGGAAAGCCGGCGCGCCATCTTGCAGAAACTGACGACGCTGGAAATCCGCGCACCCATCGGCGGGATCGTTCATGACCTCAAGGTCGAGGGGCTTCGCTCGGTGGCGCAGCCCGGGCAGGCGCTGATGTTCATCGTTCCCGATGTGTTGCCCCAAACGGTGACGGTACGGGTGGATGCCGCCGACATAGACCAGGTCCACATAGGACAGGACGCCGCCCTGCGCTTCGTCGCCTTTCATCGCCGCACCACGCCGATCATCTTCGGCAAGGTCTTCCAGATTTCGGCGGACGCCTTCATCGATGAACGAAGCCAGGGTCTCTATTACTTCGCGGAGATCGCGCTTTCGGAGACCGAGATCGGCAGGCTCGGCGAGAATACGCTCGTTTCCGGCATGCCGGTCGAAGCCTTCATCACCACCGACAGCCGCTCCCCCGTCAGCTATGTCATGAAGCCGCTCACCGACTATTTCAGCCGCGCATTCCGCGATTCATGACCGCAATCGAGAAAAGGATTTCAATCCAGGAAAGGAGAAACCAAGATGTCCGAAGGACGAAAACCAGACTTTGACGTCTTTGCAATTCGCGAACGAGACGGTGGCAAGGACGTCTTCACCAAGATCGGTGTTGCGTTCAGCCGGCAGGATGGAGCCGGTGTCTCGATCCTGCTGGATGCCTTACCGCTCGGGAGACGCCTTGCAGTCCTGCCACCGTTGCCGCCAAGCGATTCCCGCTAGAGCATTTCCAGCCGAAGCGAGATCGCTTCGGCGTCGGAAAATGCGGCAAAAACAAAAACCAGAGCATTTCCGGTGAACCAGAGTTCACCGAAAATGCTCTAGACAGCTCCAACGGGATGTCGGCGGCAAACCAACCGGTCATCATCAAGCCGTTGATAGATGCGCGGCGCAGAGCTTCATTTTCGCGCCGGCGTACTCGAACCCATCTTTTCGACGGAACCGGAAAAACCTATCGTGTGCGGGAGGGCCATCTTGAAGGCCAGGCGGCACATTGAAGAGCACCGGACATGATCTTCGACTACTGCGTCATCGGCGGCGGCATCGTCGGCCTGGCAACCGCCATGCGACTTCTCGAGACCAAGCCGGGCATCAGTCTTGTGCTGCTGGAAAAGGAAGATCGGCTCGCACGGCACCAGACGGGGCACAACAGCGGTGTCATCCATGCCGGAATATATTATCCGCCGGGCAGCTTGAAGGCTGAACTTTGCCGCAAGGGCGCGGTAGCGACCAAGGCGTTCTGCACCGACAACGACATTCGCTTCGATGTTTGCGGCAAGCTGCTGGTTGCAACGTCCGCCCCCGAAATGCTGCGCATGCAAGCGCTATACGAGCGCTCGAAACAGAACGGGGTCGAGGTCATCAGGCTCGACGCCGGGGAACTGAAGGAGCGGGAGCCCAACATCAGCGGCCTCGGCGCGCTTCTCGTTCCCTCGACCGGCATCGTCGATTATTCCAACATCTGCAAAGCCATGGGACGGCGCGTGGAAACACTGGGCGGGCAAATCCGGTTGTCAACGCGCGTAACGGGGATACGCGAGCATGTCGATGCCGTCGATATCGATGCCGATAGTGCAAGCTGGCAAGCAAAGAAGCTCATCGTGTGCGGCGGCCTGCAATCGGATCGACTGGCGATGCTTGCGGGTCTCTCGATCGACCATCGCATCATTCCCTTCCGGGGTGAGTACTACCGCCTCCCGCCGGAAAAGAACGCCATCGTGCGCCACCTCATCTACCCTATTCCCGACCCGTCGCTGCCTTTCCTGGGCATCCATCTCACGCGCATGATCGATGGCGGCGTGACCGTCGGCCCGAACGCCGTCATCGGTTTTGCGCGCGAGGGCTATCCGCGTCTCTCCGTCAACCTTTCCGATACTGTCGGGATCACCGGCTTTCCCGGCTTCTGGAAAACCGCCTTCGCACATCGCAAATCGGCGCTACAGGAATTCCGCAACTCCTTCTGGAAACCGGGCTATCTCAAAGAGTGTCAAAAATACTGCCCGACCCTTGCCCTGGATGATCTTCTGCCATGCGAGGCGGGCATTCGCGCGCAAGCGGTGCATAAGGACGGCAGCCTCATCCACGACTTCCTTTTCGCCGAAACGGATAGAATGCTGCATGTCTGCAACGCCCCTTCTCCCGCAGCGACATCGGCGATCCCCATTGCAGAAATGATCATCAGCCATATGGAGTGACGCAGTTAAGGCCTCGGTGAAGCACACCGCGCTCTGCAACCGCCTATACGACAGCGATCACGCTCCAGGGTTCAGGATAGCCGTGCTCCATCTCGGTCTCCCGCAGTGGGAGAGGACTTCACCCAGCACGCTCGATCAATATGGCTCTCCAGGCTGCAAAACCTTCAATATTACCCCCCGCAATACAGCTTCTCTCCATTCCTCCAAGGAAAATCGGTCACAGACCGTCGTGCGGAACGTGGCGATACGGGGCAAAACGCCGGATGCGAGCAGCGTGCCCCGATTTTATCTTAATCGCCGCCGAATCACTGCGCGCGTTGCGACCGGGCAATTCTGCAAGCCCACCCGTTCATTCCTGACTATATGAGCTTCGCCTTAGATTCGGAAAAGAATTCAGTACTCGGATTTAACTCAAAGTTGATGGAATAGTTTTCGCTCAATCCCTCACCCGGTAAGCCCTTATCAAATAAGGCGGAAATAAAATTTGAAGGCATTCGTAGAATTTCGCGAAAACCTGAGCCGAATAGGGCGACATTAAGGCATTGTTATAATGCCATCTAGTACTATTTCGCTACATTGCCTTTCAAATCGAGCCGGACTACCTTCCCGGCCTCAGCGCTGACCTACCTATAAAGTAGTATCCAACCCGTCAAATCAGTTAGCCATTCGCATGGGTGACGGCCGTTGGGAGAAAGGTGACAAGACCATGAAAAGTACATTTAGCGACGTATCCGTCTCCAAGCTTCTGGAGGACACATCGCTCATTCGTAGCGAAATCGGCTCTTTCCTCGACGCCAGCGCGCATGTTGAGAACAGCAGCACACGGGACAGCTTCCAATTCCATGACCGCGGACATGCCGTCGACGAGGCGATCAGCGGCACATTCAGCCAGAAGCTGAAAGCACATCTCTCGGATGAGCGCGGCGAAAAGCAGGGCCATCATATCGACAGCGTATCCTCGTCCGATAGCGCGGCCTCTCTGAAGGTCGCATCGGCAAGTTCCGCGATCGAAGTCGAGACGAAACAGGCGGCAGCCACTCCTTCCGCCATCAGCAAAACCGCGACCAAGGCGACCCAAGCGGCGGCCAGCAATGAGGCCGCGGCGGCAAGCTCGGGCTATCCGGACGCCAGCAACACAGGTGTCCCCAGCGGCACGAAAATGACCAAATATACCGGGTCCTATCACGTAACCCAGGACAATGCCGTCATCAGCAACCTTGAAGTCTATGGCGATATCGTCATCGAGGCCAAGAACGTTACCCTGAAGAACGTCAAGCTCGTCTCCAACACCGAGTGGCATGCCTTGCGCGTCATGGACGACGCAACCGGCTTCACGATGCAGGACAGCGAAATCGACGGCCAGGGCAAAACAGTCAACGCCATCTACGGCTTCGGCACGTTCCTGCGCAATAATCTGCACGACGTGCATAACGGCATCAATGTTATCGCGCCGACGACGATCAAGGACAACTATATCCACGATCTGAGGGGCGACGCCGATGCCCATTACGACGGTATCGAGATCAATGGCGGTCACGATATCAATATCATTCACAACACGATCATCAATGACCACGATCAGACCTCGGCGGTCATGCTCAACAATGATTTCGGAGGTCTGCGCAACATCACCATCGACGGCAACCGCCTGGTCGGCGGCGGCTACACCGTCTATCTCGATGATCGCTTCAATGGCGGCACGGTGGACGATTCCACGATCAAGATTACCAACAACCAGATCGGCGATGGTCATTGGGGCGATTTTGCATTCTACGACAACAAGCCGGTCGTCTCGGGCAACACCGATCTCGACACGGCTGTCGCTGGTACGGTCTATACCGGAACGGCAGGTAATGATGCCCTTCCGGTCAGCGGCCAGACGAGTGCTGGAAACGAGACCTACAAGGGTCTTGGCGGCAACGACCTGTTGAAGGGCGGCGCCGGCGCCGACATATTGGATGGTGGTTCCGGCTCGGACACCGCCACATATGCCGGGTCGACGGCTGTCAAGATCAACCTCCAAACCGCAACCGCCTCGGGTGGCCATGCCACCGGCGACAAATTCGTCAGCATCGAAAACCTTATCGGCTCCAGCTACGCTGACACTCTGACAGGCAATACCGGCAACAATATTCTTAATGGCGGCGCCGGTGCGGACAAGATGGCTGGCGGCGCTGGTAACGACACCTATATCGTCGACAATGCCGGTGATGTCGTCACCGAAGGCAGCAAGGCCGGAACGGATACCGTCAAGACATCCGTCACCTATATACTGACGTCCAATGTCGAGAAGCTCGCCATGAGCGGGACGAATGCCATCAACGCAATGGGCAATTCCGGCGACAACACCCTTAAGGGCAATTCCGCCAACAATGGTCTAAAGGGTGGTAGCGGAAACGACATCATCATCGGTGGTGGCGGCAATGATACACTGGAAGGCCAAGCGGGTAACGACACCCTGACTGGCGGAGCTGGTGCCGATAGATTCGTCTTCCGGCAGAGCGAAATCAAGACCTCCGGAGCCGACCACATCACCGACTTCTCGTCTTCCGACGCTCTCGTTTTCGACGTGAATTCCGGACCGACGGGGAACCTCGCCTCCAGTGCTTTCCGCCTTGGTACTGCCGCTCTCGATAGCAGCGACCGCTTCATCTATGACACGAAGGCGCATTCTCTCTACTATGACAGCGATGGCAATGGGGCCGCGGCGAAGGTCCTGATTGCCACCTTCGATAACGGCTACAATCTGTCGGCGAGCGACTTCCTTCTCATCTGACACCAAAATGACTATGGGCGGCCTCTGCCGCCCATGGTTTTTTCATCACGGGGACGGATTGCGACGGCGTGCGAAACGGCGCCGGCGGCTTCGCCTCATCTCTCCTGAGACGCGCTCAACAGCTGATGATACTTCGCGGCGGCCTCCGTGCGATTGTGAACGCCAAGCTTGCTGATGATATTGTGCAGGTGAACCTTCACGGTATTTTCGGACAGGTTGAATTCCGCCGCGATCAGCTTGTTCTGCATTCCCTGAGCCGCTTTTTCCAAAATTTCCATCTCACGCGGCGTAAGCTTGATGGGCGTGTCGGCTTCCGTGTAGAAGGCCTGCCCTCCTCCAGCGGCGTAAGGACGCCCAGCCGTAAGGCCTGGTGGCGAAACGGGAAAATACTCACCGCCCGAAAGCAGGAGCCGCACGACCGCAAGCCAGATATTGAGCGCGAGGTCCATCGGCAGCAGGCTGAGATAGACGCTTTGTCCGCTGCCGCCCCTCGACAGCTTTCCGGTCTCCGACATCGTCGGATGCGTGAGCGCGATCTGTGCATCGGGATGCAGGCGGCGCAAGAGGAACGCCGCCGCCTCGGTGGCCGCACGAAGGGCGGAATCGATGAGGATCAATCCGACGGGATTGGCGAAAGGCTTGCACGCGGCCTCGACGGTCGGCACATGCAGAATGACGGTTTGGGGAAACTCTGCCGGAAAGGCCTCCAGCCGCTCGCAGGTACATTCGGAAGGTCCCACGACGAGAATTGTGCGCACCGCATCCGTTCGAAAGGGCGTCGCCGAAAACGCATCGCAGTTGCTTCGTCGTTCCGACGCCATTCCGACCTCCTCGCTCCCCACACGAAAACGGCTGCCACTTGAGGGCGTCCGCACTGTATCTCCCGCGCACTGTCTCTGCGATAGCTTCCTATGGGTTATCCTGCGCCCACAGCGGCTTCCTCCTGACCGACCAAGCGTGTTGCGCCCGCTCCAAAAGGATTACCCTGCGTAAGATCGCGACACCGTCCCCGCAATCGGTTGGCGTAGACAGCGCGGTTTACTTCTAATTGATGATGCCGCTCAACGACTGATCGTCTACTGAAAACCATTTCCCGTCAGCAGAATGCAAGCGAGACCAATCACGGTGGGCCGCGCGCTCATCGATCTTCGACAGGCGAGTTCCATGGTCACGTTTCGGATTTTGCAGGACCAGCAGCGACCACTGAAGACCATTTTCACCACAGCCATATTGACTGCCCTCTGCGGGTCACCCGCCTTCGCGGATGCGCCGCGGATCTGGCCGAATACGAACATTCGCGTGAACATCGTGCAGTGGATGCCGACCAAGGGGCTCTATGAAAGATGGGACGCCCTGAGCGGAGAATTCGTAGTGGCGCAGGATGGGACATTGTCGCTGCCGGTGATCGGCCGTATTCCGGTCGGGAGCCTGGACGAAGCCGCCCTCGCAACAAGGATTGCCGAGGAGCTCAAGGACAAGATCGGCCTCGTGCGCGCACCCGAGGCGACGGTGGCCGTCGTCAAATATCCGCCGATCTACGTCGTCGGAGACGTCAAGCTGCCGGGCACCTATGAATTCCGGCCGGGATTGATGGCTTTGCAGGCCCTGGCCGTGAGCGGAGGCGAGCATAGTCCTGATACGGACGGCGCGGATCTGCCCGACAGGGCTGAACTGGTCGCGAACCTGCGCGGACTGGAAAACTCGATTATGCGCACCCGGATCAGGATTGCCCGCTTCCATGCCGAGCTGTCGGACGGAAAAGCGCCCGAATTCGATCTGCCGGCAGGAATGGAGAGCCAGGAGGCCCGAGCGATCTATGAGCAGGAAAAGGCCGTCATGACGGCGCGGTCCAACCTCCTGAAGAGGCAGGCGAATTCCTTCACGGAGCTGCGCGACCTGCTTCGCGTGGAACTCGAGACGCTCGACAAGAAGGCCGACAGTGCCGATGCCGACATCAAATCCGTCGCGAAGGAGTTGGGCCTCATCAAAACGATGGTGGACAAGGGCATCGCTCTTCCTTCCCGGCTGGGTGATCTCGAGCGCATGCTTCGAAGCTACTCGGCCGCACGCCTCGACGTATCGGCGGATGCGATGCGGGCAAAGCAGAACATCTCCGAAGCGTCGCGCAACCTCGAAGGGCTGTATGATCGGCAACGAACCGAAGTGAACATCGAATTGCAGACGGAACAGGCGAACCTGGACCAGATGCTTCTCAAACGCGAGGTCGCTCAGAACCAGATGCTGAGGATCCTCTCGAAACCGGACAGCCTATCGGATACCGGCGATCCGACGACACTGGTCTTCTCGATCGATCGTCTGGTCGATGGCAAGGCACAGGAAATCGCCGCAAGCAGCGATACCGTCCTGCAGCCCGGCGACGTGCTTCGCGTGAGCCGGCGTGTGAAGGCCGCGACGCCGGAAACGCTCGCGCAGAATTCACAGGCTGATACGGTCGTCGGAAGCAGCCAATGAGCGATCCCTGCGACGCCTCAGCCAGCGAGCAGAGCACGCATACGCAAATCCTGAAATCCACCCTCCTGGTCGGCGCCTCGTCGGTCGTCGGCGTCGTGTTTTCGATCATCCGCAACAAGGCGGTCGCCCTGATGCTCGGACCGGAGGGCATCGGCCTGATGGGGCTTTACAGCGCCCTTGCCGACATGGCCCAGAACCTCGCCGGCATGGGCGTGCAGTCGAGCGGCGTGCGCCAGATCGCCGAAACCGCCGGCACGAACGACGACGAGACGATCGCACGCACCGCGCGGGTTCTCTCGCGAACGGCATTTGTACTCGCAGCCCTCGCCGCTCTCCTTCTCGTCCTGCTCGCCGTTCCCCTCTCCGGTCTGACCTTCGGTGACCATCAGCAGGCGGGTGGAATTGCGCTGCTGTCGCTTGCGGTTGCGCTGCGCATCGTGTCCGGAGGGCAAATGGCTCTGCTTCAGGGCCTGCGGCGGATTGCGGATCTTGCGATCGTCAATGTCGCGGCAGCCTTTGCGGGCACGGTCATCACCATTCCGCTGATCTATTTTTTCGGCCTGAATGGCATCGTTCCGTCTCTGATCGCCGTTGCCGCTGTGACCGGCCTCGCGTCGTGGTATTTTCGCAGGCAGGTCCAATTGCCGCCGATCGCAACCCCGCCGCCGCTGCTCGGGCGGGAAAGCCGGCGTCTGCTCAAGCTCGGCCTGGTGTTCATGGCAAGCGGGCTGCTGACCTTCGGCGCGGCCTATGCAAATCGCCTGATCGTCCTGCATGCCGAAGGGATCACATCGGCCGGCTTCTACCAGGCGGCCTGGGCCATCGGCGGGCTCTATGCGGGCATCGTGCTGCAGGCGATGGGCACTGATTTCTATCCACGGCTGACGGCCGTCAGCGAAAACAATGCCGAGTGCAATCGCCTGGTGAACGAGCAGGTGCAGATGAGCCTGCTTCTGGCGGGTCCGGGTGTCGTCGCCACGCTGACCTTCGCCCCCTTCGTGTTGCATATTCTCTATTCACACGCCTTCGACGGAGCAACGGACCTGCTGCGCTGGATATGCCTCGGCATGATGCTGCGCATCGTCGCATGGCCGATGGGCTATATCGTTATCGCGAAGGGGGCGGAGGCGATCTTCTTCTGGACCGAGGTCGCCGCGACGGTGGTCCATGTCGGCCTGGCCTTCCTTCTCGTCCCCTATTTCGGCGCCGCCGGCGCGGGGATGGCCTTTCTCGGCCTCTATATCTGGCACGGCCTTCTGATCTACGGCATCGTCAGGCGAATGAGCGGGTTTCGTTGGTCCAGGGAAAACGCATGGCTAACGCCGGTTTTCATTCTGGCCTGCGCGTTCGTCTTTCTGGCGACGCAGGTGCTGCCGCTTTGGCAATCGACGCTCACGGGTTCGGCGGTGCTGCTGCTGACCGGCCTCTATTCCATGCGCAAGCTGGTGCGGCTCGTTCCGCACGCGTCACTGCCGTCACCGTTGAAGATGCTGATCGCCCGGTTCGCCTGAGGCGGACCGGGGATTGCAGGGACGAGGCTTTTTATAGCGCCGGCTCCAGAACACGCGGCGTGCTCGTGGTAACCCTTCCAAGCGCATCGACGACGCGATGGACATCCTCTTCGGACAGCTGTGCGAAGAGTGGCAGGATGATGGAGTTCTCCTGCGCGGCCGCGCTACGCTCCAGACCGCCGGAAACGCGGTGCGTATCCCCTCCGGCATAGCTTTGTTCGGCCGTGATGTTCATGACGCCGCGCCGTGTGGAGATGCCGTCGTCGAGCAGCGCCTGCATGATCGCGCGCTGATCGCCTCCATCGGGGATGCGCACGCAGTAGCTCTGCCAGTTCGTGCGCGCCCATGCGGGTTCCCGAGGCGCCGTGAATGCGGGCGCGGTCCTGGCAATCAATCCGCTATAGAGGTCGGCGAGTTGCCGCCGGCGCGCGACGAGGCCGGGCAATCGGCGCAATTGCACACGGCCCAGTGCCGCTTGCAGATCGGTCATCCGGTAATTGTACCCGAGCTCGGGATAGGTCTCGTAGATGACCGACTTGGAGCCGTGGCGCACGGTATCGGCGACACTCATGCTGTGCTGGCGCCAGAGTCGGAATTTGCGGTCGTATTCGGCATTTGCCGTCGTCAGCATGCCGCCATCGCCCGTGGTGATGACCTTGCGGGGATGGAACGAGAAGCAGGCGATATCGCCATAGGGCCGCCCGATCTTTTCCCAGCGCCCCTGCCGCAGGATCTCGCTGCCCGATGCACAGGCCGCATCCTCGATGATGGGGATCGACCGTGGACCGGCAACCGCCATCACGGCGGCAAGATCGCACGGCATGCCCAGCTGATGCACGACCAGCACGGCTTTCGTGCGTGGCGTGATCGCCGCTTCGATGCGGGATGGATCGATATTGAAGCCGTCAGCCTCGATATCGACGAAGACCGGCGTCGCATCGCAATAGCGAATGGCGTTGGCCGTGGCGATGAAGGAATGGCTGACAGTGATCACTTCGTCGCCGCGTCCGACGCCGACCACCTTGAGCGCAAGATGGAGCGCGGTCGTGCAGTTGGAAACCGCGGTCGCAAAGGGGGCGTCCACATAGGCCGCGAACTCGCGTTCGAAA
>NZ_CAMLFY010000107.1 GCF_946479415.1 uncultured Shinella sp. | reverse complement strand
TGATCTCCACGGCGGAAGCGCCGTTCGGCGGCGTGAAACTCTCCGGCCTCGGCCGTGAGGGCTCGCGCTACGGCATCGAGGAGTTCACTGAGATCAAATATGTCTGCTTGGGCGGTATTGCGTGAAGGAAGAGAAGATGAGCCATCCCCGTTTTGCCAGCTTCACCACGGGCAAGCGTCACGCCTATGGCCTGATCACCGAGACCGGCGTGATCGATCTCTCGGCCCGGTTCGGCGCCCGCTACCCGACCCTTCGGGAAGTCGTCGAGGCCAATGCCTTCGACGCGCTTCTCGAGGCCGTCGCCGGCCACCAGCCGGACTTCCCGCTCTCCGAGATCACCTACGAGATCCCGATCCCGGCACCGGAAAAGATCATCTGCGTCGGCGTGAATTTTCCCGATCGTAACGAGGAATACAAGGACGGCCAGGCGGCGCCTGCCAATCCGTCGCTGTTCATCCGCTTCCCGCGCTCCTTCACCGGCCACGACCGGCCGCTGATCCGCCCGCCTGAAAGCCCGCAGCTCGACTATGAGGGCGAGGTCACCATCGTCATCGGCAAGGGCGGCCGCCGCATTTCCGAGGCGGATGCACTCGATCACATCGCAGCACTCACCCTCTGCAACGAAGGCACGATCCGCGACTGGGTGCGGCACGCGAAATTCAACGTCACCCAGGGCAAGAATTTCGACGCGACCGGCTCCATCGGCCCGTGGCTGGTGCCCTACAAGGACGAAAGCCAGCTCGCCGACATCAAGCTCGAAACCCGCGTCAACGGCGAGGTCCGCCAGCAGGATCGCACTGTCAGGATGATCTTCTCCTTCCGCAAGATCATCAACTACATCTCGACCTTCACGACGCTGGTGCCGGGCGACGTCATCGTCTGCGGCACGCCGACGGGGGCCGGTGCACGCTTCGACCCGCCGATCTGGCTGAAGCCGGGCGACGTGGTAGAAGTGGAGGCCGAGGGCATCGGCCTTCTGCGCAACACCATCGCCGACGAGGTTTTCTGACCATGATGACGCAAGACGAGATCCGCGCCGCAGCACTTGGCCTCGACGAGGCCGAGCGCACGCGCGTCCAGACGGGCCTGCTCTCGCTGAAGCACCCCGGCATCACCATGGACGATGCCTATGCGATCCAGGGCGCCTGGGTGAAGAAGAAGATCGCCGATGGCCGCAAGGTCATCGGCTGGAAGATCGGCCTCACCTCCAAGGCCATGCAATATGCCCTGAATATCGACATTCCCGATTCCGGCGTGCTGTTCGACGACATGGTCTTCGAAGACGGCGCGACCGTGCCGGCCGGCCGTTTCATCCAGCCGCGCGTCGAGGCGGAAATCGCCTTCGTCATGAAGGCGCCGCTGAAAGGCCCCGGCGTGACGGCCTTCGACGTGCTGAACGCAACGGATTACGTGACGCCGGCGCTTGAAATCCTGGACACGCGCATCCTGCGCGTCGATCCCGAGACGAAGAAGGCCCGCGGCATCTGCGACACGATCTCCGACAATGCCGCCAATGCCGGCATCGTCACGGGCGGCCGTGCGGTGCGTCCCGACCAGATCGACATGCGCTGGATGGGCGCCATCGTCAGCCGCAATGCGGAAGTCGAGGAAACCGGCCTTGGCGCCGGCGTGCTCAACCAGCCCGCCCGCGGCGTCGCCTGGCTCGCCAACCGCCTCGCACAATACGGTGACGGCATCGAGGCGGGGCAGATCGTGCTCGCCGGCTCGTTCATCCGCCCCGTCGAGGCCCGCCATGGCGATACCATCGTCGGCGATTTCGGTCCTTACGGCACGGTCAGCCTGTTCTTCGCATAGGAGGTTTCGATGCCCGCTCCGAAAAACCGCTTCAAGCAGGCGCTGAAGGAAGGCCGTCCGCAGATCGGCCTCTGGCAGGCGCTTGCCAATCCCTACACGGTGGAGATCTGCGCCGAGGCGGGTTACGACTGGCTGCTGCTCGACGCCGAACACGCGCCGAACGACGTGCCGCTTCTCGTCTCGCAGCTCCAGGCGATGAAGGGCTCCGCCAGCCACGCCGTGATCCGACCGCCGATCGGCGAGACCTGGATCGTCAAGCAGCTGCTCGATATCGGCGCGCAGACGCTGCTGATCCCGATGGTCGACAGCAAGACGATGGCTGAGACGATGGTGAAGGCCGTACGTTATCCGCCGCATGGCGTGCGCGGCGTCGGCGCGGCGCTCGCCCGTGCCTCCGCCTTCAACCGCACGGTGGATTATCTCCAGACCGCCAATGACGAGGTCTGCCTGCTGCTACAGGTCGAAAGCCGCGCCGGCCTCGAAGCGCTCGATGACATCGCCGGTACGGACGGCGTCGACGGCGTCTTCATTGGCCCGGCCGACCTCGCCGCCGACATGGGTTTCCTCGGAAAACCCGGTGCGCCGGAGGTGCAGGCCGAGGTGGAGAAGGCGCTGAAGAAGATCCAGTCGCATGGCAAGGCGGCCGGCATCCTGATCGGCGATCTCGGTCTCGCCAAGCGCTATCTCGAGCTCGGCGCCACCTTCGTCGCCATCGGCAACGACGTGACGCTGCTCGCCAACGCTACGACGAAACTGCTCAAAGACTTCAAGGCCGCCGAGCCGGCCGAGGCGCCAACAGGCGCAAAGGTCTACTGAACCAGAGGCGGCCCCAACGGGCCGCCTTTTTCTTGTGCGAAGGGCCGCACCTCCCGGCGGCCTTCGTGCAGTCCTGGACAAGAGAATGTGCAGAACCGGACGCGACGATCCCGCGCCATCGCTGCATGATCGATCCGGAAAAGGGAGGAAACCATGCGTTTTGACAAAAAGGTTGCCATCGTCACGGGTGGCGGCACGGGTATCGGCGCTGCAGTCGCACGGCGCATCGCCGCCGAGGGTGGTAAGGTGGCGTTGGGCGGGCGGCGGCCGGAGCCGCTGCATGCCGTCGCCGAGGAGATCGGCGCGGCCGTCTTCGCGGCGGATGCAGCCGACACGGAGAGCATGAAGGCCGCGGTGACGGCGACGGCCGAAAAATTCGGCGGCATCGACATCCTGATCGCCAATGCCGGCGGCCACGGCGTCGGCCCGACGGTCTCGATGAGCGACGAGACCTGGGAGCTCGCCGTCCGCCTCAACCTCAACACCGCCTTCGTCTCGGCGCGCGAGAGCCTGCCGCATCTCATCCGCTCCAAGGGCAATATCGTCGTGCTGTCCTCTATCGCCGGTCTCTTCGCCGGGCCGGATGCCGTGGGCTACGTCACCATGAAACACGGCTGCATCGGCCTGGCGAAGTCTCTGGCCCGCGACTATGGCCGCCTCGGCGTGCGCACCAACACGGTCTGCCCCGGCTGGGTGACGACGGCGATGGCCGACGAGCAGATGGAAATGCTGGTCGAGAAGCACAAGCTCGCCTCGATCGCCGAGGCCTATGCGCTCGTCACCAAGGATGTGCCGCTCGGCCGCCCGGCAAGTGCAGAAGACGTCGCCAATGCCGTCTGCTTCCTCGCCTCCGGCGAGGCCGCGATGATCAATGGCGCGATCCTGACGGTCGACGGCGGTGCCGGCACCGTCGACCTGCCAACCCTTGCCTTTGTGGAATAGGAGGAACCCGATATGGCGCAGCAAAACCCCAAGGACTGGAAGACCTACGACCAATTCGCCTATGGCATCGACACCAACCGCCTGCCTCTGACAGAGGTGCTGGCCGGCACGAAACACACCGTCCATTTCGACGACGGCCGCGAACTCACCCTCGATTTCACCAAGGACAAGGTGACCTGGACGGATGCATCCGGTTCGGGCACCGACAGCGTTGAGGTGGTCGAGGTCGCGCCCGACACCTATTTCGTCGAGATCGCCTTCACGGACAAGCCGCTCGAGGCCGAGACCGTCATCCTCAACCTCGCCTCCCGCCGCGCGCTGTCGATCCTTTCGATCGTGCACTCCAAAGAGGAGACGGTGGGCGAACCGCAGGTCGGCCAGATTTTCCGCCCGGGCGTGATTGCCGGCGGGGAAGCAAGCGGCATGGTGCCGGAGGAGACGCGCGACCTCATCGGCCTGCGCGCCCATTTCACCTACAGCCCCAACCATGTCTACGAGCACACCTACCTGTCCTCGAAGCGCTATGCCTGGCAGTGCCTGGTCGGCGTGCAGCGCGGCCACGGCGACGTGGACCTTGCCACGACCTACAAATTCGCCGAGGGGCAGTACATCTTCACCTTCCGCGAGTTCAAGATCCCGGTCGCCTCGACCTTTTTCTACAACTTCGACGACATGCGCTCGACCGGCAAGTTCCTCGGCATCAATGGTGAGGGTGCGATCCAGAACAGCAATGCCGGCGCCTTCATCCGCAAGGCCTCCGTGACCTTCTACCAGCCCGGCGAGGCACCCGTCTGATGCGTACCGCTTACGAGATCGTCAAAGCCCACTACGACGCCAATGCCCGCCGCGACATGGCCGGCATGCTCGCCGATATCGCCGAGGATTGCCGCTGGACGGAGATGGACGGCTTTCCCTGCGCCGGGACCTATGTCGGCCCCGATGCAATCGTGCAGAACGTCTTCGCAGCGCTGGGTGCAGCCTGGGATGGCTACACCTTCACGCTGGAGCGCCTTCTCGATGCCGGCAACGACGTGGTCGCCATCGGCACCTACACGGCCACCTACAAGGTGACCGGCAAGGCGATGAATGTGCGTGTCGTGCATGTCTGGGGCGTGGCGGACGACAAGATCCGCCGCTTCGAGCAGTTCACCGACACGCTGCGCGTCGCCGAGGCGATGCAGGCCTGAATGACCGGCAGAGGCGGCGGATCACTCCGCCGCCTCCCGCCATTGCGACGGCGTTCGATCATACCGCTGGCGAAAGAGTCGCGAAAAATGCGCGCTGGAGGAAAAGCCGAACTCGAAAGCGACTTCGGCGATGGAACCGGGACGGACCGGGCGATTGCGCAGGGCTTCGGCCGCCGTTTGAAGACGCTGCCCCCAAATGAAATCGGCCGGTGTGAGGCCCTGCACCTCGAAAGCCCGGTAGACATAGCGCACCGAACAGCCCATGCGCCGCGCAATATCCGCCGCATCGAGATCGCTCCGCTGGATATTGTCCGCCACGTAAGCCTTGATACGATCAAACAGCAAAGCCAGCGGCGGCGCATCGGCCGGATGGTCGGCCAGCGAGCAATCGGTGATGACGGTGCGCGTCAGGTCCGCCATCGCCCGGCCGAGGCTTTCGCGGCCTGCGGCGTCAAATCTATCCATCTCCAGCACGGCCCCCTGCATCATCGACAGCAGGATATTTTGCAGCCCCCCGGGCGCGAGTGGGGCCGCCATCGGTCGGCGCAGGCGTCCGACTACCGCGCGCGGCAGCGTCTCGCGCGGCACCTGCAGCATCAGCACTTCGACGGGCATGGGGTTTTCGAGCCGGTAGCTATAGGCGGGATCGTAGATCACCAGCGCCTGCGAACTGACGGTGAGATCACAGCCGCCCTGGTGGAAGACGGAGCGGCCATGCGGCTGGATGATCAGCTTGATCATATCCGGCCGGTTGCCATCCGACAGCACGCGGCTGCCATCGACCAGATGCGCCTCGGCATTCAGCCGTGTCAGCCGGCACTGGCCGAGTTTCGCCGAAACGATGCGGCTCGCCCGCTCTCGCCCCTCGGAAAAATGCAGCCGCACGGAGCCGAACAGCCGGCGGGCGACGAAGCGGACATCCAGACCGGTTGCGGCTTCGAGCGGCGAAAGCGTGCCCATGGCTCACACCGCCAGATAGGCGCCGTGCAGGATATCCGGCTGCTGGCGCAGGGTTTGCGAGGATCCGTCGAAGACGATGCGGCCGCGCTCCATCACCAACGCATGGCTGGCAAGACCGAGCGCCAGATTGGCGAACTGCTCGATGAGCAGCACGCCGATGCCATCCTGGGCGGCAAGGGTGAGCGCCTCCGCCAGCCGCTTGACGATGGCGGGCGCAAGACCGAGCGAGAGTTCGTCGACAATCATGAAGCGTGGCTTTGCCAGAAAGGCCTGCGCCATCGCCAGCATCTGCTTCTGGCCGCCCGAGAGATCGCCGGCAAGCTGACGACGGCGGGCTTCGAGTTCCGGAAAGATAGCGAAGGCCCGCGCCAACCCGTCGCGCCGCGCCGTCGTGCCGCGCTCGAGCACCGAGACGAGCAGATTGTCCTCGACGCTCATCTGGCCGAGCACACGGTGCCCTTCCGGCACCATGGCCACGCCACGCCGGCGCACCGCATCGGGCGAAAGCCCCGTCAGCCTGAGGTCGCCGAGCGAGACGCTGCCCGATGCGGTGGAAATGGCGCCGGAAAGCGCCATGACGGTGCTGGATTTGCCGGCACCGTTCGCGCCGAGAAGGGTGCTGATCGCCCCCGGCTGGAGCGCGAAGGAAATGCCGTGCAGCACGCGCTTGCCGCCACGCTCGACGACGAGATTGTCGACGGTGATGGTGTCCTTGCTCATCACAGTTCTCCCAGATAGGCGCGGCGGACATCGGGATCGGCAAGCACCGTCTCCGTGCGACCGAGCGCCAGACGCTTGCCATAGTCGAGCACCAGCGTTTCCGCGCACATGGCGCGGATGAGTTCCACGTCGTGGTCGATAACGATGACCTGCGCCCCGAAGGCATCGGGAATGGCGAGAACAAGGTCGCGCAGGCGTGCGCCCTCCTCGTCCGTCAGGCCGGCGGCGGGTTCGTCGAGCAGGATCAGGCGCGGCGTGCCGATCAGGCATTTGCCGAGTTCCACCAATCGTCGCTCGAAGAGGTTCAGCCGGGCGCCGAGGCGGTGGGCGACGCTGCCGAGACCGACGAAATCGAGCGCGCGATCCGTCGTGCGGCTGCGCTCGCCCACGGCAGCGACATTGTCGGCAAGCGCCGCGAGATTGTCGCGGGCGGTCAGGTCTTCCACCACCTGCTCCGTCTGGAACGAGCGGCGCAGGCCGGCCCGCACCCGTTGCAGCGGCGAGAGCGGCAGCAGCGAACGGCCATCCAGTTTGATGACGCCTTCGACGGGGCGCACGAAACCGGAGAGCACGTTGAGCAGCGTCGTCTTACCGGCGCCGTTCGGGCCGATGAGGCCGGAGACGGGCGCGCTCAGCATGGCGGTCAGCTGGTCGATCGGCTTGATGCCGCCGAAACGGACCGAGAGCGTTTCGATTTCGATCATCGCTCGCCTCCCCTGGTAAAGCGTGCAAGGAGATTGGCGATCTGGCCGGCAATGCCGGTCGGCGCCGTAGCCAGCGCATGGAACAACGCAACGCCGAAAATGCCGATGGTGACATAGCCGTCGATGCCGAGATCGGTGAGCAGGGCCGGCAGCGCGCGCAGCAGAAGGCCGGCGATGACGGCGCCGTACCAGTGGAAGGCACCGCCGACCGTCGCCAGCGCGAAGAGATTGAGGCTCTCAAATGCAGAGAACGCGCGGCCTTCCAGCTGGCCGACATTGCCGGCGAGCAGGCCGCCCGCAATGCCCGCGAGGAAACCCGAAAGCGCGAAGGCCCAGGCCTTGTAGGCGAGCACATTGACGCCGGAGGCGATCGCCACTGTCTCACCCTTGCGGATCAGCGCCCAGGCACGGCCCGGCCGGGTGATCTTGTGCGCCTGCACCAGCATCAAGCCGAGCGTGGCGATGACGGCGCAATAGAGGAAATACGGCACCGCCTCGGTCGCCAGCGCCGGGCGCGCCAGCATGGAGCGACCCACCCCATCGGCACGGCCGAGGAAACCCGGACCGCCATCGGGAAAACCCCAGGCGGAAATCACGATCTGGAAGGCACCGGCCAGCATCAGCGTCACCAGTGCGAGATAGAGGCCGCGCAGGCGCAGCGCAGGCACGCCGAACAGCAGGCCGAGCAATGCCGAGACCACGCCGCCGGCAAGCAAGCTCACCTCGAAGGGCGGCGCAAAACCATGGCCGATGCGCAGCGTGACCCAGCCGCCGACCCCGACCAGCGCGAACTGGCAGAGCGAGACGAGCCCGAGCTGGCCATAGAGCACTGCGACACCGGCGACGGAGAGCGACAGCGCCATGGCCGAGGTCAGCGCCGACAGCCAGAAGGCATTGGCGAGAAGCGCGACGGCGGCGGAAAAGATCGCCATGGCAAGGGCTACGGCAAGCAGCGGGCGCGGCTTTCGAACGGTGGCTTCCGGGGCAAGCGGCACGGCGGCCGGGGCAAGGGTTCTCTGGGTGTTCATCGGTCCCTCATCGAGGCACGGGAGGTGCTGCCGAGGATCGTCACGGCGATGAGCGCGATGACGAAGGGGGCGGCCGCACGATAGGGCGAGATCAGCGTGATCGGCGTCAGCACGGCTTCGGCAAGGCCGATGCCGACACCGGCGATCGCCGTGATGTAGAGCGACCGCAGCTGGCCGAGGATCGCGGCGGCGATGGCCGGGATGACGACGAAGGTCAGGAACGTGCCCTGCAGGCGCACTAGATCGGCAAGCAGCAGGCCGGCGAGGCCGGAGAACAGGCCGGTGATGACCCAGGCGGCGGTTTCCGTATGCAGCACACGCACGCCGAGAATGGCCGAGAGGTCACGATCATTGGCAAGCGCACGCATGTCGAGGCCAAGGCGGGTGCGGTTCAGGAGCAGCGTGATGGCGCCGACCATGGCGAGCGACAGGACGAGCGCGATCAGTCGGGTGAAGGTGAGCCGCACGCCGAACACGGTGAGATACATCTGGTCGGTCGGAAACTGCAGGCGGCGCGGCAGCTCGCCCCAGATGACGCCCATGGCGGCGATCAGCACCAGCGCGGGCGCCAGCGTGCCGACGGCGCGCACGACGATGTCGCGGTGGGAGAGCAACGGCGCGAAAAGGCGGCCGTAGAGGAAGCTCACCAAAGTCGAGGTGAGCACGCCGAAGAGTATGGCAAGCGCCAGCGGCCAGTTCCATTGCAGAACCTGCCAGGCGACATGGGCACCGAGTGCACCGAAGGCACCGAAGGCGAAATTGAGCACGCCGGTCGAGCGGTAGAGAATGACGAGGCCGACGCCGGACAGCGCATAGACCGCGCCGATCCCCAGGCCGGAAATCAGGAATGGCAGGAGAGACATGAGGCCCTCGATCATGCGGGAAAGGAGACCCCGCGGGCGCGATGCCCGCAGGGTCCATCGATCACTTCAGGCTGGCTTCGAAGGCGCGCACATCCTTCAGCTCCGGATCCGGCGACGGGGCGCAATCGGAGACGACCTTCCACTTGCCGCCTTCGCTGATCGCCATGCGCGTCGTCGAATTGGCGTTGTGGCGCGGCTGGCCCTCACCGAAATACCAGGGCGCGCAGAAGATATCGCTCTTGAAGTCCTTGACCCCGCGCACCGCGGCCGAAACGGTCTCGCGGGTGATGTTGGCGCCGTCGAGGCTCATCAGGGCCTTTTCGGCGATGCGCGCGGCAAGGTAACCGGCCTGGGCGAAGGTGTCGCGCGGGTCGGAGGACTGACCGTATTCGTCCATCACGGCAAGCCAGTTGGCATTGTCGGGCGTCGTGGCTTCGAGATCGTTGAATTCCATGTTGACGTAGAATTTGCCATCCCAGCCGGCACCGAGCGTTTCCGGCACGGAGAGGTCATAGGCGGACGCGGCCGAGAGGAACTTGATCTGTTCGTTCAGGCCCTGCTCCTCGGCAGCGACGAGCAGCGGCACGGCGACACCCTTGGACATGCCGAGCACGATGACATCAGGCTTGCTGGCGGCGGCCTGCAGCATGATCGAGGTGGCATCCGCACTACCCGGATCCATCAGGATCGTTTCGGCGGCAAAGCCCTTTTCCTTGGCGAGCAGTATCACGCCGTCGCAGGACCAGGTGCCGACATTCGGGATGTTCGGGCCGATGCAGACGACCGACTTGGCGGCAAGCTGGTCGAGCGCATAGCCCATGGCACCCAGCATGGAGACGCGCGGGCCGGCATTGGTCGGAGCGTAGTTTTCGGCAAAGAAGCATTCGCGCGGTACGCCGACGCCGGCCACGACATAGATACCGCTCTTCTTGTAGTAATCGGCGTTCGCGCCGCATTCGACATAGCTCGAATTGCCGACCATCAGCACGGCCTTCTCGTCATCGACGAGCTTTGCCGCAAGCTGGGCCGCCTTTTCCGGATCCCACTGGTCGTCCTCGACGAGATATTTCACCGGACGGCCCTTGATGCCGCCATTGGCGTTGAGGCAATCGAAATAGGCTTTTGCCGCCTTGGTCGAGTTCGAAAAGTCGTCCGGCCCGGTCTTGCCGGTGATCGCGCCGATGACGATCGGCTCGCCGGTCGCGGCCGTGCCCGTACCATCGCCGCAGGATGCGGCAGCATGTGCGCCTGCCGCACCGGCAAGGCTGAACGCCAGGCCGACCAGCAGTCCCTTCAACACTTTCATCATGGTTTCCTCCTCCTTGGTTTTGACCGGCCGGCGCTCCTCCGCGCCGGCCGTTTTTCAGCGCGCCGTCATTAAGGCTGCGGCGCGGGCGCCGATCATCATGCAGGGCGCATTGGTGTTGCCGGAGACGAGCGTCGGCATGACCGAGGCATCGGCGACGCGCAGGCCCTCGACGCCGCGCACCTTCAGCTCCGGCGTCACGACGGCCATCGGGTCGTCGTCGCGGCCCATCTTCGCCGTGCCCGCTGGATGGAACACGGTTTTGGCACTCTGGCGGATATAGTCTTCCAGCGCCGTCGCATCGTTCTCCACACCGGGACGTGGCAGCACGCGGCGCTTGACGATCGCCTGCATCGAGGGCGTGTCCAGAATGCGGATCGCCGCCTTGACGCCGCGCACCAGCGTTTCAACATCCTCGCGGTCGGAGAGCACATTGGCGTTGAAATCGACCTTCGCCGCGGGATCGGCGGCGGTGATGCGGATCGAGCCGCGCGAACGCGGCCGCAGGTAGCAGGGGCCGATGGAAAAGCCATGACCCGGTTCCGGTTCGCGATCGACGAAGCCGATCAGCACCGGCAGCACATGGAACTGCACATCCGGCTGGCCGACGCCCAGCGTATCGACGAAACCGCCGCATTCCACCACGTTCGAGGTCAGGAGCCCCTGCTTCGACGTGAGATAACGCAGCATGTGGCCGACGGCCTTCAGGCCCGTATCATGACCGAGAATGGAGATCGGCTCGCGCGTTTCGGCCTGAACCGGCACCTCCATGTGGTCCTGATAGTTCTCGCCAACGCCGGGCAGGTCCGCCACGACATCGATACCAAGCGAGGCGAGATGCGCACCGTTGCCGATGCCGGAGAGCTGCAGCAGCCGCGGCGTCGCGATGGCGCCAGCGGCAAGCACGATTTCGCGGTTCGCGCGATAAACCATGCCATCAACGAGCGCGACACCGACAGCCCTGCGGCCTTCGAACAGCACGCGCGCCACCTTGCGCTCGGTCAGCACGGTCACATTCGGCCGCTTCTCCGCCTCGCGCAGGAAGGCCATGGCCGAACTCCAGCGGCGACCGTTCTTTGTGGTGCTCTGATAGAAGCCGACGCCTTCCTGGTCCGCGCCGTTGAAATCGGCATTCGGCTTCAGGCCGGATTCGACAGCCGCCTTGACGAAGGCCTCCGACAGCGGATGGCGGTGGCGGGCATTGGAGACGGTGAGCGTGCCGTCCTGCCCGTGATACGGACCGTTGAAGGCCTGGTTGTTTTCCAGCGCCTTGAAGACCGGCAGCACCTCGTCATAGGACCATCCGCGGCAGCCCATCTGCGACCAGGTATCGTAGTCATTGCGATGGCCACGAATGTAGATCATCGCATTGAGCGAGGAGCCACCGCCCAGCACGTTGCCCTGCGGCACGATTGAGGGACGGCCGTTGAGGCCCGGCTGCGGATCGGAGGCATAGGGGTGGATATCGATCCCCTTGCCGAGCACCTTGAAGAAGGTTGCGGGGATATGGATCCACGGATCCTTGTCGCGCCGACCGGATTCGATCAGCAGCACCCGGTTCGCGGGGTTTTCCGAGAGGCGGTTGACCACCACGCACCCGGCCGAGCCGCCACCGACGACGATATAATCGTAGGTCGCGCTCATCAGCTCAGCACCGTCTGGATCGTCGTGAACTCCTTCAGACCATCGACGCCGAACTCGACGCCGATGCCCGACTGCTTGACGCCACCGAAGGGGGCATTCGGCTGGATGGCGCCGTGTTTGTTGATCCAGACCGAGCCGCATTCGAGCTGGAGTGCGACGGCGCGCGCCTTGTCCGCATCGCCGGACCAGACCGAACCGCCGAGACCGGCGGGATTATCGTTGGCACGCCGGATGACCTCATCGAGATCGCTATAGCGGATGATCGGCAGGACGGGGCCGAACTGCTCCTCGTCCACCAGCCGCACGCCGTTGTCGACATCGGCGACCAGCGTGATCGGGTAGAAATAGCCTTCGCCTTCAGGCGGCTCGCCGCCGATCAGGATGCGGCCGCCCTTCGCCTTGGCATCCTCGACCAGCTCGCGCACCTTGTCGAACTGCATGGCGTTCTGGACGGGGCCGAGGATACTCTTCTCGTCGAGGCCGTCGCCGACGGGAATGTTCGCCGCATAATCGGCAAGCCGCTGGCAGACGTCGTCATAGAGGCTGTCATGCACGTAAAGCCGCTTCAGCGCCGCGCAGGTCTGGCCATTGTTGATGAAGGCGCCCCAGAACAGGCCCTCCGCGATGCGCGCCGGATCGGCATCAGGCAGCACGATGCCAGCATCATTGCCGCCAAGCTCCAACGTCAGGCGCTTCAAGGTGGCGACGGCCGAGGCCATGACCTTCTTGCCCGTCTCGGTGGAGCCGGTGAAGGTCATCTTGGCGATGCCGGGATGGGCCGACAAAGCGGCCCCGATGGCATTCTCGCCGGTCACGACATTGACGACACCGGGCGGCAGGACCTCGTTGATGATCTCGACGAGACGGATGGTGGAGAGCGGCGTCAGCGGCGACGGCTTGATGACCACGGTGTTGCCGGCGCGAACGGCGGGGATGATGTGCCAGCAGGCGATCATCACCGGCCAGTTCCACGGCGTGATCGAGCCCGTGACACCGACCGGCTTGCGGTGGATTTCGACACGGCCTTCATTGTCGTCCTGCACCAGTTCGACGGGCAGGCTGAGTTCGGCGGTGTGGCGCGTCCAGGCGAGCGCGCCGCCCAGTTCGAAACGCGAGCCGAGGCCGTTAAGCGGCTTGCCCTGCTCGAGCGTCAACAGGCGGGCAACCTCCTCGGCCTGCTCGCCGAGCTTCTCCGCGATGGTGCGGCAGGCATTCGCGCGCAGCGCGTCATCCGTCTTCGACCAGGTCTCGAAGGCGGCGGCGGCAGCGGCCACCGCGCGGTCCAGATCGGCCTCGCTTGCCAGCGGCATCAGGCCGACAACCTCACCGGTCGACGGATTGCGCACCTCGGCATGGTGGGGCGTGGCGACGCGTTCGCCGCCGATGAGCAGCGTGTACTGCTTCAAAGTCATGTCCTCCCTTGACTGTCGGGAGGAGTATCGCCGGGCGGCTCACGGCCGTCTTGGGGAGAAGCGCGCGCCGGCTTGGACCGGAGCGCAGATGTTTATCGTTCCGAGCCTCTCAGCAGGTCCGTCGGCGCGCAGTCGAACAGCTCCTTGAAGCTGCGGTTGAAATAGGAAATGTCGTTGAAGCCGGCGGAATAGGCGACCTCCGCGATGGTGCCGCCGGATTTGTGCTCCTTCAGCTGCTCGATCTTTTCCTTGGCGAGCCGCAGGCGCTTGTCGCGGATAATGGTGGTGCAGGTGACCCCCATGCCCTGGAAATCCTGCTGCAGCGTGCGGATCGAGACGCCGAGCCGTGTCGCCAACCAGCGGGCGGAGAGATCGTTTTCCGTCAGATGCCGGTCGATCAGCATATCGACCATTTGCAGGCGCTTGCTGGCGCTGTCATGCAGCGCATGCAGCGGCTCGGCCTCGCGACTGGAATGGAAGGCCTGTCGCGTCGCGGTGAACATCAGCTGGCGCAGATGCGGCGAGGCCGAATCCGATTCCGCGGTTGTCATGATCTTGGCGATCAGCGCATGCAGCATCTGCGCCATCGGATCATAGGCGAAGAGCTTGCGTGCCACGTCGAAATGGATGCGGCTGTCGGAATACATCATCTGGCGCGGCAGATGCAGAGAGATGTGGTTGGAGAAATGCCCGCCGAAATGGAAGGTCGTCGGCCGCGTGGAATCGACGAGGATGCATTCGCCGACATCGAGCACGCTCTGCCGGTCGCCCTGCTCCAGCCCGCAGCTGCCCTCTATCTGCACGATGAGGAACAGGTGCTCCTTCGGGTCGCGGCGGATATCGTCCCAGCCGCGGCGGACATATTCGAGATCGTTGGAGACATGGGCGAATTCCATGCCGCAGACATCGATGCGCCGGGCCGCGCCCATCACGTCATCGCCGCGCTCCATGGTCTTCGGATTGAAATTGCCGCAGATCGAGCGCAGGTCGTCGGCCCATTGATCGTAGGATACCGGCGCCCAGGCCTCCGGCACGAGGGTCTTGTGCTGAACGAGATCCAACTTTGCCTCCCAACAAAGGTCGGTCGCCCCGCATGGAGAGCGCGGAGCGGGACGGCAAGGATGCGCCGCCCTTGCCGCCGAGTCAATGTGGTTCACCTGTTAAGCAAATCAGGCCGCGGCGTCGCCGAGATAGAGGCGGTGCAGATGCGCGGGATCCTTCGCCAGTGCCGCACAGTCGCCGTCATAGACGATCTGGCCGCGGCGCAGCACATAGGCGCGGTTGCCGATAGCAAGCGCAAGGGCCGCGAATTGCTCCACCAGCACCACCGCCATGCCATCGTCGGTGAGCTGCCGCACCGCCCGCATCAGGCGGCTGACGATGACGGGTGCGAGGCCCGAGGACATCTCGTCGATGAGGATGACGCGCGGCCGGTTGACGATGGAGCGGGCGATGACGACCATCTGCTGCTCGCCGCCCGACAGCATGCCGGCCTCGACATTCCGGCGCTGCAAAAGCTCCGGAAAGAGGTCATAGGCCTCCTTCAGGTCCGCATCGGGATGGAGCGCCACCTTGAGGTTCTCCTCCGTCGTCATGGCCGGAAAGACGGTGCGGCCCTGCTCGACATGGCTCAGCCCCGCCTTGGCACGGGCGCCGGGGCGCAGCTTGGCGAGTTCGGCACCATCAAGATTGATGAAGCCCGAACGGACCGGCGTGATGCCGGAGAGGCTTTCGAGAAAGGTCGTCTTGCCGGCACCGTTGGAGCCGAGCAGCACGCTGATCTCGCCGCCTTTGGCTTCCAGATCCACACCGCGGATGACGGGAATGCCGGACCGATCGACCTGCAACGCACCGATGGAAAACGTGGTCACTCTGCGGCCTCCTCGAATTCGACGCCCATATAGGCCTTCTGCACCACCGGCATATCCAGCACCGCGGCGGGGGCGCCCGCGGCGATCACGCGTCCGAAATCGAACACCGTGATCGCCGTACAGGCCCGCCGCACGAGATCCATGTCGTGCTCGATGAGGAGCACGGCACTGCCAAAGGTTTCGGGGATGGCGGCGATGCGCTCGCCCAGTTTCAACGCCTCGTCATAGGAGACGCCTGCCGCCGGCTCGTCGAGCAGGATGACCGGCGCGCGGGAGGCGACCGCACCCGCCACGTCGAGCAGGCGGCGCGTACCGACATCGACGGTCGAGATCGGCGTTTCCGGGCCGGGGCAGCCGAACCAGGCGAGCAGGCTTTCCAGCTCGCTTTCACTGATCGGGCCGGCGGCAAGGCGGATATATTCGCCAACGCGCAGTTCCGGCGCGATGCGCGTCGTCTGCCAGGTGCGACGGATGCCGAGCTTGGAACGCGACGTCGCGGAGACGCCTTCGAGCGGCTTGCCGTTGAGCAGGATCGAACCGTCATAGCGATAGAGGAAGCCGGCGATGGCATCGACCAGCGTCGACTTGCCGGCCCCGTTCGGGCCGACGAGGCCGACGACGGTGCCTGCGGGCACCTTGAGGTTCACCTTGTCGAGTGCGGTGACCGTGCCATAGCGCACGGTCAGATCGCGCACTTCCAGCGCAATACCGGTGGGATGGCTGGTCTTCTCCGGCAGACTGCCCGCTGCGGTCGCCGCTTCCACCACCCGCTTCGGGCGCAGCTTGCGGGCCAGCCGCATCCAGGTCTCGGCGATCGTCTCG
>NZ_CAMLFY010000106.1 GCF_946479415.1 uncultured Shinella sp. | reverse complement strand
AACATCCCGCTCGCCGCAGCCTTCTCCGTCGTGCCGATCGTCATCATGGGCCTCTATCTCTGGATGGCCAAACGACAGGGGGCCTTCGATGCGCTCTGACAGAAACACCTCCGCCCCGCTCGGCCTGAAGGTTGCCGCCGGTCTCGGCCTCGCCTTCCTGCACCTGCCGATCCTGCTCATCTTCCTTTATGCCTTCACCACGGAGGAGAAGAGCTACCAGTTTCCGCCGCCGGGCTACACGCTGCAATGGTTCGCCGTCGCCTGGAACCGGCCGGATGTCTGGGAAGCGATGGGCCTTTCGGTCCGCGTCGCCTCGATCTCGACGGCCGTCGCGCTGGTGCTCGGCACGCTCTGCGCCGCCGCCGTCAGCCGCACAAAATTCTTCGGCCGGGAGACGATCTCGCTGCTCGTCATCCTGCCGATCGCGCTGCCCGGAATCATCACCGGCATCGCACTTCGCTCGGCCTTTTCCTTCGCGGAAATCCCGTTCTCGTTCTGGACGATCGTACTCGGTCACGCGACCTTCTGCGTCGTGGTCGTCTATAACAATGCCGTCGCCCGTTTCCGCCGCATCTCGGGCTCGCTGATCGAGGCCTCGATGGACCTCGGCGCCGACAGTTTCCAGACCTTCCGCTACATCATCCTGCCGAATATCGGCACGGCGCTGCTCGCCGGAGGCATGCTCGCCTTCGCGCTGTCCTTCGATGAGGTGATCGTCACCACCTTCACCGCCGGCCAGCAATCGACCCTGCCGATCTGGATGCTGGAAGAGCTCGTGCGCCCGCGCCAGCGGCCGGTGACGAATGTCGTGGCCATGATCGTGGTGCTCGTCACCTTCCTGCCGATCCTCGGCGCCTACTACCTCACCCGCGATGGCGACCAGGTCGCCGGCGGCGGCAAATGAACCAACGATAGGGAGAACGTCCATGGACACCCAGATGCTGATCGGCGCGCGTTTCGAAGCCGGCACCGAGGCGGAAGAGCATATCCTCAACCCGAAGACCGGCGGCAAGATCGTCGATCTGCCGGAGGCCTCTTACAGTCAGATCGACGCCGCCGTCGACGCCGCCGAAAAGGCCTTCGTCTCCTGGGCGACGACCACGCCCGCCGAGCGCTCCGGCTACCTGCTGCGCATCGCCGATGCCATCGAGAAAGATGCCGACGCCTTCGCCGCGCTCGAATCCCTCAATTGCGGCAAGCCGATCAATTCCGCCCGCAATGACGAGCTGCCCGCCATCGTCGACTGCTGGCGCTTCTTCGCCGGCGCCATCCGCTCGCTCAACGCCCCCGTCGCCGCCGAATACCTGCCTGGCTTCACCTCCATGGTGCGCCGCGACCCGATTGGTATCGTCGGCTCGATCGCACCGTGGAACTATCCGCTGATGATGATGGCCTGGAAGCTGGCGCCCGCCATTGCCGGCGGCAACACCGTCGTCTTCAAGCCCTCCGAACAGACGCCGCTGACGGCGCTGAAGATGGCGAAGCTGCTAGCCGACATTCTTCCGGAAGGCGTCGTCAACATCGTGCTCGGCCGCGGCGAAACGGTCGGCAATGCGCTGATCAACCATCCGAAGATCAACATGGTCTCGATCACCGGCGACGTCGCGACCGGCAAGAAGGTGCTCGCCGCCGCAGCAAAAACCGTCAAGCGCACGCATCTGGAACTCGGCGGCAAGGCCCCCGTCGTCGTCTTCGACGATGCCGATCTCGAAGCCGTCGTCGCCGGCATTCGCGCCTTCGGCTATTACAATGCCGGCCAGGACTGCACCGCCGCCTGCCGCATCTATGCGCAGGACGGCATCTACGAAAAGCTCGTCGCCGACCTCTCGGCCGCCGTCTCCACCATCAAGTACAACGATCCCGACGACACGCTGAACGAGATCGGCCCGCTGATCTCCAAGCGCCAACGCGACCGTGTCGCGAGCTTCGTCGAGCGCGCGGCGGAAGTGAAGCATATCGAGATCACCGCTGGTGGCCGCACCGGCAGCGACGAGGGTTACTTCTTCCAGCCGACGGTGGTGGCCGGTGCCACACAGGACGACGAGATCGTGCGCCGCGAAGTCTTCGGTCCCGTCGTCTCCGTCACACGCTTCTCCGAGGCCGAGCAGGCGATCAGCTGGGCCAATGACAGCGACTACGGCCTCGCCTCCTCCGTCTGGACGAAGGATATCGGCAAAGCGATGAAGGCGGCGTCCCGCCTGCAATATGGCTGCACCTGGATCAACACGCATTTCATGCTCACCACCGAAATGCCGCATGGCGGTGTCAAACAATCGGGCTATGGCAAGGACATGTCGATCTATGCGCTCGAGGATTACACCGCTGTGCGTCACGTCATGATCAATCACGGCTGATCCTCCCGCCGCCAGAGCCACTCCGGCAAAATGCGCAGCGGTTTTGCGTTCGCAACGGCACCGGAGGATCGAGCGCGGCTACCTTCCGGGACGTTCTCCACGTCCCGGAACTTTTTTGCCTTTCACGCGTCTTGTCTGCGATTACATCGGAGGCATCGCCATGCTGAAATGGGCACTGATTTTTCTCGTTATTTCGCTGATCACCGGCTTCCTCGGCTTCTCCGGCGTTTCCGCCGCCACGGCCACCATCTCCAAGGTGCTTTTCGCGATCGCACTCATCATCTTCCTGATTTTCCTGGTGCTTGCATTGACCGCGGGCAGCCTCGTCTTCTGAGTGCATTTCGTCCACCGCCGCTGTTGCACCCACGCAACAGTGGCGAAATCATGACTTATTTAGTCATATAATTTGTTGCAGCGCGCGGAATCCTGATAAAAACGGTCATCTTATAGATCGTCCATCAGAAAGTGACCCGCATGCCAAACCGCACCCGCACGCTGCTCCGCCTGGCGCTCGCCGGAACCTCCCTCCTGACGCTCGCCACCATGGCCTCTGCCCAGGATCAGGCGACCGCCGACAACGGCGCGACCGTTCTCGAAGAGGTCGTCGTCAACGGCGGCAGCGGCGGCGTCATCAACGCGGATGGCTATGTGGGCAAAAGCAGCGCGACGGGTGCCAAGACGGACACGCCGTTCGTCCAGATACCCCAGTCGATCTCCTCGGTCACCAAGGACCAGCTGGAAGACCGCAATCCGCAGAACCTGCTCGATGCAATCGCCTATACGCCGGGCACGCGCGTCGGTGGCTACGGCTTCGACCCGCGCTTCGACTCGTTCACCGTGCGCGGCTTCGACGTGACCTACAACGTCTTCCGGGATAACCTGCGCCAAACGGGCGCCGGCTCGTCGCTGTTCAAAACCGAGCCCTACGGTCTCGAAGGGGTGTCGATCCTGCGCGGCCCCGCCTCTGCGCTTTACGGGCCTTCCAGCGCGGGCGGCCTCTTCAACCTGATCACCAAGCGCCCGACGGAAGAGGCGCTTCGCGAAGTGGAGATCCAGTATGGCAGCCATGATCGCTATCAGGGCCAGTTCGACTTCTCCGGCCCTGTCAATGAAGAGGATCCGTTCTATTACCGCCTGACGGGTCTGCTGCGCAATTCCGACACCGAACAGGTCGGCGTCCCCGACGACCGCGCCTATATCGCACCGGCCTTCACCTGGAAGCCGGACGAAGACACGAAGCTGACCATCCTCGGTGAATATTCCCGCACCAAGACTGGCGGTACGGCGGCCTACTACTTCGATGGCACCGAGGTCAGCGACTTCTTCGCCGGCAACCCCGCCTTCAACGATTCCGTCCAGAACCAGGGCCGCATCGGCTACGAATTCGAACATCGTCTGAACGATACGTTCGTCTTCCGCCAGAACGCCCGCGCTTCGTGGCTGAATGTCGATGCCGACTGGGCTTTCGCCTATCAGCCGAATGCAACCGATCCGACCTTGCTCGACAGCAGCGCCGGCAGTTTTGAAGAGTGGCTGAATACTTATACGATTGACAACCAGCTCGAAGCCAAGTTCGACACCGGCGCACTGGAACATACGGCGATCGTCGGCCTCGATTTCACCAAGCTCTACTGGAAATCGCTCAACGGTTATGGCTCCACGCCGCCGCTCGACACGAAGAACCCGACGGTGGGTCGTCCCACCGATCCGATCGATTTCCAGACGAAAACAGTACAAGACCAATTCATTACCGGCCTCTACCTGCAGGACCAGATCCGCTACGACGCCCTCACCCTCACGCTCGGCGGCCGCTACGACTGGGCTATGACGGACACCGACAACACGGATCTCGCATCCGGTGCCGTGGCGGCAATCAACCAGAAGGACCGCGCCTTTACCTGGCGTGCGGGCGTGACCTACGAAACGCCCTGGGGTATTACGCCCTATGCCACCTACTCGACTGCGTTCTCTCCCAATGCAGGCGTCAACCTCGCCACCGGCAACCCGTTCAAGGCGACGGAAAGTGAACAGCAGGAAGTGGGCGTGAAATATCTGCTGCCGGACAGCAACACGCTGCTCACGGCGGCACTCTTCAACATCGACCAGACGAACAGCCTCTACTACGAGGTCGTCAACCTGCCGAGCGGGCCGACGAACATTCAGGTCCAGCGCGGTGAGATCAGGTCGCGCGGCTTCGAATTCGAAGCGAACACCTCGCTCGACAACGGTCTGTCGCTGATCGCGGCCTATACCTATACCCAGACCGAAATTCTGGAAGGTCCGACCACCGCGATCGGAAACGAAGTATCCTCCGTGCCGCGCCACATGGCATCGCTCTGGGCACATTACGACATGCCGGAAGACAGCCCGCTCAATGGCCTCGGTTTCGGCGCCGGTGTGCGCTTCCTCGGCTCAAGCTATGGCGATGACGGTAACACCATCAAGAACAGCGCCCGCACACTCGTCGATGCTTCGATCGACTTCGACTTCGCTGCAATCGACAAGGAGTATGAAGGCCTCAAGCTGCAGGTCAACGCAACGAACCTGTTCAATCGCCAGGACGCCGTGTGCTCTTCCGGCTTCTGCTACCGCGACCAGGGCCGCACGGTCATCGGCAGCCTGAAGTATTCGTGGTAAGCCCTTGACGACGCTCTCCCCAGAGGACGGCGGAACTGCTTTCAGGCCTGATGGCCTGAAGGCGGTCTTTACCGGCGAACATGCCTGGTGCGGCGAGAAGATGATGCTCTCGTCGGACCTTGAGGGCGCCATGCCGCTTGCCGATTTCCTGGCGGGGAGCGGCTTTTCCGAAACGCTCGACCGGTTCGCCGCAGGCTATGGCAATGCGGACCGGCGCGCGGCGGCCTCCTTCTGGTCGCTCTATTATTTCTCCACCCTCACCATCCCCTACATCATCGCGCGCCGGGCCGAACGCACGCTGCCGATCGCCTTCGACCAGATGACCATCGCCATCGGCGATGACGGCCTGCCGCGCGCCTTCGGCCTGCCGCATGAGGGGGACTGGAGCGAGGGCGACGATCTCGTCGGTTTCATCACGCCGCTGGTCGATGCGCATCTCGCCCGCGCCGTGGCGCTGCTCAAGGAAAAGTCGGGCATCGCGCCGAAACTCGCCTGGAACAATGCCGCCGTCTACATCGACTATGCCTTCAACGTGACCGACCGTGCGCCGCCCGAGGGGGACGATCCCTGGCCGTCGCGCCCGCTCTTCGACTGCCCGCTTCTGGCCGACGGCAGCCGCAATCCCTTCCATGGCTGCCTGCGCCACGAACTCGACGCCGGCATTACGCAATGTCGCCGAAAGGTCTGCTGTCTGCGCCACATGCTGCCCGGCATCCCCGGCTGCGGTGAACTCTGCGCCCTGCCCGAACTGAGAAAACAATGACCATGCGCCTCTTCGCCTTCCTCGCCGCCGCCTTCCTGCTGGTTGCCGCCCTGCCCCTTCGCGCCGAGGTACCGTATCCGCTGACCATCACGGACGCGCTCGGCCGCGAGGTCACCATCCCGGCGCAGCCGAAGGCGATCCTGCTCGGCAGCGGGTTCAACTTGGTGGCGCTGTCGCTGATCCATCCCGATCCGGTCAGCCTGCTCGCCGGCTGGGCCAGCGACATGAAGGGCGACAACCCGGAAATCTATGCCCGTTTCAAGGACAAGTTCCCCGCCATCGAGCAGGTGCCGATCATCGGCGACGGCATCACCATGTCCTTCGAGGCGACCCTGTCGCTGAAGGCCGATCTCGCCATCCTCGCCAACTGGCAGGCCGACACCGAACTCGGCAAGCAGGCGATCGGCTATCTCGAACAGACCGGCGTTCCCGTCGTCGTGGTGGATTTCAACAGCGACGCGCTGAACAACACCGCGGGCAACATGCGCCTGCTCGGCAAGGTGCTGAACCGCGAGGAACAGGCCAACGCCTTCGCCGATTTCTACGACGCCCGCGTCAAGCGCATCCGCGATCGCGTGGCAGACCATCCCGAACCCGGCCCGAGCGTGCTGATGGACGCCTTCCCGAACCCGGAAAAGTGCTGCTATGCCTATGGCACCGGCGGTCTCGGCGCCTTCATCGCCATCACCGGCAGCCGCAACATCGCCGAAAGCCTGCCGGCGCAGGGCGGCATCGTCAATCTGGAATTCATCGTCGCGGCCGAGCCGGACGTCTATATCGCGACGGCCTCGCCGGGCGGCACCTACAGCACCTTCTCCGTCGGCCCCGGCGTCGACCCCGCCGAGGCGCGCGAGACGCTCGGCCGCGCCGTGAAAGGCCCGATGCTGTCAGGCCTCAAGGCCGTGAAGGAAGAGCGCGTCTACGGTCTCTGGAACTTCTTCAACGCCGTGCCGCTCAACATTCTCGCCGCCGAAGCCTTCGCCCACTGGCTGCGCCCGGACATCTTTGCCGATGTCGATCCCGATGCGACGCTGAAGGAAATCAACGAGCGCTTCGCCGCCGTTCCCTTCGACGGCGCCTATTGGATCGCGCTCAAGCCGAATTGAACCGCTCCACCCTTTCGGCGGCCCGCCGCGCACGCTATATCATGCCCAGGAGGACCTGAATGATCTGGGCATTTGCGGTTGCGGCGGCGGCCATTCTTTATCTCGCACTGCGTTTCCGGCGGTTTCAGAGCTGGGTCGAGCCTGTCCTCACCATCGTCGTGGCCATCGGCCTTGCCGCCGCCCTGCTGATCTGGTTCGTCGAAGATCGTGGCCCGTCTGGCACGACCGTGACGCCCACCGCAGAGACCCCGGCGCTTTCAGCCGATGTCATCACGCTCTCCGAAATGCAGGCGACCATCGGCCAGCCGAAGACCAGCTACCGCGTGACCGGCCAGGTGACGAACAGCGGCACCGTGCCGATGCAATCGTTCCGGCTGGATGTGGTGCTTTCCGACTGCCCCGCCGGCACCTGCCGCGAGGTCGGGCGCGATGATGCGCTCATCGTGCTGCGCGTACTGCCGGGGGAAAGCGCCGATTTCTCGACCTTCGCCGTGTTCCCCGGCAGCGATCTCACGCCCATCACAGCGCCGAAATTCGATTACGGCGTCGGGAACGTGCGCGCACTCACCCGCTAAAGCGCGGCCAGGACGTCAGCGGTCTTGAGCACCGTGGCGAATTCATGCCGCAGGGTCGCGACATGGGCGCGGTGGACATCACGCGCCGCAATCGTGCCGCCGGCGCCATCCGGCAGGTCGAAGCAATCGCAGGCATCCTCCACCAGCAGAACCCGATAGCCCATATTGGCGCCAACGCGCGCACTGGTCGACACGCACATATCCGTCGAAATGCCGAACAGCACAACCGTATCGACGCCGAGACGGCGCAGACGCAGATCGAGATCGGTGCCGATGAAGGCGGCGTTGACGCTCTTGTGCACCAGCGGCTCATCAGCCTGCGGCTCGAAACCGGGGCGCAGTGCATTACCGGGATTTTCAACGCGCAGGGTGGAATTGGGCTCGGCGCTGTCATGGCAAACATGGATAACCGGCCGGCCGGCGCCCCGCCAGGCGGCGAGAAGCGCAAGGCCATTCTCGTCCAGCCGGTCGTTCCAGCGCGCTGGCCAGGGCGCGGCATCGAAAGCCTGCTGCATGTCGATCGGGATCAGGACGGCATTGTGCGGCAGGGTCGGCATCGGTTTCTCCTTGAAGCGATACCAGACGAATAGTTGCTTTTCCGTCCGGTTTCGCGCAGCAAGGAGACGGAATGCCGGACGATCGTCCGGCGAAAGGAGATTATTCCGGATGAACGAGCTAGACGAGAAGGACAGATTGCTCATTGCAGCGCTTCGCGCCGATGCCCGCCAGAGCCTCGTGGAGCTTGCCCGCCACACCGGCCTCTCGCGCAGCGCCGTGCATGAGCGTATCCGGCGGCTGGAGGCGAAGGGCGTCATCGCCGGCTATACGGTGAAGCTTGGTATCGACCGGGACCGGGCCGGCGTGGAGGCGCTAATCGCAGTCGGCTTCCAGCAGGGCCGCAACTGTGATCATGTCGTGCCGCATCTCACCGGCATTCCCAATGTCGTCACCTGCTGGTCGCTCGCCGGGCCAACGGACCTGATGCTGCTCGTCGAATGCACATCCAATGCCGAGCTCGACACGGTGCGCCGCCAGATCGCAACGACGCCAGGCATCGCGAGCGTGCAGACGCATGTCTCGCTGCGCACCCATTTCGACCGCCGCGCAGGCTAGACAAAACAAGGAGATGGAGCGCTTGCGTGAATCAACGCACGAGAGCGCTCATCCATCCGTTCAGAAATAGATCTTGAACTTCTCGCGCACCGCCTGGTCCGTCGCGAAGTCGAAGAGCGGGCCGCCGGCCTCGGAGAGGATGCGGTTCTTGCGCTCGATGGCCTTCTGCACGAGGTCCGGACGGCCGATCTCGGCCCATTCCTTCGGGCTCGTGCGGTCGGCAACGGCGGGATAGACATATTCCGTCTGCATCAGCGACAGCGTCTGCGGATCGCCGAGATAATGGCCGGGACCATCGAGGCAAACGGAGCGCATCGTTTCCAGCGAGACAGAATCCTCGGTGACGTCGATGCCGCGCACGCAGCGCTGCACCTGGCCGAGCAGATCGTCGCCGAGCACCAGGCTTTCCAGGCAGAAGCCGAGCAGCGAAGCGTGCATGCCGACCGATTCATAGACCATGTTGAGTCCCGAAAGGCCGGCCATGACATTGGAGATCGCCTGTTCCCAGCCGGCCTGCATATCCGGCAGCTTGCTATCCGCGATACCGGCGGCCGCACCGCCCGGCAGGCCGTAGAACTGGTGCATCTGCGCGCAGCCGGCCGTGAGCAGCGCCTGCTCCCCAGAACCGCCGGACATGGCGCCGGTTCTGAGGTCAGAAACGAAGGGCCAGGTGCCGAAGATCGCCGGATGGCCGGGCGCCATGGCGTTGACATAGACGACGCCTGCGAGGCACTCGGCCACCGCCTGGACGATGGCCGTTGCGAGCGGTGCCGGCGCCGTCGCACCCGCCTGCCCCGCCGAAAGCAGCAGGATGGGCATGCCGGCCCGGATGCAGGCCTCCATGGTGATGCAGCTTTCTTCCGCGAACTTCATCGGCGGCACGACGAAGCAGTTGGAATTCGACACGAAGGGCCGAGCCCGCCACTTGTCCTCGCCGCCCGCCATCATGTGGATGAGATCGAAGCAGCCTTCGACATGCGAGGGATCGGAGAAGCTGGTGCCGACATGTTTGGACGTGCCGGCGCAGCAGCCATAGAGCGTGTTGATGTCCATCAGGAAATTGTCGGCCACATCGCGGCAGACCATCGCCCGCTGGAAGAAATGGATGTTGTCGAGATGGTGGACGAGCTGGGCGGCGTTGAAGAGATCCTTCGCCGTCGACTCGCGGTATTCGCGCTTCTCGACATCGACGATATGCACCGCTGCACCCGCCGTGCCGTAATAGACGCGGGTGCCCGACAATTCGAGATCGTATTTCGGATCGCGGCCGTGCAGCGTGATATCCCGCGCCGCGACAGCCAGCATGTCCTCCACCAGCGCGCGCGGGAAGCGGAGGCGCCCATCCTCGCCAAGGATCGCACCGGCGCGGGTCATGATCTCGATGCCGGATTTCGGCGCGTTGGCGAGGCCGATATTCTCCAGCGCATCGAGGGCCGCCTCATGGATACGGCGCACATTCGCCTCCGTCAGCGGCCGGTACTGGCCGCCGGGCAGGCCCGGGCGGATGGGGCGAACATTTTCCGCAAGCGGCGCGGCACGCATGGCGACGCGGGCGGCGCGGCCGCCGGCGCGGCGGGAGGACAAGGCTGCTGCTTCACTCATGATCCGTCTCCCCCGCACCAGCGGCAAGCATCCTGTTGATGAGATCCCCCGACGCGGCGGCGGACAGTTTGGCAAAGCTGCCATCCTTGACGATGGCATCCATCTGCTCGGCAATCGCCGCATGGGTGACGCGGGCAATCATCGAGCCAAGCGAAATGCGGCGCACGCCGATGGCAGCGAACTGAGGCACGGTGAGCTGGCGCAGCGGCCCGGCGGCCAGCGCATTGACCGGCGTCGATACCGACTGCACGACGCGGCGCAACTCCGCCTCGCCCGGCGGCACCGGCACATAGACGAGATCGGCACCGGCCTTTTCGAAGGCCTGGATACGGCGGATCGCCTCGTCGAGATCGTAGACGCCGTTCATCACGCCATCGGCGCGGGCGCAGAGAATGAAGGGGCGGCCCAGCGAGCGGGCGGCATCGACGGCGGCGCGGATGCGCTCGACGGCAAGGTCGAAAGCATAGGCCGGATTGCCGTCCACCATCTGCGTGTCCTCGATCGAGCAGCCGGACAGGCCGACCTCGGCAGCAAGCCGGATCGTCTCGGCAACATCGTCGGGCGCATCGGCAAAACCATTTTCGAAATCGCCGGAGACAGGAAGCGGCGTGGCGCGCACGATCTCCTCGGCATGCGCAAGCGATTCCTCCCGCGTCACCCGGCCCATATCAGGCCGGCCGAGCGTGAAGGCGAATCCGGCGGAGGTGGTAGCGAGTGCCACGGCACCCGAGGCCGCCATCATGCGGGCGGAACCGATATCCCAGGGGTTCGGGATGACGAAGCAGCCCGACTGGTGCAGGTCGTGAAACCGCTGATGGCGTTCGGCAAGGTTGGTCATGCGCGCACCCTTTCCGATTTCGGGTCATACATCGGCACGAGCGAGGCTTCCGCCTTCACCCGCGTGCCGGCGATCTCGACCTCGTAGCTCGAGGCCAGCACATCCGCCTCGCTCTCGCCCTCGCAAGGCACATAGCCCATGCCGATGGCGCCGCCGAGGAAATGACCATAATTGCCCGAGGTGATGGTCGAGACAATCGTGCCGTCGCGCACCAGCGCCTCATTGTGGAAGAGCAGCGGCTCGGCATCGGTGAGCCTGAACTGTACCATCCGGCGCTTCAGGCCTTCCTCCTCCTTGCGCAGAACCGCATCGCGGCCGATGAAATCGCCCTTCTTCGTGCGCACGGCAAAGCCGAGGCCGGCTTCCAGCACATGGTCCTCGTCGGTGATGTCGTGGCCGAAATGGCGGAAGGCCTTTTCGATACGGCAGCTATCCAGCGTGTGCAGGCCGCAGAGTTTGAGGCCGACATCGGCACCAGCTTCTTCCAGCGCCTCGAAGACATGGGCGGTCTGATCGGTGGAGACGTAAAGTTCCCAGCCAAGCTCGCCGACATAGGTGACGCGGTGGGCACGGGCGAGGCCCATGCCGATCTCGATTTCCCGCGCGGACGCGAAGGGATGGGCCGCATTGGAAAAGTCGTTCGGGCTGACCTTCTGCATCAACTCGCGCGCCTTCGGCCCCATGACGCAGAGCACGCTTTCGGCGGCCGTGACATCGGTGATGACGACGAACTCATCCTTCAGGTGCTTTCGAAGCCAGGCAAGGTCGCGCTGCAGCGTCGCGCCGGGCACGACGAGGAAGAAGGCCGTCTCCGAGAGGCGCGTCACCGTCAGATCGCTCTCGATGCCACCGCGCGCATTGAGCATCTGGGTGTAAACGATCTTGCCGGGCGCGACATCCATCTGGTTGGCGCAAAGCTTTTGCAGGAAGGCCAACGCGTCACGGCCCTCGACGCGGATCTTGCCGAAGGACGTCATGTCGAACAGGCCGACGCCATTGCGCACGGCAAGGTGTTCTGCCTTCTGGTTTTCGAACCAGTTCTGCCGCTTCCAGGAATAGCGGTACTCCCGCTCCTGTCCCTCTTTCGCAAACCAGTTGGCGCGCTCCCAGCCTGCCACTTCACCGAACACCGCGCCTCGCGCCTTCAGGTGCTCGTGCAGCGGCGAACGGCGCACGCCACGTGCCGTCGCCATCTGGCGATAGGGGAAATGGTCGGCATAGAGCAGGCCGAGCGTTTCGGACACACGGTCCTTCAGATAGCTGCGGTTGCGCTGGAACGGCTGGGCGCGGCGGATATCGACCTCCCAGAGATCGAACGGCGCCTCGCCGTCGTTCATCCACTGCGCCAGCGCCATGCCGGCACCGCCGGAGGAGACGATGCCGATGGAATTGTAGCCGGCGGCGACCCAGTACCCCTTCAACTGCGGCGCTTCTCCGAGATAGTAGCGGTCGTCAGGCGTAAAGCTCTCGGGGCCGTTGAAGAACGTATGGATGCCTGCCGTTTCCAGCATCGGCATGCGGTTGATGGCGTTTTCGAGGATCGGCTGGAAGTGATCGAAATCCTCCGGCAGCTGATCGAAGCAGAAGTCCTCGGAGATACCGTCCATACCCCAGGGCTTGGCCTTCAGCTCGAAGGCACCGATCAGCATCTTGCCGGCGTCCTCCTTGTAATAGGTGCACTCGTCCGGAACGCGCAGCACCGGCAGGCGCTGGAGGTTCGGGATCGGCTCGGTAACGATGTAAAAATGCTCGCAGGCATGCAGCGGCAGCGTCACGCCCGACATATCGGCCAGCGTACGGCTCCACATGCCGGCGGCGTTGACGACATTCTCCGTCTCGATGGTGAAGGTCTCGCCGTTCTGCTCACAGGTGACACCCGTGACACGGCCGTCCTTGGTGACGACAGAGGTGACCTTCACGCCTTCGATGACGGTCGCGCCGTTCTGCCGCGCACCCTTGGCCAAAGCCATCGCGATGTTGGCCGGATCGCACTGGCCGTCGAGCGGCAGATGCACGGCCGCCTTCACATCCGCCGTGTTGAGGTGCGGATACATCGCCTTCACCTCGTCGACACTGATTTCGCGCACATCGACATCGAAGGCGCGGGCGAGCGAGGCCTGGCGGTAGATTTCTTCCTTGCGCTCCTCCGTCAGCGCCACGGTCATCGAGCCGCACTGGCGCATGCCGGTGCCGATGCCGGTCTCGGCTTCGAGCTTGGTGTAGAGATCGGCGGAATATTTGGCGAGCCGCGTCATGTTCTGCGAGGCGCGCAGCTGGCCGATCAGACCGGCGGCATGCCACGTCGTGCCCGACGTCAGCTGCTTGCGCTCCAGAAGCACCACATCCGTCCAGCCAAGCTTAGCCAGATGATAGGCGACCGAGCAGCCGGAAACGCCGCCGCCGATGATGACGGCTCTCGCCTTGGAGGGAATGGGTTTGCTCATGCGCGCAGTCTTTCATTGTTGGGGTCGAAAAGCGGTCCATCCGGCTGGACGGTCGCCTTGAAACGGTCGCCGTAGATTTCCACCTCGATTTCCGTGCCGGGCTGGGCGAGGTCGGCCTTCAGCATGCCGAGCGCGATGGATTTGCCGGTACGGTAGCCCCAGTTGCCGGAGGTCGTCTCGCCGACCACCTTGCCACCATGCCAGAGCGTCGACATGTAGGGCGCATCGCAGTCGCCGGCCTCCACCGTCAGCGTCACGAAACGCTTGGTGACGCCCTGCTGCTTTTCCCGCTCCAGCGCCGCCTTGCCCTTGAAATCGGGCTTCGCCCAATCGACGAACCGGTCGAGACCGCCCTGCAGGATCGTGTAGTCAGTCGAGAGATCGCCCTTCCAGGCGCGATAGCCCTTCTCGATGCGCAGGCTGTCCAGCGCCTCCATGCCGAAGGGTTTCAGGCCATGTTTCTGGCCGGCGGCCCAGACGGCATCGAAAATCGCGGGGGTATCCTCGATCTTCGTATGGATTTCCCAGCCGAGTTCGCCGGCAAAGGAGACGCGCACCAGCTGACACCAGCGGCCGGCAATCTGGCAGCTCTGATGCGTCAGCCAGCCCTTGGAGAGGTCGGCATCCGTGACATCGGCGAGAATGGCGCGGGAATTCGGGCCTGACAGGATCTGGCAGGAGAAGCTTTCCGTCACATCCTCAATGGTGAAGGCAGCGTCCTTGGGTAGGTGCTTTTGCAGCCACTCGAAATCATGCCACTGCGCCGTCGCGGCGGTGATGAGGAAGAAGAAGTCCTCGTCCAGCATCATGACCGACATTTCCGTGACGATGCGGCCCTTGTCGTCGGAGAAATAGGCAAGGCCGATGCGGCCGGGCTTCGGCACCTTGCCGGTGATGAGCGAGGACAGCCATGCCGTCGCCCCTTCGCCTTTCACGCGGAAGCGCGAGAAGCCGGGGAGATCGAGAATGCCGGCGGCCTCGGTGACGGCGCGGCACTCCGCCTCGATGCGCGGCCGCCAAGGCCCCTCACGGTTCCAGGTCTGGGTCGATTGTTCCGAGAGATCGTCGCCCGGCGCGGCATACCAGTTGGCACGCTCCCAGCCGTTATAGGGTTTGAACTGCGCGCCGAGCGCCTTGATGCGATCATGGATCGGCGAGTGCTTTTGGTCGCGCCCGGCCGGCCAGGAGTGTTTCGGGAAATGCATGGCATATTCGTGGCCATAGATCTCCATGCCCTTGGCGACGCAGTAGTCCTTGTCGGCGGCAAAGGACGTGTAGCGGCGCGGATCGCAGGACCACATGTCCCATTCCGTCTCGCCTTCCGTGACCCATTCCGCCAGCACCTTGCCAGCGCCGCCGGCCTGGCAGATGCCGAAGGTGAAGACGCAGGCTTCATAGGCGTTCGGCACGCCGGGCATCGGGCCGATGAGCGGGTTACCGTCGGGCGCATAGGGAATGGGACCGTTGATCATGCGCGACAGGCCGGCCGTACCGAGGATCGGCACGCGCTCGACGGCGTCGTTGAGATACCATTCGAGACGGTCGAGATCGTCGGGGAACAGCTGGAACGAGAAATCGTCCGGCATCGGATCGTCAGGCGTGACCCAATGCGCCTTGCAATTGCGCTCATAGGGGCCGAGATTCATGCCCGTCTTTTCCTGACGGAGGTAGTAGGAGCTGTCGACGTCGCGCAGCAGCGGCAGCTTGTGGCCGGCCTCTCGCGACCAGGCCGCCAGTTCCGGGATTTCCTCGAACAGCATGTATTGATGGCTCATCACCATCATCGGCACCTCGCGGCCGAACCATTTGCCGACCTCGCGGGCATAGTAGCCAGCAGCGTTAACAACCTTCTCGCATCGGATCTCCCCCTGCGGCGTGGAAATCACCCATTCCTCGCCCTCGCGGCGGGCGCCGGTCGCCGGGCAGAACCGGAAGATTTTCGCGCCCATGTCACGCGCACCCTTGGCGAGCGCCTGGGTCAACTGCGCCGGATCGATATCACCGTCATAGGGATCGTAGAGCGCGCCGGTCAGGTCATGGGTTTCGAGGAACGGGTATTTCGAGCGCATCTCGTCGGGCGAAAGGATATCGAGGTCCATGCCCTGATAGCGCCCCATGCCGACGACGCGCTTGAACTCCTGCAAGCGCTCTTTCGAATGGCCAAGGCGGATCGAGCCGGTAACGTGGTAGTTCATGGGGTAATCGACGAGATCGCCCAGCTCGCGATACAGCGACGCCGAATAGCGCTGCATGTTCATCAGCGACCAGGAAGACGAGAAAGTCGGTACATTGCCGGCGGCATGCCAGGTGGAGCCGGCCGTCAGCTCGTTCTTTTCGAGCAGCACGCAATCCGTCCATCCGGCCTTGGCCAGATGATAGAGCGCCGACGCGCCCACGGCGCCTCCGCCGATGATGACGACACGGGCATGGCTTGGCAGTGCGGACATTCTCTTCCCCTTCGTTGCCCCGGATTTGTGGCAATCAAAGCGGCGGGCGGCAAGCCGGCGGAATTCGCTTTATTAATCGATTATACCGATTACACTCCCTCCAAACACTTGGGAAATCACGGCGCATTCATGCAAATCGTTCTGATTGAGACATTCCTCGACCTGATGGAAACCCGCAACTTCAACCGCACGGCGGAGCGGCTGAACATCACGCAATCCACCGTCACCCACCGCATCAATGCGCTGGAAGCGCTGTTCGCGCGAAAACTCTT
>NZ_CAMLFY010000105.1 GCF_946479415.1 uncultured Shinella sp. | reverse complement strand
TGCCCGCCTCGCCAACCGCAACATGACGGTCCGCTCGCTCGGATCGTCACGTTTCGCGCTCTACGCCACCATCATCCGCCGACAGATCAAGCCGGCAATCGACGGCGGTTTCGACAACCCCTTCGCCGACGAGTTGAATGCCCGCTACATGGATGGGCTGCAGCACCGGACGATGTTCGTCAACGAACTGTACCTGACCGTCATTCGCCGGCCGATGACCGGCCGCGCCGGCAAGGTCGATCGCATGTTCGACGTCTTCCGCATGGCGGACAACGAGGTCGAAGCGCGAGGTGAAGCGCTACGCGACCTAAAGGACATGGTGTCCGGCATTGTCGGCGATTTCCGCTCCTACCGCCCGGAAGTCCTTTCCTGCGTCACCCGCGATGGTGGCCTCTATTCCGAACCGGCCGAGTTCTTCGCCAAGATCCTCGCCGCGGGCGATGAGCGGACGATGCCCCTCCCCCGCATGTCACTGGCCGATTACGTCGGGACCGGCCGGATCATGTTCGGCCGCAAGGCAACGGAAATCTGGTCCGCCGACGGCGCGACCTCCAAGGTCGCCGCCATGGTGTCGATCAAGGAATACCCGCCGATGACGACGCCCGGCCAGCTCGACGGGCTGTTGCGCCTGCCCTACGAGTTCATCGTCACCCATTCATTCGCCCCGGAGGACCGGACGACGGTCACGGAAGCGATCGCCACCATCAGCCGGCAGATTTCCAATTCCGACGACGGCGGCACGGCCGTCGAGGACGATATTGAGACAGCGCGGGACCGGCTGGCCTCGGGCGAAGTGGTGTTCGGCAAACATCACATGACGGTGGCGGTGCTTGAGCGCGACCTGCCGCGGCTCAACCGCGCCGTCGCAGACGTCACGGCGGAGCTGGCGCGCATGGGTGTGGTCGCCGTGCGCGAAGACCTCAATCAGGAAGCGGCCTGGTGGGCGCAACTGCCGACCAACTTTTCCTACATTGCCCGGCAGGGGTTAATCTCGTCGGTCAACTTCGCCGGCCTCTTCTCCGCGCACAATTTTCCGTCCGGGCAGACGCAAAAGGTCCATTGGGGCCTGCCGATCTCGCTGCTGGAGACTACCAGCCAGACCGCCTATTTCTTCAATTTCCATGAGGCAGATGTCGGCAACTTCACCGTCATCGGCCCGACCGGCTCGGGCAAGACGGTGGCGCTGTCCTTCCTGCTCGCCCAGGGCATGCGCGTTAACCCGCGGCCGCGCTGCGTCTTCATCGACAAGGATCGCGGTGGCGAGATCTTCGTGCGCGCTATGGGCGGGCGTTATGAGCGACTTTCGCCGGGCGAGCCGACCGGCTTTGCGCCGCTGCAGCTTGAAGACACGCCCGCCAACCGCAGCTTCGGCAAGACGCTGGTCTCTTATCTTGTCACACCGTCGGACCGGGTGCTGAATGCCGAGGAGATGGCGGTCATCTCCGATGCGGTCGACAGCATCTACACCGATTTCGAACGACCACAGCGGCGTCTCGACATGCTGGCGGAAGCGCTTCGCGGCAGGATGCGATCCGGCATTGGCGATCTCGCCGACCGGCTGAAGGAATGGACGACGGGCGACAAGGGCTGGCTGTTCAACAACCCGACCGACAGGCTGGATTTTGCCGGCTCGGTGATCGGCTTCGACATGACTGAGATCCTGTCCGACAAGCGCACGCGCTCGGCGGCGCTCCTCTATATGTTCCATCGTATTCAGGAGATCCTCGACGGCCGCCCCTCGATGATCTTCCTCGACGAAGGCTGGCGCCTGCTCGATGACGAGGTCTTCTCCGGCTTCATCAAGGATTGGCTGAAGACGATCCGCAAGATGAACGGCATAGTCGGCTTCGGCACACAGTCGGCCGCCGACGTGGTGCGTTCCGACCTGCGCAACACGATCATCGAACAGACGATGACCAACATCTTCTTCCCGAATGCGTCGGCCGACGAGGAGAGCTACCGCAAGGCGTTCGGCCTGTCGGAAAAGGAATTCCGCTTCGTGAAGCAGGCAGACAAGACGAGCCGCACCTTCCTCATCAAGCACGCCCAGGACTCGGTGATCGCGCGGCTCGATCTATCGGCGATGCCCGACCTGGTGAAGGTCTTGTCCGGGCGGCCGGAGACGGTGCGCGAGTGCCAGACGCTGCGCGAGACCTATGGCGACGAGCCGGCCGCGTGGCTCCCTCATTTCTGTGGCTGGACCATTCCGGAGGCGGCCGATGCGTAGAACGATCCTGCTCCTGCTTTCTGCCGCGCTCGTCACCGCACCGGCGCCAGCGGCATTCGCCGACATTCCGGTCATCGACGACGATGTGAAGGAAAAGCGGGCGGAGGATGAAGGACATTCCAAGCAGGACACCGAAACACAATCCGACCAGCTCGAAGAGCAAACGGTGACGAACTGCAACATCTCCCAGAAGGAAAAGAACCGCCGTCTCTACCGTTCGCCGGCGCAGGCGGTGAAGGAGGATGCCAAGAACGTTGAATTGATCAAGCATTATGCGGAAAAGTACAATGTTCCGGTTGGCCTTGCTTTGGCCGTTGCGCATGCGGAATCCGGCATCTCGACCTGCTCGGGCTCGCCGACCGGCGTGAAGGGCGTGATGCAGCTGACGAAGCGGACCGGCAAAGGCATGGGCTTCGACCGAGACATCAACGAGGAGAATATCGAGGGCGGCGTCAAATACCTCGGCATGGGCGTCAACAAGTGCGGCAGCACCGACTATGCCTGCCTCGCGTCCTGGTATAACGGCTCGACGGCGGCGGAGCAGAAGAATTGGGCCGGCAAGGTCGGCCGGAACCATGGCTGGTTTAATTCATTCGCCGGCGGCTCGAACATCGAGGACATCTCCTCGCCGTCCTATAAATCCTATGTCGATTACGGTTCCGGAGCGACCCGCAGTTCCAACAGAGCGGCGGCCGGCGCGGTCGACCGTGCCGTTTCGGGGATCGACGCAAGCACCGCACGCGTCCAGGAGGCGGGCCGTCGCATCGATGCGCTGTCGGCCTCGGTCGGCGCGTCGGAGATCTACCAGGATGCTTGGGACGACAACACGCAGGCCCGCGCCGTCAACGCCGAACTGCTGAACAACCTGATCATGGCCCGCAACCTGTTCAACGAGCTGCTGCAGGCGCGCATGCAGATGCGGCTTTCGAAGACGTCCGAAACAGCCAAGACCCTGAAATCCGACTCCAAGGTCAATCCTTACAGCTGCGATCCGGTCATCCTTGAACAGATGAAGGTGCCGCGTGAGGACTGGCCGAGCTGCGCCGTGGTCGCCGGCGCCGATGCGGAAACCTCGGTCATGTCATCGGGCGGGACGGATGGCGCGATCGGCAACAATCTTCTTTCCATCCAGAACGCCGCCAACGCGGCCGATTAAGGGGGTTCCCATGAACAAGCTGCTCATCGTCTCCGCCGCCCTCGCCTTCTCGACGCCGGCGCTCGCCGACATACCGGTGATCGATAACACCAATCTCGCGATCGCCAGGAAGAACGCGGAAAACACCGGCGAGATCATGAAGACCAACACCAACATCCTCGAAAAGACCAAGGAGATCCTCGGCGCGCTCTCCGGTAGTCGCGACGGCTCGATGGGGATTTCCTCGACCGGCCTCGGCGGCAACATGTCGGTCTCGGCCGCACCGTCATTCAGCTCGATTATGAACGGCGGCACGCTGTCGTTCGGTGGACTTGGCTCAGGCGCGCAGAATATCGCGGCGACGCTGATCAACGGCCTGCAGCTGGTGAAACAGGTCAAGGCGATCGTCGAAGGCGAGGATGCCGGGGCGATGAACAATGCCTTTTCCGGCGCCGTCAATACGGTGGCGCTGCTCTCGGCGCTGACGCAGCAGGCAACCAAAGGCGTGTCGCAGCGCGAGCAGTCGTTGCAGTCGGCCACCGGCCAGATCGGCTCGGCCGAAGATGTGAAGGGTTCGGTCGACGCCAACACCCGCATGCAGCTGGAGACGGCGCGCACCATCAACGAGTTGATCGGCGTCTCGAACGGCGCGGTCTCGGCTCTGAACACCGAAATGCAGATGCGGCTGACCCAGCAGTCGGAGACAGCCAAGATGCTGCAATACAAAGACGTCAACCCGTTCAAGTGAGGCCGCATGAGAATGCCCGTTGCCATCATGCTTTCCGGTCTCGCCCTGCTCGTCGGTTGCCAGACGAAAGGTGAGAAGAAGGCCCCCTGCCCGCCGATCTCGGGATATGCCGAGGCCGATGACCTGTGCGGTCCGGCCATGCCGGTCAACGACGTCTTCGCCCCCGTCCTGAAGGAATAGGCGAATGGCGGCGACCACGATCATCTCGGACATTTTTTCCAAGCTCGACGCCATCGGCGAGACGTTTATCAAGAACGCCTATGACGGTCTCGCGCTACAGGTGAATGTCCTGTTCGGGTCGATGCTGACGCTTTACGTTCTCTGGTGGGGCTATATGATCCTCGCCGGCCGCGACGGTTTCTCCGTGCCGGAGGCGGCCTGGCGGCTCGGCCGCGCATTCTTCATCTACTATATGGCGACGAACTGGGGCGCATTTTCCGCCACGCTCTACAAGCTCGTCCAGGAGGTCCCCAATCTGATTTCCGACACGATCATCGAGTCGATCGCTGGCTCGGGTGGGGCGCTCGATGGCGGCACGGGCGACACGACGGGCGTGGTGAAGATCCTAGACGCCGTCTTTGAGACCGCAGGTAAGATTTACGAGCAGGTGGCGACCGGCACCTTCGAATATGTCGGCGCTCTGATCGGTGCGATCGTCTTTGTCGTCGCGATGATCTTCATCGCCGTCGCAGCGGCCGCGATTCTCGCCGCCAAGCTGATGCTGTTCATCACCCTGGCACTGGCGCCGGTGTTCATCATCCTGGCGCTCTACCGCTGGACCTTCCGCTTTACCGACGGCTGGCTCTTGTTGATGGTCAACCTGATGGTGACGCAGACCTTGATGATGGCGTTCCTCGCCTTCCTCTACCAACTCATCGAACTGGCGATCAACACGGCCAACAATACCGCTACGGAAAGCAAGCTCTCCTATGTCGCTCCGTTCGTGATCGTCTGCCTGCTCGGGATCGTCGTTTTTCGCTTCATCCCCTCCTTCGCCGCATCCATCGTTGGAGGCAGTGTTTTGGGGCAAGGCGATTCCGCCTTTATCGGCGGCCGGCGTTCGGTCGCCTATGCTGAACGCCAGGTCAGCGGACGCGCTCGGCTCCTGCGTGCCGGCCTTGGTCGTCGCCGCACATCGACGGATGTTCAGGCAGCTCGAGCCCGCGCAATCCAGCGAGAAACCGAAAAGAATGGGCAACTTTAGGGTAGTCTCTTATGCGCATTCTTGGTAACTATAATTTATCCGAAGGAGAATAGCCGTGGATCACCCTTGGCAAGATGACCGTCGGCGCTTCGCCGCCATGGACGCGCAAAACCGTCTCAACGAAGAGATGGCAGACAACGATCGCGCCGAGGCCAAGAAGGGCGGAGGTCTCGGCGTCCTGCTTTTCATCGGCGCCGTCATCTTCTTCAAACCGTTCGCCGAATATTGCATCGACCTCTACAACACGCTGGCCGGATATGCACAAAGCGTCGGCAGCATGTTCGGATTCTGAGCGGGAAACTTCTCCATGAAGAAAATCGCCTCGACCATGACTGCGGTCGGCCTGCTGCTCCCCGGAACGGCATGGTCCCAATCGCCAAGCTCGATCCTGCCTGTGCTGACCGGCGCATATGCACCGGTCGAAGGTGGCTGCGAAGCCGCGGCCGCCGCGTTTATCTATATCGAGGACAAGGGGATTGGCGCCAACAAGACCGCCGGGAAGGTTCTATCCGTCAAAAACGAGGGCAATTCCTATGTTCTCGATGTCCTATGGGTCGAGGCTGGCTCTGATGAATCAGACGGTGACCCCGACACGGTCCGCATCGAGGTGAAGGATGATCGCTCTTTCTACTTCTCCAATACGGCGTCGAAGAAAACGCTGATGAAGTGGTGCAGCTAGCTCTTCGGACGACTGCGCCACGGAGCTGAACGCGCTCCAGTAATCCAGGCAAACCAGCCCTCACCTCAGCACCGATTTGGCCGGTAGAGGTGATCGCTCGGCCTGACGAATAAACTATATTTAATTCCGTCGTACTTGGCGGTTTATCGGAAGCCCAAATGAGCAACGCAGATCCAACCGAACACACACCTCAAACTCCGCCGATCGACCTGACCGCCTACTGGAAAGCCGGCGCCTCTTGGGAGGCGGAGCTTTATCGCAAGGAGCGCCGCTCACGGAAAATTGCCTGGACGGTTGCGACAGTCGCCGGCATCTCCACGATGCTCAGCCTCTCGGCCCTCAACCTTCTCGTTCCTCTGAAGCAATTCGAGGCCGTGGTGGTGATCGCCGACAAGACCACCGGCTTCGTCGAGGTCGCCCGGTCCCTGAACGAGAGCAAGCTTTCCGAAAACGACGCGATCAAGACGGCGAACATCGTGCGCTACATCCGCGCGCGCGAGACCTACGATCCTCGGGCACTGAAGGACAATTACGATCTCGCCCAACTCTATTCGACGGGTCAGGCCTCGGCGGACTTGCGACACGAGTTCGAGCCGTCGAACCCGCAGTCGAAGGACAAGGTGCTCGGCCGCGACACGCGCATCGCTGTCACCATCAAGTCGGTCTCGTTCCTCAACGCCTCCACGGCGACCGTGCGCTTTTCGACGGAGACGCGGCGCGACAACACCCTTCGCCGCGAGCACTGGGTCTCGGTGGTCCGCTTCCGCTATACGACGGCGCCGCTGAAGAACGAATATCGCTTCGACAATCCTCTCGGCTTTCAGGTCGTCGAATACAGGCGCGACCAGGAATCGCTGCCCGAAGTCCTGCCGGCGGACAAGGCGGCACGCTGATGCGGAAATCCTTCCTTGCTCTCGCAACGCTCGCGCTGCTCGTCACAGCGATCACATCCACGGCGGCCGATCCTCGCATCCGCTACATCACCTTCAACAATAATTCCGTCGTGACCGTGCCGGCGGGGCTTGGCGTCTCGACGATGATCCAGCTCGGCAGCTCCGAGGTGATCGAGACGATCTCGGCCGGCGACACGGCCAGCTGGTCGATCGTCCCCAAGAAGGGCTCCGGCATCCTGTTCGTGAAGCCGTTGCGCGAGAATGCCGAAACGAACGTCAACATCGTCACCAACCAGCGCGTTTATGCCTTGCTGCTGAAAGGCTCGGCGGCGGCCGACCTGCGCGCGGCATTCCAGGTGCGGTTCAAATATCCGGACGAGGACGTCAACGCGCGGCTGCTGGCCGCCGCACAGGAAAGCGCCAAGGATCCGCTGCTCAAGGATCTCGATCCAGGCCGTCTGAACTACGACTATGTGTTCAAGGGCGATACCAGCCTGAAGCCGCGTGTCGCTTTCGACGACGGCACGCATATGTATCTGGAATTCCCCGACGAAATCCCCGCCATTTTCGTCGTCGAGGGCAAGCGTCAGGAATCGCTCGTCAACCTGCGCACCCAGGGCAAATACGTGGTGGTCGACAAGATCGCGGCGCAGTTCACGCTGCGCGCCGGCGACAAGTGGCTGTGCCTCTATAATCGGCAGGCCAATCGCCAATCCTTCGATCTCATCGAAGACGCCTACGGGCCGAAGCGCCTCGGCAGCAAAGAGGAGCGCCAGCGATGAGCAAGATCGATTTCGACCACCTCGACGGGCAAAGCAGCGTGGCGAGCGACCGCAACGGTCGCTTGGGCAAGCTCGCCCTCCCTCTCCTGCTTGTCGTCGGCGCCGGCATCCTCGCCTATGTTAACTGGCCGACCGGCCCGCAGACCTCCAATCTGACTGAGGGCACCGGCGAGACCTTCGAGACGTCGAACTCCAGCATCCGCGATTTCCCCGACGAGCCGGTGAAACAGGCGGCCGATCCGAACCTGGTGCAGATTCCGGTCGAAGAGAAGAAGCCGGTGGACTCCGCTACTGTCGACGTCACCGTCAATCAGGGTGACGATCTCGAAAAGTTGCACCAGATCGAAGAGGCGCGTCGTCGCGCCGAGGAGGAGCGGCTTCGGGCGGAAGAAGCGCGCCGGCGTGCCGAAGAGGATGCGAGGCTTGCCGCGCTGGAGGCCAAACGCCTGGAAGATGAAGAGAAGGCGCGCTGGGAACGGCTGCGCTCTGAACAGATCATCGTCGACGGTTCCGGCCGCGAAAGCCTGTCGGCCGGAGACCAGTCGGTGACGATCGCCGATGAGGGTCAGCTTGTCGCGGTTCCCGGCGCGGAGAGCGACGCCAACAAGGCGTTCCTCGCGCAGTCGGAAAAGCAGACCGCCGGCATCGTCAAGGCAACACGCTTCGACCGGACCGACGCGCTCGTCGCACAGGGCACGATGATTCGAGGGTTCCTGGAGACAGCGATCAACACGGACCTGCCGGGCATGGTGCGCGCCGTCGTGCGCGAGGATGTTCGGTCGCTCGACGGCGCTCGCGTCCTCATACCGAAAGGTTCCCGGCTGATCGGGGAATACAAGTCCGGCCTGGCGCGCGGCCAGAAGCGCATCTTCGTCGTCTGGTCCCGCGTCATTCGCTCCGATGGCCTTTCCGTCGAGATCGCGTCGCCCGGCGCCGACCGTCTCGGCCGCGCCGGGCTGACCGGCGAGATCGACACGCATTTCTGGGAGCGCTTCGGTTCCGCGATCATGCTGTCGGTCATCGGCGGCGCGGCGGAATATGTCTCGGCGCTCGGCGACACGGCGACGGAAAGCGCCCGTTCGATCTCGACGGTCGATCCGATCACCGGTGCGGTCACGACGATCACGACCGAGCCCAGCCGCACAGCCGCCGAGGCACGCTCGATCGCCGCGGAGAAGTCATCGGCGGTCCTTCAGGACATCGCCAATGAGGCGTTCAAGGAAAGCTCGAAGATCCCGCCGACGATCTATGTCGCCCAAGGCGAGTCGATCGTCGTCTATTTGCGCCGCGATCTCGACTTCTCCGTCTTCTACTCCGATCCGATCCGGCAGGAGATGATGCGGCTGAAGCGCGGCGGGCAAATCCGCCGCAACGTCGATCCGACGCCCTATTATCCGGTGGCCCCGGTTTACAAATGAAGCAGTTTCCGTTTCTCGACAAGGCGCTGGAGCGGCTGAAGCCTTTTCTCTCGGACGAGCACGTCTCGGAAATCTCGGTCAACCGGCCGGGCGAGCTGTTCGTTGAACGTCTCGGCGTCGGCGGCATGGAGCGTGTCGTCGATGCGCAGTTCTCTGCCGAATGGATAAGGACGCTCAGCGAGCGCGTCGCCGGCTCCACCAACCAGGTCGTCAACGACGAGCATCCCATCCTGTCGGCGTCGCTCCCGACCGGGGAGCGCTTCCAATGCGTCCTGCCGCCCGCTGCACCCGATGGTGGCGCCATCTCGATCCGCAAGCAGGTGATCCACGACATTGGCCTGGACGTCTATAAAGACCGCGGTGCGTTCGAGGACACCAAGGTCGGACGCCAGCTCACGCTTTCGCCGGCCGAGGAAGAGCTTGCCGCGATGATGCAGGGCGATGTCGACGCGATGCTGTTTCTTCGGACGGCCGTGCGATCGCGGGTTTCGATCGCCGTCTCCGGCGGCACGTCGACCGGCAAGACCACCTTCCTCAATGCACTCCTGAAGGAAGTGCCGGACGAGGAACGCATCGTCACCATCGAGGACACCCGCGAGCTGAAGCCGATCACGCCGAATACGGTCACGCTGTTGGCCTCCAAGGGCGACCAGGGGCGTGCCAAGGTGACGCCGCAAGAATTGCTCGAAGCCTCGCTGCGCATGCGGCCGGATCGGTTGATGCTGGGTGAGCTGCGCGGCGCCGAAGCGTTTTCCTTCCTGCAGGCGATCAATACCGGCCACCCCGGCTCGTTGACGACGGTCCACGCCAACTCGGCGCGTTCGGCCTATGACCGTCTGGCGCTGATGGTGATGCAGAGCGGCGTTGTGCTCGAAAAGCAGGAGATCATCGACTACCTGAAGGAGGTCATTCCCGTAGTCGTCCAGCTGACGCGCCTTCCGGACGGCCGACGCGTCGTTTCGGAAATCGTCTTCACCAAGGGCGACACGCTATGAATCCGGCGATCCTGCTGTTCGGGTTGGTCATCGCTGGGGCTGCGGCCGCATTCGTCGCGTCCCTCGCCTATGCCGGTCTCTATTATGCCTTCGACAATTCAACCTGGATGTTGCGGGCCCTGCAGGACGATATGCTGGCGTCCTACAAGGCAGCACGCCTCGATCTCGCCGCCGGCGACTGGCATCGGCCGGCGATAGCGGCCGCGGCTGGTCTGCTTGCTGGCGGCGCCATGCTTGTCGCCGCCATGACGGGCAAGAAGAAGTCGACCGACGCCCGGTTTCTTAGCCCGCTGGAGGCGCGCGCCCTGGGCCTAACGCGCACCGGTGGCGTGTTCGTCGGCCGGATCGGCGGGAGCCTGATCAAGGTTCCGGGCGGCTTCACGCAGCGCGGCTCCGGTCGGCGGCGGTTCCTGAAGCCGATGCTGTTCGGCGGCAAGAAGCTCTGGATCGACGGCGATGACGTGGGCGGTTTCGTCATCGGCCCGCCCCGGTCGGGCAAAGGCGCCTCGCTTATCGTGCCGAATTGCCTGCTTTGGCCGGACAGCATCGTCGTGCTCGACATGCGCGGCGAGACCTATGAGGCTACGGCCGGTTTTCGCTCAAAATTCTCGCGCGTGCTGCGGTTCTCGCCGGCCGACGAAAACGGCGACACCGAATGCTATAATCCGCTCGACTTCGTCGCCATCGATCCCGACCAGCGCGATATCGATATCAATTCGATTGCCACCGCGATGCTGCCGACGCCGAAGGGCGATGCCTACTGGATCTCCGACGCCCGCGCCCTATTCGCCGGCGTCACCTCCTGGGTCTTGGAAAACCCGGATATTCTCGACAAGGACAAGAACCTCGGAACGGTTCTCAATGTCGTCGAGGGCGGCGATCAGCCGCTTCGCGAATGGCTCGAGGAGGTTGCCAATCCCGATCTTCGCGCGGCCTGGATCAGCCCCTTCACCTATACCACCCTCGCCCGCTTCGCCGTCATGGCCGGCAAGCAGTTCGACGGTGTCTATGGTTCGCTCGCCGCAGCGGTGCGACCGTTCAAGAACAATCGAATCCTGCGCGCGACGGCGCGATCGACATTCGACATCCGGGCCATGCGCCGCGAGAACATGAGCCTCTATCTTGATTTCCGTATCCAGCAGATCGCCTCAATCGGCCCGATCTTCAATGTGCTGATGGTCCAGTTCATGGACTACATGTCGCGCAACATGATGAAGCGCGGCGAGCGCCGCGTGCTGGTCCTGCTCGACGAGTTCCAGAATCTGGGAAAGCTGGAAAACGCATTGACCGTCGCGACGGTCCTTGGCGGCTATGGCATACCTTGCTGGTTCTTCGTGCAGTCGCTGCGCTCGATCGACAACGTCTATACCCGCGAAGGCCGGCAGACGCTGGTGAATTCCGCCCGCGCTCAGATCTTCCTCGGCGCGCAAGACCCGGAGGATCAGCGCTATGTGTCCCAGCTTCTCGGCGAGCGGAAGGAAGTTACGGTCGATAAGGCCGTTTCGACCGGCGTGACTCTGTTCGATCGCAAGGGTGCCACGATGTCCCACAAGACTGCGATGCGGCCCCTGATGCGCCCCGATGAATTGGGTTCGATGAACGAGACACGATGCATCATCAAGCTCCGAAATCAGCAGCCGATATTGGGCGTACGGAATTTCTATTATGCTGATAAGGAGCTTACGAAGCGCGCATGGCTGCAGATGCGAGCGCCATCAAAGGAAACGTCGGTTGAAGGCGTTGGCAATTTCGAGTTCGAAGTACCAGAGGCTGGGCCGTCTCCTGTCAGCGCTTCGCAGATCATATCGATACCCGGAGCAAAATTTGCTGCGAATAGCTCGGCGGTTCTCAGGAAGCCGCCGAGTCAATTGCAACCCGAGCAATTTCATGAACTGCCCGAGGGTGCCAATGAGACCCCGCGCCCCGGCCAGAACAGCGACCCGTCCTGCACAAGTCCAGCTCCGGACTTTAAATCGGCGTTGGACGCAAGCGCTCTACGAAAGGCCGGGGCAGACCAATCTATCGAGAAGATCTTGACCATATTCAAAAGCTCTCCCGCGAAGAAGCGGGCGGCGAAAAAGGTCCGGAAAGAGGTCACGCTCGCGCTTGCCGATGAATGATTTCGGCTTCACGCGGATTTGCTGAAACTGCTTCTGGTTGCTATCCCGGGTTAGCGAATATAGCTGCCGCCATTGACATCGAGGGTGGCACCGTTGAGCGACTCCTGAGAGTGACGCAACAAAAACGCGACAAGTTCAGCTATTTCGGATGCTTCGGCCATATCCCCTATTGGAATGTCCCCTACAGCTTCTCCCTTGTCATGGGCGGCGATGTATTTCTCTGCCATCTCCGTTCGGACGAGGCCAGGTGCGATAGACACCGCTATCACCCCCTCACGAGCGAAGCTTGAGGCGATGGATTTGGTGAGATTGATGAGCGCGGCCTTGGTCGCGCCATGAGGCAGTATGTCGGCGGCGGAGCCACGCTGACCGGCTTGGCCTGCCATGTTAATGATGCGCCCACCACCCTCGGTTCGAAAATGCCTGATCGCCTCCCTACAGAGATCGGCCGCAGCAAAGAGATTGAGTTGAAACTCCATTTGCCATGCGGCCTTCCAGGCCGCGGCTGAATTCTCTATCGGAATTTCGGTACGGATACCCGCATTGTTAATGACACCGTGAATACGTCCCGCGAAAGCAACCGCTTTCCGCCACAATGTGCATGGCCCCTCCGAAGTCGAAAGATCGGCTTGCACCATCAAGCCGTCGCCACCAATACGGGCCAATAGTGTCTCCGCCGCATCCTCGTCCTGGCAATAGTGGATGATTGGCCGCGCACCCTCCGAGGCGAGGCGCTCCACGATTGCCGCCCCTATGCCGCCCGACGCGCCGGTGACCAGGACTGTCTGACCACGCAAAGGCTTGCCCATATTTCGTTCCATAATAATGACACCTTCTCGAATTTCCACACACGCGTTGGACCACGAGAAAACACAATCGGCTGCCAAGTACCGCGGCGCGCCGCATGATCGGTTGAGGGGGGTTCATCGAAACAAATGACCGTCGACCGAAAACAGCCTGCGTAATCGTGGGATCTGTTGCGGGGGGAACAGGCCTCTATTTGGGAACGAAGGCACGACAAGATACGAAATCTAGCGAAACGAAACGAAACGCGAGCCACTAAGTCTTTGTTGAACAACGGAAAGTTTTTTCTCCCTCCGCCGAAGGACGGGAGTGATTTCAAAGAACTATTCAAACGAACGGCCGCGGCCGGAGCGGGACGGCCGCTTGGCAGCGATGGATTTCCAGCAGGACCATGGACGCCGGAGCTACTTGCAGAGGCGATTTCACAGATTGATGCCAACCGGATTGGGATCGACCTGCGCACGGTGCAACTTTGGTTTCAAGAGAACGACAAGGGAATCAGCACCGCCAACATTCGTTGGCTGGCAAGGATTTTTGGGTGCGATGATCCGGTCGCAACCAGCGAATGGCAGATGGAGTTGAGTGAGGCCCAATCTCGATTAACGGCCAAGAGGCGAGACGGGAGGAAAGCCAGAAGCAGCGTTGCACCGGAAGCCCCAGATATAGCACAAAATGCGACCGCCCCTGATGAGACGATGCCCTCGGTAGGGTTGGCAGGGGATGCGGACGCCAAGACGCCAGTTCGGCGTTTGGGTTTGGCGATGAGATCAGAGGCGCTTTTTAGCTCCGGCTCTCCCTTGAATTTGCCAGCGGCGGTGTTTGCGGGCGCCACCGCTCTTGGGTTTTTGTCCTATGTTACGGGGGTTCACAGCGCGAGTTACGACCGAATGGACGGGGTCGTTAAGCAGGTCGGGTTTCTCTGGGCGCCAAATTGGACATTCGTCTTCATGGTGTTCCTGCCACTATTCTTCGTGTTCGTGATAGAGCTTCTGGCCTTCTGGAAATTCGAGGGGCGTCTGAAGCTTGTCGCGCAGGCCGACGGGACGGACTCCCACGATGCTTGGGCGCGCAACGTAGAAAGCTCTTCCTCTACCTATTGGGCGGTTTTTCTGGTTTGCTTTGTATTCGCTGGGATTGTTCAGTGGATCGAAGTGTGTTTGATCCCGCTAATGAAAGGCGGCGGCGAATATGCCATGGACTGGGGAAAATTAGCGATCGTGCGCCCTGATGTCATATCAGTGCCGGAGGCGATGCTATTCACAGGGATTGCATATTTGTACATGGCGATCTCTTTCTATATTTTCTTTGCAGGCCTCATTTTGCTTTACACGATCGCTTATGATTTTTGCAAAATCAGAAAGAAACTGGAAACGCGACCTGAGGTGGATTGCCGATCCCAGCTCAACGAAGTCGGACTGACCCTGATCCGGGGAATTTTCAGGTGTACTGTTTTGGGGATTTTGGTCGCCATATGCATGAAGGGCCAAAGCTCGTACCTGACGTCGGCCGGCGAGAATATTGCGGCTTGGTTGATCAGAGATATGTCAGCGGCTATTTTTGGGCTCGACAATCTGAGCGGCACGATCGGCTATAGAATGCCGACGCACTACAGCAGCCTTCTTGTCGTTATTTCCACCTGCATCGTTTTTTTGTTTGGCGCCATCGGTTTGGGTATCGGAAACCGGTTTCGTGTACCTTTGTGGAAGATGTCGACGGTCGTAGCGTTGCTCGTTGCAGGCTACTTGTTGATCGGTGCTTTTTCTGGTTTTTCGATCCTTTTGGGCCTTGGAGTGCTTCTTGCGCTTTACGGCCTGTTTGATCCGGCGTTCGGCCGTTGGCGGGCGAGTGAAGTAGGGACCAATCTGAATGTTTCATAATTGGCTTGATCGTTGGGATGAGCGGCGGGCAAAGCGCGGTGAGGAAGGCAAGAAAGCAACGGTTTTCGCGCTCGACGCGGAACGGGCCTTTTCAGGCGCTGCGAAGATCGGGAGTATCGAGGAGTTTTGTCTTCTCGCCGACCAAGCCGTGGCTGATCAGACTTTCTTCGATGAGCCGACTAGGAGCGATCAAGGTTTTAAACGGCGAGATGGATGGCTCAAGTTTCCATCGGACACCCTGACCGACATCGACGAGAATAATGTCGTTTGGGCGAGGATCACCGAGAGTGGATCGCTCGACCGAGCGATGGTGGTTTTTCACCATTGGAATGCAAGTGCGCGGAATAATCAGCTTGCTAGGTTCTTTTCCAAGCGAGGCATAACGGTTGTGGAAATTGCTATGCCGTATCACCTCGAGCGCAGCCGTCCGGGGTCCACGCACGCCGACTACATGCTTAGCGCGAATCTCGGTCGAACGATCCAATCGATAAGGCAGGGGGTATGGGATGGGCGCAAACTCATTCGTTGGTTAAAGAGTGAAGGCTACAGAGAGATTTCTGTTCTCGGTATGAGCCTGGGCTCCTGGGTCGCAGGCCTCATCGCGGCGCACGACGCGACCGTTTCTAAGGCCTCGCTGTTTCTGGCGGCAGGAAGCCTCGCGGATATGGTTTGGACCGGCCGTGCCACGCGATCAATTCGAGAGAGCCTTGAACCGGATATTGAGCTTACTGATCTCAGGAGAGCCTGGGCGCAACTTAACATCGAGAATTACGCGGATCGTTTGGCACGACCGGATCTCATTCTTCACGTTGTGCTGGCGAAGAGAGATAAAGTGGTGTTGCCAGAGCTGTCGGAGAGGTTAATACAGAGGCTGACCTGCGCAGGCGCTAGACCAAGTATTTTGCAATTGAACTGTGGTCACTATTCACTCGCTATGCCGCCTTACATTCTGTCGGCGGGTTTGAGCTTGAAGCGGTTTCTGTCATTTTGATAGCCCTCGGTAAGCTATTGCCCCCGCTCCACCGGCGTACCTATGGTTCCTTTTGGCTTGACGGGGTTGGGATGTCCAAGAAATGGAGGGTCCAAAATAGGGGCGCCGCCCTTGACCTTCCAACACTAGGAATCGGTACGGTGCGCTCCATGTCATGATTCTCACGGACATGGAGTGCACTGTGTTTATTCAGCCCATCGACTACCTGCTTTTCATCTGGTTCGTCCTTTCAGGCTTGAGCACGGCATATGTTGCCTGGGATCAATTCAGGAACAATCCAGAACCGGCCGTGATGAAGTGGGGCTTCATCCTCGTCACGCTCTACCTCGGTCCAGTTGGACTGCTCCTTTACGTTCTGGCTGACAAAGAGCCTGCGCCCGGAACCCATGAAGAGTTCATCAAGCCACTGTGGAAGCAGGGCATCGGGTCCACCATTCACTGCGTAGCAGGCGATGCCACCGGCATCATAATTGCCGCCGCGATCACGGCGGTACTCGGCCTCCCAATGTGGATCGACATCATCATCGAGTACATCGCGGGCTTCACCCTAGGCCTCTTCGTATTCCAAGCGCTCTTCATGAAAAACATGATGGGCGTAAGCGCGAATTTCTGCGCGCCTTCTGAAGGGCAGTGCTCTGAGGCATGAAGT
>NZ_CAMLFY010000104.1 GCF_946479415.1 uncultured Shinella sp. | reverse complement strand
CGATCCGCCAGCCCGCCGCCTTCACCGGCACCGTCGGCATCAAGCCGACCTATGGACGCTGCTCGCGCTGGGGCATCGTCGCCTTCGCCTCCTCGCTCGATCAGGCCGGCCCGATCGCCCGCGACGTGCGCGATGCCGCGATCATGTTGAAGTCCATGGCAAGCCTTGATCTAAAGGATACGACGTCCGTAGCAATCCCCGTGCCGGATTATGAGTATTCGCTCGGCCAGTCGCTGAAGGGCATGCGTATCGGGATTCCGCGCGAATACCGCGTCGACGGCATGCCGGAAGAGATCGAAGCGCTCTGGCAGCAGGGGATCGCCTGGCTGAAAGACGCCGGTGCCGAGATCGTCGACATCTCGCTGCCGCACACCAAATACGCCTTGCCGGCCTACTATATCGTGGCCCCGGCCGAGGCATCGTCGAACCTCGCCCGTTACGACGGCGTGCGCTACGGTCTGCGCGTCGATGGCAAGGATATCGTCGACATGTACGAAAAGACCCGCGCTGCCGGTTTCGGCACCGAGGTCAAGCGCCGCATCATGATCGGCACCTATGTTCTCTCCGCCGGCTACTACGACGCCTATTATCTGCAAGCCCAGAAGGTCCGCACCCTGATCAAGCGCGACTTCGAACTGGCCTTCAATGCCGGCGTCGATGCGATCCTGACGCCCGCCACCCCGTCGTCGGCCTTCGGCATCGCCGACGAGGATCTGGCGTCGGATCCGGTGAAAATGTATCTGCAGGACATTTTCACGGTCACCGTGAACATGGCCGGCCTGCCGGGCCTGTCGGTTCCCGCCGGTCTCGATCACAAGGGCCTGCCGCTCAGCCTCCAGCTCATCGGCAAGCCCTTCGACGAGGAAAGCCTCTTCAAGACGGCCCATGTCATCGAGCAGGCCGCCGGCCGCTTCACGCCGGCCAAGTGGTGGTAAGGAGCGCTTCCGCCTCATAAACTGCCCATCCGCAAAGTTGTGTCGTAGCGGCAACACTTGCCGTTACGGAAACGTGTGCGTGCCATTTTCGGCTTGAACCTTTTCCATTACGCGAATAAACGCGCCCTCCCGGTCGTTCAGGCGGTGCGGAATGTCAACGGATGGAGTTTTCCGCTCCTCCCGCGCGAGGCGGCCCTGCCGTCGTCGTGTACGGATGCCCCGCACCAGAAAGACCGTTTGCGGACCTAGCTCAGTGGTAGAGCGCCGGACGAGAAGCCCGGAGGTCGCGGGTTCGATTCCCGTTGTCTGCTCCATTGGATAGCTCAGTGGTAGAGCATCAGATTGTTACTCTGACTGTGAAAGGTTCGAATCCTTTTCCAAACAGCCTTCCAAGCTGTCTCTTATCCGGTCCGGGGACCGGACTGCGGACGGCAGACCGGGGTGGGGCCGCAAGGTCTCTCTTCGGGAAGCCCGACGCCGGATGTTTGCGGTCCGGTTGCCGGTGACGATCAAGCCGCCTTTCGGCCAGCGATGGAGCCGCGCTCCAAAGCCCGCCGCAAGGCTGCACGGTCCTCTCCCGGAAGCCCGCCGACGATGGCCGTCAGCCGGTTCCCGGATCATCGCATTCGCATGCCCCGCCCGCAGGTTTCCCGGGCGATCAGAGGTTTCAAGGAAACTGGCGGCGAAAATGCTGCCGATGAAACAGCAACCCTAGCGAAAGGACAATCGGTTCGTGACGTAGCGTATGACCGAAGGAGCAAGACCCATGACGATGTTTCTCGATATGATTTTGGGGCGCAAGCGCGTCCTCGTGAAGGCCAACGAGCGGGTGCTCGCCCTCTACAAGGGCGCGGTTCTCGGCATTTTCGGCGCGGGCGAACACAGCCTGCCGAACCGCCGCGGGCTGCTCGAGCTTGAGCGTCACGACATGAACCGGCCGGTTTTCGCGTCGGCCTACGAGAAGCCGTTGTTCGATGGTCTGCCGGAGGTCGCACAGCGTGAACTGACGGTCATCCGCACCACGGCCCGGGAAATCTCGGTCGTCGAGCGGGACGGCGAGCTCTACACGGTGCTGGCGCCGAACCAGAAGCTCGTGGTCTGGAACGCTGCCGGCCCGTGGACCGAGACGCGTGTCGACCTGACGGAGCGGCTCGACATCGACCCGGAGCTGATGCGCCGGCTGACGCGCGCCCGTCGCACGGAGCTGACCACCGCCTTCCTCGTGAACGACGGTCAGGTCGGTCTGCTCTTCGTCGACGGAACGCATCAGCGCATGCTGGAGCCGGGCATGCACGCCTTCTGGAATGTCGGCAAGACGATCCAGGTGCGTGTGGTGGACCTGAAGCGCCAGTCGCTCGACGTGACCGGTCAGGAATTGCTCACCCGTGACAAGGTCACGATCCGGGTGAACATTTCCGCCGAATACCGCGTCGTTGATCCGCTGAAGGCGGTGTCTGATGTGAAGGACTTCGCAGATGCCCTGTACCGGGCATTGCAGTTCGCCTTCCGCCAGACGCTCGGTACGCTGACGCTCGACCAGATCCTGGAACGCAAGGTGACGGTCAATGCGGAAGCCGCCGAGAAGGTGCGCGCCGACATGGCCGCCATCGGGGTCGAGGTCTCGGCCATCGAGCTCAAGGACGTGATCCTGCCGGGTGAGATGCGCGATATCCTGAACCAGGTGGTCGCAGCTGAAAAGCAGGCCGAGGCCAACGTCATCCGCCGCCGCGAGGAAACGAACGCCACCCGTTCGCTCCTCAACACGGCGAAGGTGATGGCCGAAAACCCGGTCATGCTGCGGCTGAAGGAGCTGGAGGCTCTCGAAGCCATTGCCGGCAAGGTCGAGCGCCTGACCATCCACAACGGGACGGCAGGCCTGATGAACGACCTCGTGCAGCTGCGCGACAAGTAAGGGATCGCCCGGTCAAAGACCGGGCGGTCTCGTTTTCAGCCCTATCATCTCCGTGGATAGCCTTTCGTCTCCCTCGCCAAGCTGCCTGCGCAATGCTTTCATGGCATGGGAAAGGGCCGATGCATGATCACTGTTCGCAATGCCCGTGGGGATGACGTTCCGGAACTCGTCGAGATCGGCGTGAGAGCCTGGGGACAGGCCGTCGTCGGCGTCGTCGATCTTCAGGTGCGCAGCGAACATGCCCGCAATGCCTTCCAGCAGTTTCTTGCCGAAAAGTGGCTGCGGGTCAGCGTCGTCGAGAGTGAGGGCGTGCTGGCCGGCTGGGCCTCGCGCGAGGCACTGGACGACGAGATCAGCGATCTCTGGGTCGATCCGCCCCAGCAGAAGAAAGGACTTGGTTCCGCTCTCCTTGCCGCCATGGAAGCGGAAATCGTCGCCGCGGGCTTCGAGGCGGCACGGCTCCAGACCCATGCCCGCAACACGGCCGCCGTCGGCTTCTTCCAGAAGCACGGCTATTCGGTGAACTGGCTTTCGGTCGATTATTCCGAACGTCTCGACCGCGACGTGGAATCGGTCGGCCTGCGTCGGCAGCTCGTGGCCGACGAGCCTATCGGCTACGGACCGGGCGGGTTTTAGAGGAGGCGCGGCTCTCGCCACGCCTCCCGTCTCTCATTGCCCATATTCACTGATTGTCGAGCTGCGACCGCACCAGAACCAGGCCGCGCTGCGTGATGCGATAAGGCCTGCCGCCGGAGGAGGCGATGCAGCGCCGGCGCTTCAATTTGCGGAAGAGCTCCAGGTCGAGACCGCCGGCACGCCAGCCGTCCCGCGTGATGCAGGCGACGGTGATGATCTTGCGGTTGTCGTCTTTTTCGATATCGATCCTGCCGCCCTGGGCGAGCAGGTGAAGAATGCGCTGTTCGGCGCGCGAAATGTCCATTGTCTTGAGTGTCCGTCGGGCGTTCGAATGAACGCGAAAAAACGATCCGCCACCGACAGGTGGCAGGGTTCAGCGTTTTTTCGACCCTGCGCGCAAGCGTGATGCGGGCAGGGCCCTCAGCAGGTCTCAGACGAGTTGGACATCAAAACTCCATTTACGGATGCCCCGAAATAGTCGGGGAATCCGTAAAGGTCAATGCGCTGGCCAGATCAGCGAGTGGTGCAGGAAGACGGCAGTTTTCACGCCATTGGCCGAGGCGAGCGAGATATTGGCGGCGCCGAGCGCGATGTCGCCGGCTGCGTAGAGGCCGGGCAGTGAGGTCTGGCCCATATCGTCGGTGTGCAGAATGTTTCCGATGGGCGTTTCCTTCAATTTCAGGCCGCGATCATTCGGGATTGTGCTGCGCACCCGCGCTTCGGGTGCAACGAACAACGCCTTGACGAGGGTGGGAATGCCGGGGCCGGTCTCGACGGACAGTAGGCCGCCGGGACCATCCGAAATGGCGGTCACGCGGCCGGGGCGGAGTTTCACATTGCGCGCCTCGAGCACGGCCAGATCCTTTTCGTCCGGCTCCGGGACTTCGTTGGTGAACAGCGTGACATTGCCCCAATCGGCGACGACCGCCGCAAAACGCGCGGCCTCGGAGGTGCGTGCCAGTACGCCGACCGGCCCGCCGCCGACTTCGTAGCCGTGGCAATAGGGGCAATGCAGCACCGTCTTGCCCCAGCGCTCCGCAAGGCCGGGAATATCGGACAGCTGATCCTCGAAGCCGGTGGCGAGCAGCACGCGCCGCGCATCGATCCGCCCGCCGTCTCCTGTCATCACCGAAAAGGCGTCCCGCTCTCCGTCCAGCCTTTCGGCCGACACATCGCGGAAGGTGACGGTCTCGTAGGCGGCAAGCTGGCGGCGGGCATCGGCGAGGATGTCGCTGCCCGGGCGGCCATCCTGCGCGAGGAAGCCGTGCGAATGAGCGGCAAAGCGGTTGCGCGGCAGGCCGGTGTCCAGAATGGTGATGCGGCGGCGGGCGCGGGCGAGCTGCATGGCAGCGGACAGGCCGGCAAAGCCCCCGCCGATGATGATGGCATCTTCGGTCATGGTGGATCCTTTCGATGGAACGAGCGGCACCGTTCGCCCGGCGGCTGCAGGGCGTTCGACGCAGGTTTTGGGATTTGGCTGCCGTCAGCCGGTATCGGCCCGGCAATGTTTCGCCGCCACCCGAAAATCGGCGGCGAGATCGGCGAGTGTCGTGGCGGCAAAGCGCGCCATCAGGATCGCCTCGGCATCCTTCAGGGCGTCACCGATCACCCGGTTGACGGATTTTTCGACGACGCAGCCCGGCATGTCCGTCGCCGGGCCGATCTGGAAGACGATTGGCTCGCCGAGCGCGTTGTAGATATCGAGCAGCGAGATGTCGGACAGCGGCTTGGCAAAATGCCAGCCGCCGCCGTGGCCGCGGCCGGATTGAACGATGCCGGCATCACGAAGCCCGGCCATGGTGCGGCGCACGACGACGGCATTGGTATCGAGGCAGAGCGCGAGATCGTCCGAGGTCATCGGCTCCTCGCGTTCGGCCATATGCATGAGTGCGTGGAGCACGGCGGAAAGGCGGCTGTTTCTTTTCATGTAACAATAATAGTTACGAATCGTGCCGTGTGTCAACACAGGCCGGCCGGAAGGGTGTCAGCCGGCTTGCAATATGCGGATGAGGGTGGGGCCAAAGATGAGCCCCACGGGGGCAAGAACGGCATGCAGAATCAGGATCGCCAGCAAATATGTGCGAAACGGCTCCTTGCGCGTCTTGTGCCGCAGCAGGCGTTGCGCGGCAACGGCGCCGAGGCTGCCGCCGAAAAAGGCGAATTGCAGCAGACTTGCTTCGGAAACGCGCCAGCCACCATTGCGCGCGGCGTCCTTGTCCCACCAGAAGAGGCAGAACGTCACAACGTTGAGGAGAAGGAAAATGGTCAGGAGCGCTGTCGTCGTGTTCATCACACGGTTTTAGCCGGCCATCCTTGCGACTTGGCTAACGACGGTGCTGCGCACCCGCTGAAAACCTTGCGCCGCCTGCCCATATGTTCTACCGAGACAGCACCGAAGACACCACAGCAAGAGCCGAAAATGACCCTCGTCGACGTCCGCACCCCCGATCCGAAACGCTTCATCCCCGGCGCCACCGGCGATTGGGAAGTCATCATCGGCATGGAGGTGCACGCGCAGGTCCTTTCCAATTCGAAGCTGTTCTCCGGAGCCTCGACGGAATTCGGCAAGGCGCCGAACGCCAATGTGTCGCTGGTCGATGCCGCCATGCCCGGCATGCTGCCCGTCATCAACGAGGAATGCGTCAAGCAGGCCGTGCGCACGGGCCTGGGCCTGAAGGCGCAGATCAACCATCGCTCGATCTTCGACCGCAAGAATTACTTCTATCCGGATCTGCCGCAGGGCTACCAGATCTCGCAGTTCAAGGATCCGATCGTCGGCGAGGGCAAGATCGTCATCTCGCTCGGCCCGGATCGTCAGGGCAATTTCGAGGACATCGAAATCGGCATCGAGCGCCTGCACCTCGAGCAGGACGCCGGCAAGTCGATGCACGACCAGCATCCGACCATGTCCTATGTCGACCTCAACCGTTCGGGCGTCGCGCTGATGGAGATCGTCTCCAAGCCGGACATGCGCTCGTCGGACGAGGCCAAGGCCTATATGACGAAGCTGCGCTCGATCGTGCGCTATCTCGGCACCTGCGACGGCAACATGGACGAAGGCTCGATGCGCGCCGACGTCAACGTCTCGGTGCGCCGTCCGGGCGAGGGTTTCGGCACGCGCTGCGAGATCAAGAACGTCAACTCCATCCGCTTCATCGGCCAGGCCATCGAATACGAAGCCCGCCGCCAGATCGGCATTCTGGAGGATGGCGGTTCCATCGATCAGGAAACCCGTCTCTTCGATCCGGGCAAGGGCGAGACGCGCTCCATGCGCTCGAAGGAAGACGCGCACGACTATCGCTATTTCCCCGATCCGGACTTGCTGCCGCTGGAGTTCGACAACGAATTCGTCGGCAAGCTTTTGGCCGATCTGCCGGAACTGCCCGACGACAAGAAGATCCGCTTCGTCAAGGATCTCGGCCTCTCGGTCTACGACGCCTCGGTGCTCGTCTCGGAAAAGGCGATTGCCGACTATTACGAGGCCGTGGCCGCCGGCCGCGATGGCAAGATTGCCGCCAACTGGGTCATCAACGACCTGCTGGGGGCCTTGAACAAGGACGGCAAAACCATTGAAGAGACTCCGGTTTCGCCCGATCAGCTCGGCGGCATCATCGATCTCATCAAGGACGGCACCATCTCCGGCAAGATCGCCAAGGATCTGTTCGAAATTATCTGGAACGAGGGTGGCAACCCGGCCGAGATCGTCGAAGCCCGCGGCATGAAGCAGGTGACGGACACCGGTGCCATCGAGAAGGCCGTCGACGAGATCATCGCCGCCAATCCCGATCAGGTCGCCAAGGTTCTCGCCAAGCCGACGCTGGCCGGCTGGTTCGTTGGTCAGGTCATGAAGGCGACGGGCGGCAAGGCCAACCCGCAGGCCGTTCAGGCGCTGGTCAAGGCCAAGCTCGGCATCGAGGAGTAATCCCGTGTTTTTCGTTCGCACGGCCTCCGAGCGCGATCTGGCAAAAGTCAGCGCGCTTCTCGGCGAGACGTGGCACGCGACCTACGACACGCTCTACGGCATCGACAAGGTGAGCGAGATCACCGCGCGCTGGCATTCCGTGCCGGCGCTTAAGGCCAAGCTGGAGCGCAAGGACAGCGAATTCGTCGTTGCCGACAATGGGCGGGAGCTGGCCGGCATGGGCTATGTCGCCATGTCGAAGGAGCGGCCGAAGACAGCTTTCCTGCACAACCTCTATGTACTGCCGCGCTACCAGCGACAGGGGATCGGTCGCGACATGTTTGCCGAGCTCGAAACCTGCTTTCCCGACGCCAACGCCATGCTGCTGGAGGTCGACCCGCGCAATGACGCCGCAGTGGCCTTCTATCAGGCGCACGGTTTTATCAAGGTCGGCGAGGCCAGGCATACGGCCGACAGCGTTTCCGGCGTGCCGCTGGATGTCTACGAGAAGCCGCTTGGCGGCTGAGCAGCGGCGAAAAGCCGTGGGCGAAGAGGCGGGAATCGCTGGACATTCGGCACCCGCCGCGCCATAAGCGGAAGAAATATTCAGTCTCGGGCCACATCCCAAGCGTGGCCCTGCCAAGGACGCCAGCCTATGAGCCTTCTCAAGCAGATTTTCACCTGGTGGAACGGTCAGACGATCGGCACCCGTTTTCACACCTGGCGCTTCGGCACCAAGGTCGGCCAGGACGAACTCGGCAACACCTATTATCAGGGTGGCGGCAAGGATTCCGAGGGGCGCACGCGCCGCTGGGTGATCTACAACGGTTATGCCGATGCCTCCGCCATCCCGCCGGGCTGGCATGGCTGGATGCACCACCGTACGGACGTTTCCCCGGCCGACGAAAAGTATCAGGCGCGTGAATGGCAGAAGCCGCACCGCCCGAACGGCACCGGCACGGCGCAGGCCTACCGTCCGCCGGGTTCGATCGCGGTCGCCGGCGAGCGTCCGCGCGTGACGGGTGACTATGACGCCTGGACGCCGGGCAACTGATACCGATTTGGCCACATTTCGCCGGTAGCTCCAAGCAATCGGCGACGCCGGTTCAGATCGCAGGAGACGGCTTCATGACATCAGGATTTTCGAAGGTGAACGCCGGACGGCGGTTCCTGACGGGCGTGCTTGCAGCTGCGGCTGTCAGCCTTGCCCTGGCGCCCGTTTCGTCCCATGCTGCCCGCATCGAAAACCCCGTCGCCGCCTTCTCCGGCATTGACAAGATCACCGGCCGCATCACCAATTTCGACGTTTATATCGGCGAGACCGTCCAGTTCGGCGCGCTGCAGGTGACGCCGAAGGTCTGCTACAGCCGTGACGATACCGAAGCGCAGAAGGTGACGTCCTTCGTCGAAGTCGATGAAATCACCCTCGACCGGAAAATCCGCCGCATCTTCACCGGCTGGATGTTCGCCGACAGCCCCGGCCTCAACGCCGTCGAGCACCCTGTCTATGACGTGTGGCTCGTCGAGTGCAAAGGCAAATCGGACGTGCCGCCGCCGGAAGACGGCTAACTGTGCTAAAGATCATTCGATATGGTCTGATCGCTTTTGCCGTTGTTTTTGTTGTTTTCGTCGGCGTCGCTCTCGTGGCGTTGTCTCACATAAACGACTATATCGACCGTTGTGACGACACCAGTTCGGGCAAATACATTTTCGATCCTGATCGGCGTCAGGCGGAGTGCTCTCAAGATTAAGATTAAAACGGCAGATGCGGCGAGGCCAGCGCGTTGGCCAGCATGTCCTCGTATTCGATCTTCGGCACGTCGATGGCGCCAAACGTCTTGAGATGCTCCGTCGTGAACTGCGTGTCGAGCAGCCGGAAGTCGCGCTCTTTCAGGCGGTCCACGAGATGCACGAGGCAAATCTTCGAGGCGTCCGTGCGGCGGGAGAACATGCTTTCGCCGAAGAAGGCGGCCCCCAGCGAGACGCCGTAGAGGCCGCCGACGAGCGCTTCGCCATCCCAGGCTTCCACGGAATGCGCGTGTCCCATGCGATGCAGGGTGCCGTAGAGCGATTTGATCTTGGCGTTGATCCATGTCGAGGGACGGTCGGGCGCTGCCTCCGCGCAGGCGGCGACCACGGCGTCGAAGGCGGTATCGAAGCGGATGTCGAAGGGGTTTTGGCGGATCGTCTTGGCGAGGCTGCGCGAGACGTGGAAGTCATCGAGCGGAATGACGCCCCGCATGTCCGGCTCGACCCAGAAGAGCTCCGGGTCGTCGGCCGAATCGGCCATCGGGAAGAGCCCGATGGAATAGGCGCGCAGAAGCAGTTCCGGGGTTATTTCCGGGTGCCGGCTGCGACGCCCTGCCATGACCGACGCCGCCTCAGGCGTCGGTGCTGTTGGCCAGATAGTTCTCCAGCCAGTGGATGTCGTAGTCGCCGTTGGCGATATCCTGGTTGCCGATGAGGTCCTGGAACAGCGGCAGCGTCGTCTTGATGCCGTCGATGACGAACTCGTCGAGCACGCGGCGCAGGCGCATCATGCATTCGACGCGGGTGCGGCCGTGCACGATGAGCTTGCCGATCAGGCTGTCGTAGTAGGGCGGGATCTTGTAGCCCTGATAGGCACCCGAATCGACGCGAACGCCGAGACCGCCCGGCGCGTGGAAATGCGTGATCGTGCCCGGCGAGGGGACGAAGGTGCGCGGATCCTCGGCATTGATGCGGCATTCGATGGCGTGACCGGAGAAGACGATCTCGTCCTGCGTGACCGAAAGACCGGCGCCGGAGGCGACGCGGATCTGCTCGTGCACGAGGTCGATGCCGGTGATCGCTTCGGTGATCGGGTGCTCCACCTGAAGACGGGTGTTCATTTCGATGAAATAGAACTCGCCGTTCTCGTAGAGGAACTCGACCGTGCCGGCGCCGCGGTATTTCAGCTTCTTCATGGCGTCGGCGCAGATCTGGCCGATCTTCATGCGCTGGTCGACATTGAGGGCAGGCGAGTTGGCCTCTTCCCAGACCTTCTGGTGGCGGCGCTGCAGCGAGCAGTCGCGTTCACCCAGATGCACCGCATTGCCCATGCCGTCGCCGACGACCTGGATTTCGATGTGGCGCGGCTTGCCGAGATACTTTTCCATGTAGACGGCGTCGTTGCCGAAGGCTGCAAGCGCCTCGGAACGGGCGGTCGAGACGGCCTCTTCAAGATCGGCCTCGGTCTTGGCGACCTTCATGCCGCGGCCGCCACCGCCGGCAGTGGCCTTGATGAGCACGGGGAAGCCGATCTCGCGGGCGATTTCGAGCGCGTTCTCCGGTTTGACCTCGCCGGCCGAACCCGGAACGACCGGGATGCCGAGCGACTTTGCCGTTTCCTTCGCGGTGATCTTGTCGCCCATGATGCGGATGTGCTCCGCCGTCGGGCCGATGAAGGTGATGCCGTGCGCGTCGAGGATTTCGGCGAACTTGGCATTCTCAGACAGGAAGCCGTAGCCCGGATGCACGGCGTCGGCGCCGGTGATCTCGCAGGCGGCGACGATCTGGTGGATGTTCAGATAGCTGTCGCGCGACGGCGGCGGGCCGATGCAGACGCTCTCGTCGGCAAGGCGCACATGCATGGCGTCGGCATCGGCCGTCGAATGCACGGCGACCGTGGCGATGCCGAGCTCCTTGCACGCCCTGAGGACGCGAAGGGCGATTTCGCCGCGGTTGGCAATGAGGACTTTGGAGATCATGGGACCCGCCTTATTCGATGATGACCAGCGGTTCGCCGTATTCGACCGGGCTTGCGTCCTGGACGAGAATTTCGGTGACCTTGCCCGAGCGCGGCGCCGGGATCTGGTTCATCGTCTTCATGGCCTCGATGATGAGGATGGTCTGGCCTTCCTTGACCGTCGCGCCGACTTCGATGAAGGCGCGCGCACCGGGAGCCGGCGACAGGTAGGCGGTGCCCACCATCGGCGCCGTCACGGCGTTCTTGTTGCTGCGGGCGTCGGCCGGGGCGGCAGCGACGGCAGCGGTGGCGGCGACAGCAGCCGGTGCAGCGAAGGCCGGTGCGGCGATCGGTGCCTGAACGTACTGGGGCGTACCGGCGCGCGAGACGCGGATGCGCAGATCGTCCTGCTCCACTTCGATCTCGGTCAGGTCCGTCTCGTTGAGGATGTTGGCGAGATCGCGGATCAGAGCCTGATCGATGCCGTGTTTCTTGTCAGCCATGGGATTGAGCCTCTGGTTCTTCTTATGTCGTGATGGATGAAAGCGCATGGAGCGCGAGGACATAGCTCTGCGCGCCAAAACCGCAGATGACGCCCTTCACGGCGGGCGCGATCATCGATTTGTGGCGGAATTCCTCGCGGGCATGCACGTTGGAAAGGTGCAGTTCGACCACCGGGATCTTGATGGCGCGGATGGCGTCATGAAGCGCGATCGAGGTGTGGGTATAGGCACCGGCGTTGATGGCGATGCCGGCAGCGACGTCGCCGGCCTCGTGGATCCAGTCGACCAGATCGCCTTCATGGTTGGATTGGCGGAAATCGACGGCAAAACCCAGCTTCTCGCCTTCAGCCTTGCACAGCACTTCGATATCGGCGAGCGTCTGGCCGCCATAGATACCGGGCTCGCGCTTGCCGAGGGCGTTCAGGTTGGGGCCGTTGAGCACGAAAAGGGGTAAAGCCATTCGCAATTCCGCATGCTGGATCGAGGATTACCTATAGACCGGTGGTTTCCATGAGGAAAGCCCCAAGGTACTGGGGTTTTCCGGTCATGAGGGCGTGTCCACAAGCAGCAAGGCCTGAACAGGCCAGCATGGCAAGAAGATGGCGGTTACGAGCAGCTTGCCTTGCCGCAAGCGCGGACATTGGCGATCTTCTTGCGCAGGTCATCCGCACCGACGGCGCCGAACACCATCTCGTTGCCGAGAACGTAGGAGGGGGTGCCGGTGATGCCGAGATCGTTTGCCAGCGAATAGGCTTCGCGCACGGCGTCGTCATGCGGCTTTTCGGTCATGGTCTTGCGGATATCGGCTTCCGAAATTCCCATGTTGGCAGCCAGCGCGATGGCGCTTTCTTCCGTCGCACGGCCTTCGCCGCCGAGCAGCGCGCGGTGGAACTCGCCGTATTTTTCAGGCGCGAGGTCGCGGAAGGCGGCGCTGACCTTGTGGGCGGCGAGCGAATCGGGGCCGAGGATCGGCAGTTCCTTCAGGACGAAGCGGACGTTCTTGTCCTCCTTCAGGATGTCGTCCATGTCGGAGAGGGCGCGCTTGCAGTAGCCGCAGTTGTAATCGAAAAACTCGACGATGGTGACGTCGCCCTGGGGGTTGCCGAGCGCGATATCGTAGGGCGAGTTGTAGATCGCCTTTTCATTGTCGGTGATGGCGGATTTGGCCTTGGCCTGCTGCTGTGCTTCCTGCTTCTTCTGCAGGGCTTCCTGCACGTCGAGCAGGACTTCCGGGTTCTCGACGAGGTATTGCTTGATGAACTCGCCGATCTCCTTCCTCTGCGCATCATCGAGGGCGAGGGCCGGAAGGGGCGCTGCGACCGTAAAAAGAAGAGCCACGGTGGCCGCAAGCTTGGTCTTGAATGTCATGTCAGTCTGGTCCTCGTCGTGATGCGGCCCGCAGAAGTGCCATTGCCGGCGCCACCCCGTCAATGCGGGCGGGGCGCTTTCAACGACCTTATGGTTGGCCGCGGGCAAACGATAGGGGAAAAAGCGGCGGATTTTCGGCCCTCGCGGGATTGTGAAGGCTGGCATCTTGCGGCAGGAAGACCACGATCCAGAAACCGGAAGACAAGCCCATGAAACTCTCCCGCCGCGGCGCCGTCGAACCCTTTCACGCCATGGACGTGCTCGCCGAGGCGACGAAGAGCCGTGCCGCCGGCCGGCCGGTGATTTCCATGGCCGTCGGCCAGCCCGTGCATCCGGCCCCCGAAGCCGCTCGTGAAGCGGCGTGCAAGGCGTTAGAGATCGGCCGCATCGGCTATACGGATGCGCTTGGCCTCTTGTCGCTGCGCCAGGCCATTTCGAATTTCTACCGGAGCCATCACGGCGTTTCCGTCGATCCCGGTCGCATCGCCATCACGACGGGCTCGTCGGCGGGCTTCAACCTGGCTTTTCTAGCCCTGTTCGATGCCGGCGACCGCGTCGCCATCGCGCGCCCCGGTTATCCGGCCTATCGCAACATTCTTGCGGCGCTCGGCATCGAGACTGTCGAGATCGAGGTGAATGCCGAAAACGGCTTTACCCTGACGCCGCAGGCGCTGGAGGCCGCCGGCAAAATCGATGGCGTGCTGCTCGCCAGCCCCGCCAATCCGACCGGCACCGTCACGGGCCGAGCGAACCTTGCAGCCCTCTCGGCCTATTGCCGCGACAACGGCATCGCCTTCATCTCGGATGAGATCTACCACGGCCTGACCTTCGTCGGCGAAGAGGCGACGGCGCTGGAATTCGGCGACGAAGCCGTGATCATCAATTCGTTCTCGAAATATTATTGCATGACCGGCTGGCGCATCGGCTGGATGGTGCTGCCGGAAAAGCTGGTGCGCCCCGTCGAGCGCATCGCCCAAAGCCTGTACATTTCCGCGCCGGAACTATCGCAGATCGCGGCGGAGGCGGCACTGGGTGCCGAGACGGAATTGAACGTCTATCGCGACGCCTACCGAGTGAACCGCGACTTCCTGGTGAAGCGGCTGCCGGAAATCGGCTTCTCCATCGCCTCGCCGATGGATGGCGCCTTCTATGCCTATGTCGATGTCAGCCGTTTCACCAATGATAGTATGGCCTTTGCCCGTCGCATGCTGGCCGAGACGGATGTGGCGGCCACGCCCGGTATCGACTTCGATCCGAGCGACGGCCACCACACGATGCGATTCTCCTATGCCGGCTCCTTCGAGGAGATGAACGAGGCGGTTGACCGCCTCGCACGTTGGCTTGCCTGAAACCGGAAAGCGATTCCGTTTCAGCGCCTTGCAGCGGGAAACGGAATCGATCCGTCAGGGACCTGAATCGCTTTCTCAGACCCGGTTGATCGACACGCCGCCATCGACCAGCATGGCCGTGCCGGTGGTGAAGCTCGATGCATCCGAGCAGAGGAAGAGCGCGGCTTGCGCGATTTCTTCCGGCGCCGCTATGCGCTTGAAGGCATTGAGCCCGGCGACGAACTGCCGAGCTTCCGGCGTGCTGGCGACTTCCCGGCCCATCGGTGTATCCGTTGCACCCGGCAGCAGCGCATTCACGCGAATGCCCTTCGAGCCGTATTCCGACGCAAGCACCTGTACGAGGCCGACGAGGCCGGATTTCGAGGCGGCATAGGCGGCAAGCCCCGGAAAGCCTGCTGTGTAGCCGACGAAGGTGGAGGTGAAGACGAGGCTGCCGCCGCCGCGTGCCTCCATCGCCGGCAGCTGATATTTTGCCGCAAGGAAGCCACTTGTCAGATTGACGGTGAGCACGTCCTGCCACTCTTTGCCGGAAAGCGCCGGTAGCGGTCCGACAGGGCCGGTCGTGCCGGCATTGTTGAAGGCGATATCGACGCCGCCGAATTCCGCCTGTGCCGCCTCGACCAGTGCCTGGTGATGTGCCTCGTCACCGACATCGCCGGGCAGGGCAATCACAGTGCCGCCTTCCGTGCGGATTTCGTTCGCCACATCATTCAACCGTTCCTGACCGCGGGCGGACAGGACAAGCTTTGCGCCCTGGCGGGCAAAGAGCAGGGCGGCGGCGCGGCCGATGCCGGAGCTGGCGCCGGTGATGATGGCGACCTTGTTTTCGAGGCGGGTCATGGATGTCTCCTTGCTGGTTTCTGACGACCGCCGATGTCGCAGAAGGCCGCCCGGGCAACCACCCGATTCCCGCGCAAATGAAAAAGGCCCGGTGAAAACCGGGCCTTTCGAATTCTGCAATGCAAGCCGTTGCTTAGAAGAAGCCGCGGCGCTGCCACCAGCCGCCCTTCTTGGGCTTGTCGGCCTCTTCTTCCGCAGCGGCTTCCTTCGTCGTGGACGACTTTACCACCGGTTCGGATGCGATCTTGTTGATGTCGCGGTTGCCACGAGCGGGCTTGGCGGCGTCTTCGAGATCGGCGGCGGCTTCCTCGACGGCCGGTTCGACCGGCGTCGTTTCTTCCACAACGGCTGCCGGCTGCGCTTCGATTTCCACGCGGGCCGCTTCGTCGGTGGTCACCTCTTCGGCAGCGGCCTTGGCGCGGCTCTTGCGGGCGCGCTTCGGCTTGGCCGGTGCCTCTTCGGCAACGGCTTCGACCGGCGTTTCCTCGGCGACGACAGCGACTTCCGCTACCTCGGCTTCAACGGCGACGCTCTCTTCGGCTTCGCCCTCGTCACCATCGTCATCGCCTTCCCCCGATGCTTCGACAGCACCGTCTTCCGGACGATTGCGACGGCCGCCACGCTTGCCACGGCGGCGACGCTTGCGGCGATCGCCGGCATCGTCAGAGGCTTCGGCAGACTTCGGTGCTTCCGCGCCGTCGTCACCATCTGCCTCGGCGTCGTCATCCTCGAGCGCATCGTCGTCACCGGCCTGTTCGCCACCGAAGGAGGCGGTGTCGGCACCTTCGCCATCGCGGCCACGGCCACGGCGGCGGCGGCGGCGCTTGCGCTTGTTGTTGCGGCCGTTGTCATCCGAGGAGGTGGAGGTCTGGGCAGCCGGTGCGGCGGCGGCCGGACGTGCTGCTTCTTCCTCTTCTTCGTCGATCTCGTCCTCGATCACGACGTCGTCGTCTTCCGGTTCCGGCTCGAAATGCAGGATCTGCTCGATCTTGACCGGGTTCTCGACGGCTTCGCCACGATCGATCGCAAAATGCTGCGCGCCGACATGGGCATCGGCCTCGATGATGATGGCGACGCCGAAGCGGCCTTCATAATCGATGATCGTGCCGCGCTTGTGGTTGAGCAGGTAGAGCGCGATATCGGGCGTCGTGCGGACGCTGATATTGTGCGTGGTGTTCTTGAGGAGATATTCCTCGATGCCGCGCAGGACATGCAGCGCCACCGACGACTGCGAGCGTACATGGCCCGTGCCGTTGCAGTGCGGGCAGGTCTGCATGGTCGATTCGAGAACCGATGCGCGGATACGCTGGCGCGACATTTCGAGCAGGCCGAAATGCGAGATGCGGCCGACCTGGATGCGCGCGCGATCGTTCTTGAGATGGTCCTTCAGACGCTTCTCGACGGAACGGTTGTTGCGCTTCTCCTCCATGTCGATGAAGTCGATGACGACGAGACCGGCAAGGTCGCGCAGGCGCAGCTGGCGCGCGACTTCCTCGGCAGCTTCCAGGTTCGTCTGGAGCGCGGTCTCTTCGATCGAGTGCTC
>NZ_CAMLFY010000103.1 GCF_946479415.1 uncultured Shinella sp. | reverse complement strand
CGGGTAGGCGGCCGACGTGCTCCAGCGCATCGGCGAGCCCTATGTCCCCACGCGGCAGACGGACGAGCGGGCGGGCGGGCGCGGGCTTGGCCTCTTCATCGCCAAGACGCTGCTCGAGCGGTCCGGCGCCAAATTGACCTTCGGCAACCGCACGGGCGACCAGCCGGGCGCGCGCGTCTCGGTCGATTGGCCGCGGGCACGCATGGAGGCAAAGGGCGTGAAATGACTTTACCGGCGCACCCTTAGGGGTGATAAGCTGATCCCGATCAAGAATGGACAAAAATCCGCGACGGAAGACGAAAAATGGCTGAAAACAACGAACCGCAGACCGCACCTGATGATATCGGGCCGGATCCCTCGCTTCTTCTCGTCGATGATGATGCGCCCTTCCTGCGCCGTCTGGCGCGCGCCATGGAAACCCGCGGCTTTGCCGTCGATACCGCTGAATCGGTCGCCGAGGGCATTGCCAAGGCCAAGACCAACCCGCCGAAATATGCCGTGGTCGATCTTCGCCTCGGCGACGGCAGCGGTCTCGACGTCATCTCGGCCATCCGCCAGCGCCGCGATGACACGCGCATCATCATGCTGACCGGCTACGGCAACATCGCCACCGCCGTGAATGCGGTGAAGCTCGGCGCGGTCGATTACCTCGCCAAGCCCGCAGACGCCGACGACATCTTCGCCGCGCTGACGCAGCGCCCCGGCGAAAAGGTCGAGCTGCCGGAAAACCCGATGTCGGCGGACCGCGTGCGCTGGGAACATATCCAGCGCGTCTATGAAATGTGTGACCGCAACGTCTCCGAGACCGCCCGCCGCCTCAACATGCACCGCCGCACGCTCCAGCGCATTCTGGCCAAGCGCGCGCCGAAGTAAAAATCAGGCCGGTTCGTCGCGCCGCCCCGAGACGATCGCCGACATATCCGGCCCGTCACGCCGCGAATCCATCGCAAACTCCGCCAGAAGCAGCCGGCCCGCGGCGACGCGGGCGAAGGCGAAGGTGACGGCCTTGCGCGTCGGGGCGGCCAGCTTGTGCTCCGGCGCCTCGCGCAGCATGTGCGCGCCGTAGCCGTCGGAGAGGATGAGGCCGCACTCCTCCGGGAAAATATCGAGCGGTACGTCCTTGTGGGTCGCGAAGAACAGCCGGTCGCAATGGCGGCGGTAGTCGGGCCATTTGCGATCGACGCGAAAATCCTCGATCGACGTCTTGATCTCGACGATCCAGATCTCGCCCTTGTCCGACAGGCTGATGAGATCGGCGCGCCGGCCGCTTGAAAGCGTCAGCTCCGGCAACACCGCGTGGCGCATCTCCATCAGCATGCGCTGCACGCCGCGGCGCACCATCATGGCACGATCGGACTGGCGGCCGTCGAGCAGCGGATTGTCGTTGTGAATCGAGACGATCGTCATCGGGTCTACCTCCGAATCGCATTCTAGCCGCCGATCCCGCGAAATCGATTCAATCCTGCCGGAAAACGTTAAGACAGCGGGCAAAACTGCGGCGAGAAAAAGACTCTGTTAACTGCGCGAATCTGTTCCTGTGCGGCTCCAGCCCTATGGGCGGCAAGGCCATTGAACGGCGCGGCGGGGCGTGCTTGGCATGATCAGGGCCGAACGAAAGCGACGGGATACCGGCATTGTTGTTGCAAAAAAACAATCCGGCAGCTTTTTGCTTTCGCATAAGCCCATGCCGCAGCGCACACACTTGCATTGACTGGTTTAATCGAAAATAAACCATAATCGATGAAAGTTCCCGCGTCCCGGAACTTCTTAATTCCTTTACAAGAGACTCTCATGCGCTTCCGCAATGCCCTCCTCCTGTGCGGCCTCGCAGCAGCCGTCACGCTCGCTGGTTGCTCCTCGTCCTCGACCTCCCTTCCGGGCGAAAAGGTGGCGACCAATGCTATCTTCACGGCGGAATATGGCGCCGTCGAGGACAATGGTTATGCCCTGCCGGCGATCCCGATCAGCAAGGTGAACACCAAGTTCCACCGCCAGATCGTCGATTACGCCACCAGCGAGAAGCCCGGCACGATCGTCGTCAACACGCCGAACCGCTTCCTTTATTATGTGCTGCCCGGCGGCAAGGCCGTGCGTTACGGCATCGGCGTCGGCAAGTCCGGCTTCGCGTGGCAGGGTGAAGCCTACATCGCCTGGAAGCAGGAATGGCCGACCTGGCACCCGCCGAAGGAAATGGCGGACCGCAAGCCCGACGTCGCCCGCTACGTCAAGGACGGCATGGGTCCGGGCCTGAAGAACCCGCTCGGCGCGCGCGCCATGTATCTCTTCAATGAAAAGGGCCAGGACACGCTGTTCCGCCTGCACGGCACGCCGGAATGGGCCTCCATCGGCACGGCCGCCTCGTCGGGCTGCATCCGCCTGATGAACCAGGACATCATCGACCTCTACAGCCGCGTCCGCCCCGGCAAGGGCGCCCGCGTCGTCGTCCAGCAGTAAGCGGACGACAGTCTCTGTATATAATGAAGCCGCCGGATCGCTCCGGCGGCTTCTTTCGTTTGGGGCATTGAACGGCAAGGCGATCAACCGCCTTGCCGAGAGACACATCAGGCCGCAGCGGCCTTCAGCTCCAGCCGGCGGCGGTGCAGGACCGGCTCGGTATAGCCGTTCGGCTGCGCGCGGCCCTCAAGCACCAGCTCGACGGCAGCCTGGAAGGCGATCGAGCCGTCGAAATTGCCGGCCATCGGGCGGTAGAGCGAATCACCGGCATTCTGCCCGTCGACGACGGCGGCCATGCGCTTCATCGTCTCGAGGATCTGATCCCTGGTGATGACGCCGTGGTGCAGCCAGTTGGCGAGGTGCTGGGCGGAGATGCGCAGCGTCGCGCGGTCCTCCATCAGGCCGACATCGTTGATATCGGGAACCTTCGAGCAGCCGACGCCCTGGTCGATCCAGCGCACGACATAACCGAGGATGCCCTGCGCATTGTTGTCGAGCTCGCGCTGGATTTCCTCCGGCGTCCAGTTCGGCCGGACCGCGACCGGAACGGAGAGGATATCGGTGAGCTTTGCCCGCGGACGCGACCGCAGCGAGGCCTGCACCTCGGCGACATTGACCTTGTGATAGTGCGTCGCATGCAGCGTCGCGGCCGTCGGCGAGGGAACCCAGGCGGTGTTGGCGCCGGCCTTGGGATGGGCGATCTTTTGTTCCAGCATCGCCGCCATCAGGTCGGGCATGGCCCACATGCCCTTGCCGATCTGCGCATGGCCGGACAGGCCGCAGGCGAGGCCGATATCGACGTTCCAGTTCTCGTAGGCGGAAATCCAGGCGGCCTGCTTCATGTCGCCCTTGCGGATCATCGGACCCGCTTCCATCGAGGTGTGGATCTCGTCGCCGGTGCGATCGAGGAAGCCGGTATTGATGAAGACGACGCGCTCCTTGGCGGCGCGGATCGCCTCCTTGAGGTTGATGGTGGTGCGGCGCTCCTCGTCCATGATGCCCATCTTCATCGTATTGGGCGCCATGCCGACGGCGGCCTCGACGCGGCCGAACAGTTTGGACGCGAACGCGACCTCTTCCGGGCCGTGCATCTTCGGCTTGACGACATACATCGAACCAGCCGGCGAATTCTCGCGACGGCCGTTCGGACCGACATCATGCAGCGCGATCAGCGCGGTCACCATGGCGTCCATGATGCCCTCCGGCACCTCGTTGCCATCACGGTCGCGGATCGCCGGATTGGTCATGAGGTGGCCGACATTGCGCACCAGCATCAGCGAACGGGCACGCAGCGAAGCGGCCGAACCATCCGGCTTGCTATAGCCGCGATCCGGGTTGAGGCGGCGCGTAATGGTCTTTCCGCCCTTGGCGACTTCTTCCGACAGATCGCCCTTCATCAGGCCGAGCCAGTTGCGATAGACGACGACCTTGTCCTCGGCATCGACGGCGGCGACGGAATCCTCGCAGTCCATGATCGTGGTCAGCGCCGATTCGATGACGACGTCGGAAATATGCGCCGCATCGTCCTTGCCGGTCGGCGTCGTCGCGTCGATGCGGATTTCGATATGCAGGCCGTTGTTGCGCAGCAGGATACGCGTCGGTGCTGCGGCCTCGCCGACAAAGCCGGCGAACTTCGCTTCATCCGCGAGACCCGTCTTGCCGCCGCCGACCAGCGCGACGACGAGCTTGCCGCCTTCGACGGCAAGGCCCGCGGCCTCGCGCCAGGACGTGCCGGCAAGCGGCGCGGCCTCATCGAGGAAACCGCGCGCCCAGGCGATGACCTTGGCGCCGCGCAGGGGATTGTAGCCCTTGCCCTTTTCCGCTCCGTCGGTTTCCGGAATGGCATCCGTGCCGTAGAGCGCATCGTAGAGCGAGCCCCAGCGCGCATTGGCGGCGTTCAGCGCATAACGCGCATTCATGACGGGAACGACGAGCTGCGGGCCGGCAAGGCTTGCGATCTCCGGATCGACATGGTCGGTCGTTACCTTGAAGTCGCCGCCCTCGGGCAGGAGGTAGCCGATCTCGCGCAGGAAGGCTTCATAGGCCACCATGTCGACCGGGGCACCGTTTTCGCGATACCAGGCGTCGATCTTTTCCTGCAGCGCATCGCGCTTGGCGAGCAGGGCGCGGTTTTCCGGGGCCAGATCATGCACGATGGCGGAAAAATCGGCGAAATAGCGCTCCGCATCCACGCCCGTGCCGGGAAGGGCCTCCGTGACGATGAAATCGTAAAGGGCGCTGTCGATCGAAAGACCGGCTTTTTCGGTATAGGTCATCTGAAAAGGCTCCGAATGGCGGGATAAGGGGAGTATCCCGAATGGTCCCACTTTCCGGAGGTTTCATTCATAGTCAATTCGGCAAGGGCATAAAGAATTTATTCCGCTCGGGAATAAATCCTACTTAAGCCTCCTCCGCGATGCGCGGCCGGCCGCTGGCGGTGGCCGTGAAACGCGCCTCGATCAGCTTGCGCGACCCCTCGACTTCAGGCGCATCGATGGCCTCCGACAGGGTCACGACCGGCTCCTCCGCCCCGTTGGCGCGCGCCGCCTGCAGCGCTGCCGTCATCGCCCGTTCCTTAGCCAGCGAGAAGGCGGCCTCCTCGTCGATGAGGCGCAGGCTGTCGCCGGCACCGTTGACGATGAAGATGCCCTCTTCCGGCTGGGTCACGAAGACCGTCACGGCGTTGCGCACCTGGCCGACGACCGCGCCGACGGCATTCGCCACGCCGGCATCCGAGGGGATGGAGGAGACCGCGCCCAGCATATCGGCAATGGCGGGATAATAGACCGGCGCGGAAGCGCCGAGACCGACCAGCGGCCGGTCGAGCGCGATGCGGAACTTCACGATGCCGGGAACGCGGTGCAGCGCCCGGTCGATGGAGATGGAATTGGCCGGATCGAGCGCGCCCACGCCGTCATCGGCAAGGCAGGCGGAGAGGATGACATCGGCCGATTGCCGCGTGAGACGGTCGACCAGCGTGCGGGCCAGAACCTCCGGCGTCTCGGCGATCGGTTTGCCGGTGCCGTCCTTGGTGCGGGCGGCCAGTTCCAGGCCGAGACGGGCGGCCACGGCATCCCATTGCCCCTGCCCGCCCAGCACATGCATGGCATCCGACGGCGTGATGCCGCAGATATGCACAAGGCCGCGCGCGACCAGCCGGTCGAGCGTCGCCTTCTGCGGCGTCGAGACGAGCAGGCCGTCGAGCGGCAGCGGCGTGGCGCCGATCTTGTCGTAGAGCGCCTGTTCCTGCGCCGTCAGGCCGCTCGCCAGCCGCTCCGGCACGCCGGTGCGCACGGCAAAACGCCCGTCATGGCGACCCATATGCGGCGCGCGCAGCTGGCGCTCCAGCACCGGCACCACCGCCTCGGGATGCAGCTGCGAGGCGAGGCTGAGCGGCATGAAGCGGCGCGGCCCCAGATCGATCTTCGCCTTCAGCCCGCGGTCGTTGATGCGCACTTCCGAATCGCCGCCGAGACCGAAGGTCCGCATGGCGACGGCTTCCACCATCGTGCGATAGCCGCCGACGACGGCGCCTTCCGCATCGAGTTTCGGCCGGCCGTTGTCGAGCACCGCGACGTCGGTCGTCGTGCCGCCGATGTCGGAGACGACGGCATTGTCGAGGCCCGTCAGATGGCGCGCGCCCACAAGGCTTGCCGCCGGGCCGGAGAGAATGGTCTCGATCGGCCGCAGCCGCGCCTCGGCCGCCGAGATCAGCGCGCCGTCACCGCGCACCACCATCATCGGCACATGGATGCCGCGGCGCTGGAGATAATCCTCGCAGGCGCCGATCAGCCGGTCGATCATCGAGACGAGGCGGGCGTTGAGCAGCGTCGTCAGCGCCCGGCGCGGGCCGCCGAGCTTCGAGGAGAGTTCGTGGCTGCACGTGACCGGCAGGTGCGAGACCTCGCGGATGCGGTCGCGCACGCGCTGCTCATGCGCCGGGTTGCGCACGGCAAAATAGCCGGCAACGGCAAAGGAGGACACGGTTTGCGACAGCTGCGGCAGCGCTTCGTCCAGCGCCGTCATGTCGAGCGGCGTCTCGTTGCCATGCACATTGTGGCCGCCGGGCAGGAAGAGCACGGGGTCATTGCCGAGCGCATCGGCAAGCCCGTCGCGCTTGAGATCGTCGGGCGAAAAACCGATCATCACGAGGCCGGCGCGACCGCCCTGCCCCTCGACCAGCGCATTGGTGGCAAGCGTCGTCGACAGCGAGACGAGGCCGATGGCCGCGACCGGCGCTTTCGCCTCGGCGAGCACCGCCTCCACCGCACCCGATATGCCGACCGCAAGGTCGTGGCGCGTGGTCAGCGCCTTGGCGCGGGCGACGACGCCCCGGGTTTCGCTGTAGAGCACGGCATCCGTATAGGTGCCGCCGGTATCGATGCCGAGTAACAATTGGTCTGCCACGAGAATTCTTCCGAGTGCCGCCCCGTCTGTTGTCAAAAGGGCCTGGCTCTTTTCAAAGCGGGTGTGGAATGGTGTTATTGCATGTCCAAGCCGAATGCCACCATCCCGCCGGCGACATCAGGTGAAAGAACGAGGAGCCTTGCAGTGATTGAACTCTCCATCCGACGGCCGCTTCTGGCGACCCTTCTTCTCGGCACGGCCCTGCTGGCCGGCGGCCTGCCTGCCCATTCCCAGGAAACGGATGAGGAAGAATACAAGGCCCAGATCCCCGACGTCGCGATCTACAAGGCGATGCTGGACGCCAACAAGCAGACCGGCTGGGTGCAGTTCCGCGAATTCTCCGGCCAGCAGCTCATCTATTTCACCGCCTTGCAGACCATGCATTGCCGGCTGAAGGAGGTGCGCTACTCGATCAATTCCGACACGCTGGACAAGACCTTCCCGATGGCGAAATGCGATCCGGAACTGCCCTTCAACCTGCCGTCCGACGACAGCCAGAACTGGCTCTACCTCAACCTGAAGCCGGGTGAGGCCCAGACGATTGCCGTGCAGGCGGTGTGGGACGACGGCAGCGGCAGCGAGATCGTCGTCTACCAGCCCTGCAAGAACCCGGAAGCGACCTGCGCCTCGATCAAGACGATCAAGAAGCCGAAGAAACGCGGGGACGAGCCCGCACCCGTAACGCCAGCCCGTTAGCCGGCTGCGTCGTCAGGCGCTGCACCGGCCAGGGCTTCGTGTCCTCGGTCATGTCGAAGCGAAAGCGGTGCATCAGCACGCCGAGCGCGATGATCGCCTCCTGCATGGCGAAGGTCGCGCCGATGCAGATGCGCGGCCCCGCCCCGAAGGGCAGGTACTGGAAGCGGTGGATCGCCTCGCGATTTTCCGGCAGGAAGCGCTCCGGCATATAGGCGCGCGGTTTCTGCCAGAGCAGCGCATGGCGGTGCAGCGTCCAGGGCATGACGAGAATCGTGACGTCGCGGGGGATTTCGACCACCTCGCCGGACGGGCTCGTCCAGCGGTCGTCGGCAATCGCCTCGCGGTTGATCGAGGGGGCCGGCGGATAGAGCCGCATCGCCTCCTCGAAGGCCGCCCGTGTCCAGGGCATCAAATCCAGCCAGTCGACGGGATCGGCACCGCTTGAGACGACGCGGTCGATCTCCGCCTCCATCGCGTCGCGCACATGCGGGGAATTGGCGACGCAATAGAGCGTCCAGGCGAGTGCCCGCGCCGTCGTCTCATGGCCGGCGCCGATGAAGGTGAGGATATTGTCCTCCACCTCCTCCATGGTCAGCCCGTCCGGCCCGGCCGCACGCAACAGCAGCGTCAGGAAATCGTTGGGTGCATCGCCATCGTCCGCCGCCATGCGCTTCAGGCGCAGATCCATCGTATCGCGTACGATCTTGCGGAATTTGCCGAGAACCCTGAGACCGCCGATGCGCGTCACGCGCGGCACCCAGGACGGCGCGCGCAAGAGATCCATCGGATCGACCCGGCCCATGGAGTGCAGGAGGTCGTCCACGTCATCGGCGAAATTGTTGGAGGACGTGACGATCTCGCCGGAAAACAGCGTTTCCGAGAGGATCGAAAAGGCGAGCTCCGTCATGTCGTTGCCGATATCGAAGACCGTGCCGTCCGCACCCTCGTATTTCCTGGCATAAAGCTCGGACTGCGCCAGCATCTGCGTCGCAAAGCCCTTGGCGTGGCGCGGCGTGAAGATCGGCGCCACCGCCTTGCGCGACCGGCGCCACACCGCCCCTTCCGCCGTCAATAGACCATCCCGCAGGATCGGCCGCAGCACGAGCTGGCGCACCACCGCCATCTTGTAGTTCTGGGCATTGTCGACAAGCAGGTATTTGATCAGGCCGGGATCGTTGACGATCAGCGTCTTCTCGCCGAAGAAGCTCGTCATGATCCAGGGCAGCGTATAGGACGGCTCGCCCCACAGTTCGAGCGGATTGCGGAAGACCGTCCGGATGATCTCGAGCTTCGACGGCGGCACCGTGCGCGGGATCGGCGCCGGCGGTTCGAACGGCTCGGGACGCATGTCCATCATCTGCCTCCTTGTGATCGGCTCCATACATAAGTTGGGCCGAGAGGTGGGCGAAACTTAGAGCAATCCAGCAAAAGTGCGCAGCGGAAAGCAGATCAAATTCTTATTGAGCGTTCATCACCCAGTTTCGAAACATCGTGAGAAGCGAATGGAGATGAAGCGGACCGCCAGCACCGTGAAACACGTTGTCGTCGGTCCAACACGCCCACCAATCAGTTTCATGATCATAATTGTACGTGGTCCGATCAAGCGATCGACCGTCGCAGTCCGTCCCTGTAAGATCGATTTTTATCGACCAACCCGGATTGTCGACAGTGTTGATCGACACACCAAATCCATGCTCCCAATCGCCGTTGCATTGGGACTTGTACCAGTTGGAAAACCATTCCAAAATATCCATGTGCCTATGCTATCGGAGTGGCAGCATGGCGAAAAGAGCAGAACGCTTTCTGCCGCGTTCTCGGAACCAACTTCCTAGAGCAGCCCCTGAAGTTCCGCCAGCTTGTCGTTGATCAGCCAGCCGTAATAGTTCTCTTCCGGCCAGGTCACTTCGCCCGCCGCGCGGCGTGCGGCAAAGGCGGCGGCGCGGGCATCGGGGTTGCCGATATTGTAGAGCGTCGAGGTCAGACCCGGATTCTTCGAAATGTCGACGCCGGCGATCTTCTTGTAGGCATCGATCGAGCGGCGGATGGAGGCCGCCATATAGGCGAGCGAGATATCGGGATCCATGATCGCCTGGTAGACGCCGGCCGCATCGTTTTCGTCGAGCTTGTCGTAACCGGAGATACGCGAGACGTCATCGGTCAGGGTCAGCGCCGTCAGCGGGTTGATCTGGCCGAGACCGAAGGTCTGGCCGGCATAGAAGGGCTGGAAGAACACCGCGCTGAAGCGGTTGTTCGGGAAGGATTTTCCGCCGACCGTCTCGCCCTTGAACGTGCGGTTCCAGACCCCCTCGCGGCAGGTCCACAGCGCATAGGAGCCCTTCTTGTCGGCGCATTTGGCAAACTCCGGCCGCGCGACGAAGTCGGCGACATTCTCGCCGTCATAGGCGAAACGGAAGCTGCCGGTATAGGAGGCCGCCTTCACGTAATAGCTCTGCAGCCGGTCATAGGCGTCGACATTATAGGTGTGCTCGCCGACGATGGCGCCGACCATATGGATCGGGGCGATGCCGTATTTGGCGGCGGTCGCCTTGATCTTGCTCGTCAGCTGGCCATCGCTCGCCAGGAGGTCGCGCACCTTCTCGTACTTGGCATCGAAGGAGGTCTTGCCCGCCTTGGTACGGCGCACGGAGGCGCCGGGAATGGCCGGCTGCTCGGCATTGCGGTTGCCTTCTGGCACCACGTCCATCGCCATGACCGTGGTCTGGCTCTGCAGGACGAGCGTGGCGGCAAGGGCAAACACAGGGATGAGCTGACGCACGGTTGCGGTTCCTGTCTGATCGAATCTCGGGGCGGATGGCGGGGACCGATGCAAGACAATCGTGTCGGAATGATGCCAGCGCGGGCAAAGGCCTAGGCCGCGTCACCTCTTCTGTCGAGGGGCCGCCCATCAAAAATGCGGCACCGGCGACGCCTGACGGGTCGCCGGTGCCGAAAGGTCACAGGATGTAGCGCGACAGGTCGGTGTTGGCCGCCAGCGTGCCGACATGCTTCTTCACATAGTCGGCATCGATCAGCAGCGTGTTTCCGCCCTTGTCCGGCGCCTCGAAGGAGATCTCGTCGAGCACCCGTTCCATCACCGTCTGAAGACGGCGGGCACCGATGTTTTCCACGCTCGCATTGAGCTGCACGGCAACGTCGGCCAGCGCATCCAGCGCGTCCTCGGTGAAATCGAGTTCGACGCTTTCGGTCTCCATCAGCGCCTTGTACTGGCGGATCAGGCTCGCCTCCGTCTCCGTCAGGATGCGGCGGAAGTCCTCCTTGGTCAGCGCCTTCAGCTCGACGCGGATCGGCAGGCGGCCCTGGAGTTCCGGAAGCAGGTCCGAGGGCTTGGAGACATGGAAGGCGCCGGAGGCGATGAAGAGGATATGGTCGGTCTTCACCGGCCCGTATTTCGTCGCCACCGTTGTGCCCTCGACGAGCGGCAGCAGGTCGCGCTGCACGCCCTCGCGGGAGACGCCCGCGCCCATGCCGCCGTCGCGCGCGGCGATCTTGTCGATCTCGTCGATGAAGACGATGCCGTCGTTTTCGGCCGAGCGGATCGCCTCGCGCTGGATCTGCTCGTTGTCGAGCAGCTTGTCGGATTCGTCGTCGATCAGGATCTTGTAGCTGTCCTTGACCGTCGTCTTGACCTTCTTGCTGCGCCCGCCCATCGCCTTGCCGAACATTTCCGACAGGTTCAGCACGCCGATATTGGCGCCCGGCATGCCGGGGATCTCGAAACCGCCGGGCGCACCGGTATCGGCGACGTCGACCTCGATTTCCTTGTCGTCCAGTTCGTTGTTGCGCAGCTTCTTGCGGAAACTGTCGCGCGTCGCCGGCGAGGCGGTGGCGCCGACCAGCGCGTCGAGCACGCGTTCCTCGGCATTGGCATGAGCCTTGGCCGTCACCTCGGAGCGCTTCTTTTCGCGCACCAGGCCGATGCCGACCTCGACGAGGTCGCGCACGATCTGCTCGACGTCACGGCCGACATAACCGACCTCGGTGAACTTGGTGGCCTCGACCTTGACGAAGGGCGCACCGGCGAGTTTGGCGAGACGGCGGGAAATCTCCGTCTTGCCGACACCGGTCGGGCCGATCATCAGGATGTTCTTCGGCATCACCTCGTCGCGCAGATCGGGCGCAAGCTGGTGGCGGCGCCAGCGGTTCCTGAGCGCGATGGCCACGGCGCGCTTGGCGTCGTGCTGGCCGATAATGTAGCGGTCGAGTTCGGAGACGATCTCGCGGGGGGAAAAATTGGTCATGATCTCTCGTTCGCTTTCGGGTCGAATTGCATGATCAGCACGTCGTCGCCGGTGCGGCCCAGAAGGTTTTCGACAGGCCGGAAGCCGGCTTTCGAATAGGCGCGAACCGCACGGACATTCGTGGGATCGGGGTCGATGATGATGGTCTCGTGGCCAAGGCCGCGAAGACGGGAAACGAAGGCGGCAAGGGCCGCGGAGCCGACGCCGATGGAAAGCTTGTCGGCATGGCCGATCGACAGATCGACGCCGACGGCGTCCCGCGGCAGCTCCAGGAGCCAGGGATTGTCCTTCGTCCAGTCCTCGTTCTGGTGATGGCCGAGAAACCAGACTTGAATATAGCCGACCGGCTCGCCATCGAGCTGGATGAGGAAGGGACGGGTCGTATCCCTGCCTTCCACCATGGCCCTGATGAAGCCGATCTCCTCCTGCGGATCGCCCCACCATTCGCGCACATGCGGCGTTTCCAGCCATGCGCGAAGCAGCGGGTAATGCTCCTCCCCGACCGGGGAAAAACCGATCCGTCGGGGATCAAGCGGCATCCAGCGTCTCCACCACGAAGTTGTGGTTGGTGTAGACGCAGATGTCGCCGGCGATCTGCATGGCCTTGCGGGCGATCTCTTCGGCCGATTTGTCGCTGTCCATCAGCGCGCGCGCCGCCGCATAGGCGTAGTTGCCGCCAGACCCGATCGCCATGGTGCCGTGTTCAGGCTCCAGCACGTCGCCATTGCCGGTCAGCGCCAGCGTGACGGTCTTGTCGGCCACCAGCATCATGGCCTCGAGCCGGCGCAGATAGCGGTCGGTGCGCCAGTCCTTGGCAAGTTCGACGGCGGCACGCATCAGCTGGTCGGGATATTGTTCGAGCTTGGCTTCCAGCCGTTCGAGCAGCGTGAAGGCGTCAGCCGTCGCGCCGGCAAAACCGGCGATCACGTCGCCCTTGCCGAGGCGGCGCACCTTGCGCGCATTGCTCTTCATGACGGTCTGGCCAAGGCTCACCTGGCCGTCGCCCGCCATCACCACCTTGCCGTCCTTGCGGACGGTGATGATCGTCGTGGCGTGCATGGAGGCGTAGGGGTTGTGTTCACTCATCGATGGACCTTTCAGGCCCGCAACCGGGCAAGGACACCGCCAGCGAGGCGGCTTCGTTGTGTCCTATGTAAGCGGCGTTTTGGAGATTGCAAACGCAGGCAGCCGGTCGGGCCGCATGCCGCGCGCATGAAAAACAGGACAAGCGCGGCGCCGTCCAAAATAAGCCTTGCTTTCCCCCTGGGATGAGCAGGTTATGGTCTCCCATCAACCAAAAGGGGTTACGGCAATGGCCAAAGGGCAGGTTCGCAGCAACAAGGAAACGCGCAAACCCAAGAAGGACAAGGTGGCCGCCAAAGCCCCGCCGACCTTGGGATCCCAGGTGAAGAGCAGCGAAAGCACGACGAAGAAGAAGTGAGACGTTGCGGGGATGCCGACATGCACGGCCATTTCCTCGCCATTCCTGCCTCCATGGCAATGTCTCGCTATTAAACCGGGATGAAGACCCCTCCCCACAAGGGGGAGGGGCTTAATCTGCGGCACCCTCGGCGTGAAAATCTAAAGTAAAACCCGACGTATCGCTTTCCCCGCCCATGGGCAGGGATGCTGCACTGGCTACATCTCCTCCTCCGGACATTTCGTCAAAAAGCGGAAAAGCAGGCAGCCTGCACATCGCCCGGATTTTGAACAGGAAGGGTGCCGCAGGTTAGCCCCTCCCCCTTGTGGGGAGGGGTTGGGGAGGGGTCTTTACCCACAAAATTCCACCTCGATTTTCCCCGCTCGCAAAACCCGTTCTATCCTGAACATCCTTCCGCCGCCGGACGGATCGCGTAACGTGTCGATGCGGGCGGGAGGAGGCGCTTTCGATGTCTGCCGAAACGTACGGCAGGCGCGAAAGAGGCGTGGAGCGGCGGGGGCGTGACGTCCCCCGGCGTGCGAGGTTTCCCCCTTCTCCGGGTCGCCGAGGAGGTTTGGGTCCACCATGCAAGCAGAGTGACGGCGCATGTCCCCGAAAAGTGCGGAACGCGGTTTTCGGAAAAGGCATATGCGCCAGCATGATGCGCAGCGAAGCCTTGCCATGCCTGAAGGAGGAACAGACCGCCTCCGAAGAACGCCTGGGCCGCGCGAAAGCGAAGCCACCTACACAACCATTCCAGAGGCAACGCTTTCGCGCGGTTCTCCGGATTGCCGCAAACCCCGATGGCCAGCCATGCGGGCCGCTCCCGCATGCGCCGGAAAGCCCTCGAAAGACTGGTCTTTTGTGAAGAGCCCTGTTAAGGAGCGGCGACACTATACCGGAGACTGCAATGAGCCGCACCGCCAGCGTTTCGCGCAAGACGAACGAGACCTCCGTATCGGTCACCGTCGACATCGACGGCACCGGCACGTCGCGCATTTCGACGGGCGTCGGCTTCTTCGATCATATGCTCGACCAGCTGTCGCGCCATTCGCTCATCGACATGGACATCCAGACCGAAGGCGACCTGCATGTCGACGACCACCACACGGTGGAGGACACCGGCATCGCCATCGGCCAGGCCATTGCAAAGGCGCTCGGCGACCGCCGCGGCATCACGCGCTACGCCTCGCTCGATCTCGCCATGGACGAGACGATGACGCGCGCCGCCGTCGATGTCTCCGGCCGTCCCTTCCTCGTCTGGAACGTCACTTTCTCGGCCCCGAAGATCGGTACGTTCGACACCGAGCTGGTGCGCGAATTCTTCAATGCGCTTGCCCAGCATGCCGGCATCACGCTGCATATCCAGAACATCTACGGCGCCAACAACCATCATATCTCGGAGACGTGCTTCAAGGCCGTCGCGCGTGTGCTGCGCACCGCGACCGAGATCGATCCCCGCCAGGCGGGCCGCGTACCCTCGACGAAGGGTTCGCTGGCCTGACCAAGGGCACAAGCTGGAGGCCGTCATGGCCACGTTCCTCTTTCTGATACCGCCCGGTGCAAAATCCCAGGACGAAAACGCCCGGATCATCCGCGACCGCTTTTCGTGGATCGCGTTCTTTTTCCCGTTCATCTGGCTCGCCTGGCATCGCGCCTGGCTGGCCGCAGCATTCGTCTTCGCGATACAGGCGCTTGGCGCTGCCCTTTCCGACCATCCGGTCTTCGGCCTTGCCGGCGTCGCCCTGTGCGTCGCAACCAATCTTCTCGTCGCGCTTGAAGGCCCCACGATGATCGTCGCCGGCCTCAAGCGGACCGGCTGGACGGTCGATGCTGCCATATCGGCCGAAGACCGGGCGACGGCAGAAGAGATCTACTACATGGACATTGCAGCCGGCGAAGCGGAGACGCGTCACACCGTTTCCCTGCCGGCCTCTGAAACCTCGCAGCGCCGGCACGCTCCCATGCTCGGCCTCGTCGGTTTCAAGGAAGGATAATAGAATGCGCGTTGCAATCATCGACTACGGCTCCGGCAACCTGCGCTCGGCCACCAAGGCCTTCGAACGCGCAGCCCGCGAAGCCGGTATTTCCGCCGAGATCGACCTGACGGACAAGGCCGAACGCGTCGCCGGCGCCGACCGCATCGTGCTGCCCGGTGTCGGCGCCTATGCCGATTGCCGCCGCGGCCTCGATGCCGTGCCCGGCATGGTCGAAGCGCTGCGCGAGACCGTCGAGGCGAAGGCCCGACCCTTCCTCGGTGTCTGCGTCGGCATGCAACTGATGTCGTCGCGCGGTCTCGAAAAGACCACGACCGAAGGCCTCGGCTGGATCAAGGGCGATGTCGTCAAGATGACGCCCGGCGACCGGAACCTGAAGATCCCGCAGATCGGCTGGAACACGCTGGATCGCAAAAGCGCGCATCCGCTGTTTGCCGGCATCCCGGAAACGCTGCACGCCTATTTCGTGCACTCCTACCATCTCGCCGCGGAAAATCCCGAGGATGTGGTCGCGACCGTCGACTACGGCGGCCCGATGACCGCCTTCGTCGCCAACGGCAACAAGGCCGGCGCGCAGTTCCATCCGGAAAAGAGCCAGACGCTCGGCCTCGCCCTCATCACCAATTTCCTGCGCTGGAAGCCGTAAAATGATTCTCTTTCCCGCCATCGACCTCAAAGACGGCCAGTGCGTTCGCCTGAAACTCGGCGACATGGACCAGGCCACCGTCTACAATCCCGACCCGGCCGCCCAGGCGAAAGCCTTTGAGGACCAGGGCTTCGAATGGCTGCATGTCGTCGACCTCAACGGCGCCTTCGCCGGTGAGAGCGTCAATGGTTCTGCCGTCGATGCCATCCTGAAAGCCACGAAGAACCCGGTGCAGCTCGGTGGTGGCATCCGTACGCTCGACCATATCGAAAACTGGCTGTCACGCGGTCTCTCCCGCGTCATCCTCGGCACCGTCGCCGTGCGCGATCCGGCGCTGGTCATCGAGGCCTGCAAAAAGTTCCCCGGCAAGGTCGCCGTCGGCATCGACGCCAAGGGCGGCAAGGTCGCGGTCGAGGGCTGGGCGGAAGCCTCCGAACTCGGCGTGATCGAGCTCGCGAAGAAGTTCGAGGGTGCCGGCGTCGCCGCGATCATCTACACCGACATCGACCGTGACGGCATTCTCGCCGGCATCAACTGGGCCTCGACGCTGCAGCTCGCCGATGCCGTCTCCATCCCGGTCATCGCCTCGGGCGGGCTCGCCTCGATGGACGACATCCACCGTCTCGTCGCCCCCGATGCCCGCAAGCTCGAAGGCGCGATTTCCGGCCGCGCGCTCTATGACGGCCGCATCGATCCTGCCGAAGCGCTCACCGTGATCCGCGACGCGAAAGGACGTGCAGCATGACCCTGAAAGCCCGCGTCATTCCCTGCCTCGACGTCAAGGACGGCCAGCGATGCCCGCAGCCGCGCAGCGGCGAGGACACGCGAAACAACAATATGGAGGCCGTCCTTTGACCCTCAAAGCCCGCGTCATTCCCTGCCTCGATGTGAAGGACGGCCGCGTCGTCAAGGGCGTCAGCTTCCTCAATCTCGTCGATGCCGGCGATCCCGTCGAAT
>NZ_CAMLFY010000102.1 GCF_946479415.1 uncultured Shinella sp. | reverse complement strand
TGCAGATCGCCACCAATTTCGGCGGCCCGAGCCCGGTTTCCAGCGAGATCATCGCCCATATGCTGGCCGGCGGCTTCTATCGCAAACATATGGAGGAGCTGCGCCGCCGTCTGGTGCGCGCCCGGCGCGAGACGGCCGACCGGCTGTCCCGGCTCGGCATCACGCCGTGGCTTTCGCCGCGCGGCGGCTTCAATCTCTGGTGCCGGCTGCCGGACGGGCTGGACTCCGGCGAGGTCGCGCAAATCGCCGTCGCCGAGGGCGTGGTGTTTGCCCCCGGCAATGTCTTCAGCGTCTCGCAAACGGCCGGCAGCTTCATGCGCTTCAACGTCGCCCATATGGGCGACCCGCGCATTTACGAGGTGCTGGCGCGAGCCCTGAAAAAGACTCCCTAACGCCGCTTCGCCAGCATCGAGCGCGACAGGACGACGACAAGGCCGATGACCACAGTCGCGACGATGAAGAGGAAGGCCGCGGCAGCGATGGCCGGGCTGATATTCTCGCGGATCGAGGAGAACATCTGCCGCGCCAGCGTGCGCTGGTTGGGGCCGGCGACGAAGAGGGTCAGTACCACCTCGTCGAGCGAGGTCGCAAAGGCGAGCACGGCGCCCGAAAGCACGCCGGGCATGGCAAGCGGCAGGGTGATGCGGCGGAACACCGTAGCCGGCGCGGCACCCAAGCTCTGCGCCGCCAGTTCCACCCGCTCGTCGATGCCGGCCAGCGCCCCGGTGACGCTGACCACCACGAAGGGTACGGCAACGACCGTGTGGGCGATGATCACGCCGAGATAGCTGTTCGTCAGACCGAACCCCGCCAGGAGAACCTGCATGCCCACACCGAGCACGACGGCCGGCACCACCATGGGCAGCAGGAAGAGCGTGCGCATCGTGCCGCGGAAGAGGATGAGCCGGTTGCGCAGGCCAAGCGATGCCGCAGTCCCCAGAACGGTGGCGAGCAGCGTCGTGCCCGTGCCGATGATCAGGCTGTTGACGATGGCACGGCGCCAGGCATCGGCGAAGAACAGTTCTTCGAACCAGCGCAGCGACCACGAGGGGATCGGATAGGTGAGGATGACGCTCGAGGTGAAGGCGAGCGGCAGGATGGCGATGAGCGGGGCCACGAGGAACAGGATCGTCAGCGTGGCGAAGGTCGCCTTGGCGATTTTCATCGGCATGGTCAGCGCCTCCCCGGTTCTTCGCTGGAGAGCCGCGCATAGACGCTGTAGAGCACGAGCGTCGCGACGAGCAGCACCATGCCGAGCGCGCCGGCCATGCCCCAGTTCGCCGATCCCGTGGCGTAGAAGGCGATGATCGACGAGATCATCTGATCGCCCGGCCCGCCGATCAGCGCCGGCGTGATGTAGTAGCCGATCGCCGAGATGAAGACGAGCAGGCCGCCGGAGGCGACACCGCGCAGGCTGAGCGGCAACAGCACGCGCAGGAAAGCGCGAAGCGGCGGTGCGCCGAGGGAAGCCGCAGCCGGCATCAGGTTCTTCGGAATGGTGATCAGCACGGAATAGATCGGCAGCACCATGAAAGGCAGGAGCACATGGGTCATGGCGATGATGACGCCGGTGCGGTTGAAGATCAGCGCCAGCGGCGAATTGATGATGCCGAGCGTCAAAAGCAGATCGTTGATCAGGCCCTTTTCCTGCAACAGGATGAACCAGGCGGCGGTGCGCACCAGAAGCGAGGTCCAGAGCGGCAGGAGCACCGCGCCGAGCATCAGGTCGCGCTTCCAGCCATCGAGCGACGCGGCGATGATGGCATAGGGGAAGCCGATCAGGGCGCAGAAGAAAGTGACGAGCCCGGCAATCCAGAAGGTGCGCGCGAGGATCACGCTGTTGACCGACTGGTCCGGCGGCAGATGCTCGATCTCGCCGGCAGCATTGCGGCCGAAATCCACGGCGGCGAGCAGGTTGCGGTCGGTATAGGGCGAGAGCGCATCGGCGATCGCCAGCCAGAATTCCGGCTTTTCCCAGCGCTTGTCGATAGACACGAGGTCGGCGGGCGGGTTTGCCGTGTCGTCGAGCGCACCCGTCGTCTTGCCCATCAGCGTGCGGAAGCCGGAGCGGGCGCTGTTGAGACGGCGCACCATATCGCCGAGCGCCTGGTCGTCATCGACGGCTTTCAGATCCTCCATCAGCGCCGCCTGCATGGCCGCCGACGGCGGCGACTTGCGGTCCCAATCGGCGAGAACTTCTGCGCTGCGCGGCAAAAGCCTGAGCACGGCCGGATCCGACACGGCCTGCGACATCATGCTGAACAGCGGCCAGACGAAGAAGCCGATGAGGAAGAGAAGCAGCGGCGCCAGCAGGAGGAGCGACCGCCCGGTGCGGGATGAGGCTGCACTCATGGCGCGATGACCCGGCAATCGCCGGCCGAAAAGGCCGCGAAGACCTTGGTGCCCGGCGGAAATTCGCGCGACCTTCGGCCGAGCTTGGCGATCATTGGCTGCGTCGCATTTTGCAATTGCACGCGAAGATGATCGCCCTGATAGACGCTGTCGGTAACTTCGGTTTCCAGCACATTGCGAGCATCGCCGCGCGTCTCGCTGAGATCGACCCGTTCCGGGCGGATGGACAGGAAGACGGGCTGGCCGGAGGCGACGGTGCCCGACACGGCGGAGACGATCTGCGCGCCGGAGGGAAGGCGCACGGTGGCCTCCTGCCCCTGCACGGCTTCCACGACGCCCTCGACGAGATTGGTCTCGCCGATGAATTCGGCAACGAAACGCGTCGCCGGCTCGTCATAGACCTGCCGCGGCGTGCCGATCTGCTCGATCCGGCCCTTGTTGAACACGGCGACCCGGTCCGACATGGTCAGCGCCTCGGATTGGTCATGCGTAACGAAGACGATGGTCAGGCCGAGACGGCGGTGCAGGTCGCGGATATCGAGCTGCATCTGCTCGCGCAGGTTCTTGTCGAGCGCGCCGAGCGGCTCGTCCATCAGGACGACGCGTGGCTCGAAGACCAGCGCACGGGCGAGCGCCACGCGCTGCTGCTGGCCGCCGGAGAGCTGAGAGGGGCGCCGGTCGACAAGGGCGGACAGTTGCACCATGCCGAGCGCCCGCTTGACCCGCTCGTCAATCTCCGCCTTGCCGATGCCGCGCATCTGCAGGGGAAAGGCGATGTTGTCGCCGACGGACATATGCGGGAAGAGCGCATAATTCTGGAAGACCACGCCCATGTCGCGCTTGTGCGTCGGCACGGCATTGATGGCGGTTCCATCGAGCAGGATGCTGCCTGAGGTCGGCTGCTCGAAGCCGGCGAGCATCATCAGAAGCGTCGTCTTGCCGGAGCCGGACGGGCCGAGCAGGCTGACGAATTCGCCCTTGTCGATGCCGAGGTCGAGATTTTCGACCACGCAAAGCGAGCCGTAGAATTTGGTGATGCGGTCAAATCGAATGAATTCGGCCACGGAAGACTCCATCGCTAGAGGCGGAGGATGCAAAAGCACCCGGCCATGCAGGAAGGGCGCTCCTCAGAGCGCCCTTCACCACGGATGTTCTTACTGGGCGAGCCAGGCGTTGAAGCGGGCCGTCAGCGTTTCCGCATTGTCGATCCAGAAATCGACATTGAGCGGGATCGAGTCCGTCATGTTGGCCGGATCGGTCGGCAGGTCCTTGGCGAATTCCGCCGGCACCTTGGAGGCCGCTTCCTTGTTCGGCAGGCCGTAGGCGACGAATTCCGGCAGCTTGGCCTGGTTTTCCGGCAGGCTGGCGAAGGCGATGAAGTCCTGCGCCGCGTCCTTGTTCTCGGCGTCCTTCAGCACGACCCAGCTGTCGACGGCATAGATGCTGCCTGGGAAGACGACCTTGAAGTGCTTACCTTCCGAACGGTTGATACCGGTGATACGGCCATTGTAGGCCGAGGTCATGGCGACTTCGCCGGAGGCCAGGAACTGCAGCGGCTGGGCGCCGGATTCCCACCAGACGATGTTCGACTTCAGCTCATCGAGCTTCTTGAAGGCGCGGGCGACGCCCTCTTCCGTGCCGAGCACGTCGTAAATCTCGTCCTTGGAGACACCATCGGCGAGCAGCGCGAATTCCAGCGTATATTTCGGGCCCTTGCGCAGCGAGCGCTTGCCGGGGAACTTTTCGACGTTCCAGAAGTCCGCCCAGGAGGTCGGACCTTCCTTCAGCTTGTCGCCGTCATAGGCGATCGCGGTGGACCAGACGATGGCGCCGACGCCGCAGTCATTGACGGCGCTGTCGAGGAACTTGTCCTTGCCGCCCATCTTGTCCCAGTCGATCTTTTCATAGAGGCCGTCGGCACAGCCGAGCGCCAGCTCTTCGGCTTCCACCTGTACCGCATCCCAGTTCGGCGCGCCGGCCTTGACCTTCGACTGGATCACGCCGATGCCGCCATCCCAGGCTTCGTCGAGCACCGGCTTGCCGAGCTTTTCGGAAAACGGCTTGAAGTAGATGTTGCGCTGGGCGTCCTGATAGTTGCCGCCCCAGGACACGACGGTCAGGTCGCGTGCAAATACCGGCGCAACGATGCTGGCCGACAGAATGACGGCGGTGGCCGCCAGAACACCCGATTTTAGAATTGTCTTCATGGCACTCCCCTTTTCTTCATTGTGATGGAGCCTTCGCTCCGATGACGATCTCTGCGGACCGCTCACCCCGCCCTTGCGGCGTCGGCTGCGGCTTCTCCGGTCGTCACGCCCTTTCCCCTGAGCGTTCGGCCGATTGATGCATTCCAGTCATTGCCGGTCAACGGGGATTTTTCCCCTTTTTGACCCTTGTCAGACGTGCTGCCCTCCATTGATGTGGATTTCCGCGCCGTTGATGTAGGAAGACTGCTCGGTGCAGAGGAAATGAATGGTCTCCGCGACTTCGCGCGGTTCGCCCAGCCGTCCCATCGGCACTTCCGCCGCCACCAGCTCATCGGTCCCCGGCGAGAGGATCGAGGTTTCGATTTCGCCCGGCGCGATGGCGTTGGCCCGCACGCCGCGCTTGCCGAATTCATGCGCCATTTCGCGCGTCAACGCGGCAAGCGCCGCCTTCGATGCCGCATAGGCGACACCGGCGAAGGGATGCACGCGCGAGCCGGCAATCGAGGTTACGTTGACGATCGAGCCCTTGGCCGCCTCCAGTTCCGGCATCAGCGCGCGGGCGATCAGCGCCGTCGAGACGATGTTGACATTGAGGACCTGCGTCCAGACGTCCGCATCCGTATCCAGTACGCCAAGGCGGCTTCTGCCGGGTCCCTTCGGCGAGATGCCGGCATTGTTGACGAGGGCGTGCAGCTTGCCATGCGGCAGGCGCTCACGCACCGTCGCGGCCAGGCGATCGATCTGGGTGAGGTCGGCAAGATCGGCCTGGATGTGGCTTTCACGCGCCGAGGGCCAAGCACACTCCTCGGAGAAGGCCTGACGCGAGACGGTGAAGATGCGCCAGCCCTTCGACTGGAAGAGCTTGACCGTCGCATGGCCGATGCCGCGGCTCGCTCCCGTCAGCAACATGTAGCGGCGTTCTTCGGTCATGCGGAGGCGTCTCCATTGATGCTTGATACATCGTAATCGGCGGCCCGCGAATTGCAAGCCTCCTCACTCAAGACAGTGTCAGGCGCGCCGCGCCTCTCGTTCCTCGCCATGCGCTATACGGTCCAGAATGGGTTTTCCACCCAGCAGGATATCATCGACGATAGCCATGGAGGCGGCGGGCGAATCGTGTCGTTTCAATGCCTCGACGACGGGATAGTGATGATCGATCATCGCCCGGCCGCCGGCCAGATAGGCATCGGAAATGTGCGGTCCCATCTGCAGCCAGAGTCGGCGCAGGATGGTGGTCAGCACCGGAAGGCCAGCGATCTGCGGCAGCATGAAGTGGAAAGCCTGGTTGAGCTGTGTGCCCTTCAGACGGTCGCCATCGGCGATCGCCTGCTCGTTTTCCAGCAAAATCTGCTCCAGCGCCTGAATGTCGGCACTCGTCGCCACCTGCGCGGCCGTTTCGGCGGCCAACCCTTCGAGGCGCACGCGGATGGCGCGTATTTCGCGGTAGCGCGCCTCGCTCAGACCGGCGATGCGGATATCGCGCGGCGAGCGGAAGGTGATGGCCTCGTCATTGGCAAGCCGCAGGATCGCGTCGCGGATCGGCGTGACGCTGGTGCCGAACTGCTCGGCGAGATCGCGGATCTTCAGCCGGTCTCCCGGCTGGAAGCGCCCCTGCATCAGCGCATCGCACAGCGCGGCATAGACCACGCTGTTGAGGTTCTCATATTCCAGTGTCGCGAATTCGGGCATGGAACTGGTCCGCAAAATCGAGTAACAAGATACTTGATGCATCTTTTTTGACGTGTTTCAAGTATGAGCCACCGCCGCACGCATTCTTGATGGAAGAAACGCCCGTGGCAATGGTGGCCAAGCGCTGTCAACAGCGCCGGAAACCGTCTTCGACGAACCCGCGGGAAACCGCCAGAACGGAGCAAGCATGACGGAGCCAGCGCCCGCCGCCCAGAAACAGGACTCCCAAAAACCGGACTCTATGTCGGCGACCTGGAGCGTGACCGCGATCGAGGACGCCGAGGCGGCCGTCTCCGAGGTCTATGGACTTGCCGGTGCGGTGAAGCGGCTCTCCAGCGAGCGGGACGAGACCTTTCTCTTCAAGCGCGCCGATGGCACCGATTTCATCCTGAAGATCGCCAACCCGGCCGAAGATCCGGCTGCGCTGGAATTCCAGGACGGCGCCTTACTGCATCTCGAAGCCGTCGCGCCCGCCGTGCCCGTGCCCCGGCTGGTGCCGACGCTGTCGGGCGAGCCGAGCCGCACGCTTTCCACATCGGACGGCCCGCGCATCATGCGCCTGCTCACCTTCCTCGACGGCGAGCTGCAATATCGCACGGAGGCATCGGAGGCACAGAGCCGCAATGTCGGCCGCGCCCTTGCCGAGCTCGGGCTTGGCCTCAAGGACTATGACGGCCGCCCCCCCGAGGGGAAGCTGATGTGGGACATTTCCCACACGCTCGATCTGCAAGCCGTCGTCGGCGATGTCGCGGAGGAGCGGCGCGCGCAGGTGGAAGCCGTGCTTGCCGAATTCGAGCGGTCGCTGCCGGCCATCGCAGCCCTCGAGCGCCGCCAGATCATCCACAACGACTTCAACCCGCACAATATCCTGCTCGATCCGGCGGAGCCGACGACGGTCGTCGGCATCATCGATTTCGGCGATATGGTGCATGCCACGCTGATCAACGACCTCGCCGTCGGCATTTCCTACCATATGGCGACCGACAACTGGGCCGCCCGCACCGGCGCCTTCCTCGACGGCTTCCTTTCGGCGCGCCCGCTGCTGCCTCCGGAAGTCGAGCTGTTACCTCTCCTCATGCGCTGCCGTCTCGCGATGTCGATCATCATTGCGGAATGGCGCTCGGCGCGCTTCCCGGAAAACCGGGCCTACATCATGCGCAACCACGCCACCGCCTGGCGCGGCCTGCAGAATATTGCCGATCTTACTCCGGCCGGGCTGAAACGGCTCGCGCCCAACCTGACCGAGGCCTGATCATGTCGATGGTGAATGCATTTTCGCGCGAGGATTTCGAACGGTTGAGCGACGCCGAACAGGCGCTGATCGCCCGCCGGGAAAAGGTGCTCGGCCCCGCCTACCGCCTGTTCTACGAAAAGCCGCTGCATCTCGTGCGCGGCGAAGGCGTCTTCCTCTACGACACCGCGGGCGAAAAGTATCTCGACGCCTACAACAACGTCGCCTCGCTCGGCCATTGCCATCCCCGCGTGGTGGAGGCGATCACCAGCCAAACCGCCGTTCTCAATACTCACACCCGCTATCTGCACGAGGGCATCGTCGACTATGCCGAAACGCTGACGGCGACCTTCCCGGCGGCGCTCAGCCAGGCGATGTTCACCTGCACCGGCAGCGAGGCAAACGACCTTGCCGTGCGCATCGCCCGCTACGTCACCGGCGGCACCGGCATCATCTGCACCGATCTCGCCTATCACGGCCTGACGAGCGCGGTTGCCGAGTTTTCGCCGTCGCTCGGTGAATCCGTCACGCTCGGCCCGCATGTGCGCACCGTGGCGGCACCCGACAGCTACCGGCATTCGCCGGAAGACATGATGGAGAAATTCGGTAGCGACGTTCGCGCTGCCATCGCCGATCTCAAGCGTCACGGCATCAAGCCGGCCATGCTAATCACCGATACGATCTTTTCCAGCGACGGCATCTTCGCCGGCCCGAAGGGTTTCCTGAAGCCGGCGGTGGATGCCATCCACGCGGCCGGCGGCCTGTTCATCGCCGACGAGGTGCAGCCCGGTTTCGGCCGCACCGGCGAGACTATGTGGGGCTTCGAGCGCCATGGCGTGGCGCCCGACATGGTGACGATCGGCAAGCCGATGGGCAACGGCTATCCGATGGCCGGCATCGTGCTGCGTCCGGAGGTTATCGCCGAATTCGGCCCGCGCGCCCGCTACTTCAACACGTTCGGCGGCAATCCGGTCGCGGCAGCGGCCGGCAAGGCGGTGCTTGACACCATCCGCATCGACGGCCTGCAGCAGAATGCGCTTGAGGTCGGCAATTATCTGATGGAGGGCCTGAGGGCGCTTGCCGGGCGCTATCACGCCATCGGCGACGTGCGCGGCTCCGGCCTGTTCATCGGCGTGGAGATCGTCGCCGATCCCGCCGTAAAAAGCCCGGACGCGGCACTGACGACCCGCATCGTCAACGGTCTGCGCGAGCGTCGCATCCTCATCAGCGCATCCGGCCCGCGCGCCAACGTGCTGAAGATCCGTCCGCCGCTCGTCTTCTCGCGCGAGAATGCCGACATGCTGATCGACGCGCTCGCCGACGTCCTGAAGACGCTCTAAACGGAAGGGGCGAGGCCGCGCGTGCAGCCTCGCCCCGAAATCCGCTTTAAAAAGCTCAGACGAGCGCGGTGACCTGGATTTCGACCAGCAGTTCGGGCGCGGCGAGGCGGGCTTCGACGGTGGCGCGGACCGGCAGGTTGTCCTTGTCGACCCACTGGTCCCAGACCTCGTTCATCTGGCTGAAATGCGCGATGTCGCGCAGCCAGATATTGGCGCTGATCAGCTTGGCCTTGGACGTGCCGGCTTCGGCGAGCAGGCCGTCGATCTGGGCAAGGATGTCGCGGGTCTGGGCGACCGTGTCGGCACCGTCGCCGGTCACGCCGGCCGTGGTGACGATACCGTTGACGACGACGGCTTCGCAGAAACGCTTGCCTGGCTTGATACGCTTGATCATGAAAAGTCTCCCATGGTTATGATCAGAGAATGGTTTTGCCGAAGGCCGACAAAATGAAGTTGGCGCATTCCGCACCGATCGGCGATGGCAGCGCGGCATCAATGCCGGAAATGCTGAGCGCGCGCAACTTGCCGCTGAGTGCGGCCATTTCCATCGCCGAATGGGTCTCGCGCACCGTGATACCGCCGATGCCGCCGCTCCAGCCGGACATGTCGGTCGCCGTCGGCGAGTAGCAGAGGTGGAAGCCGCGCGTGCCGGCGGAGGCGATGGCGATCGCCTCGCGCATCGCCTGCCGCAGGCCGAGCGCATCGATCTCCGACATGGTGAAAATGCGCATGCGCGACGCCTTCAGCGCCTCCACCTCCTGGGGTGCGGCATTGCGCAGGCCGATGAGCACGATGTTCTCGGGCGCGATAAACGGCGGCAGGCGGTCGAGCATACGGCGCAGCACCGCGTTTTCCGGCGGCGGCGCATCCAGATCGCCATCCGGCATCATCGCCGCGTCAGAATCGATCCAGACGAGGCCGAGCGCATCATGCCTTTGGCCGGCGGCCTGTACCTGGGGCAGGATATCGCGCCGGCGCGCGCAGATGGAGAGGGCCAGGGCATCGTCCCCCTCTCCCTTCTCGAAACCGAGATACTCTATGCGCTCGGCAATGTTTTGCACCACGACGAGCGCGCCGTCGATAGCGTCCGTCTCGATCGCATAGGTCCTCGCCGCGCCCGTCTCCCGCACATCCCGCATCGGCACCTTCTCCACATATTCCGACGTCATCACCGTCAGCAGCGCGCCGTAGTTCATGCGGAAGCTGACATTCTCCCCGACGGCCAGCGGCGGATCGGCGTCGGTAAGATCGAGCACCAGATGGTCGCTGGAAGCGCCGAGCACGCGCACGCCGCGCTGCGTCGGGATCAGGCCCTCGGCGATGACGTCCTCGCGGCCGATATTGGCGATGCCGCGCAGCCGGTCACCCTCGTCGACGAAGACAGGCGCATTGCCGAAGGCATCGAGGCCGGAGAGGCCGATCGGCATCGACGGTTTCGTCTTCACCTCCAGAAGCTCGCCGGTCAGCTCGAAGACCTCGCGGTCGAGCGCTTCCCAGGGTTCCGTGAGGAAGGTTTCGCGCCCGCCCTGCAGGATCGCCTCGCCGACGCGCAGATTGTTGATACCGCCAGGCATGCCGCCGGCGAGCAGCAGCGGCAGCGAAGAGGAATTACCACCGGAGACCCAGTCGAGCGAACGGCCGGTGATGCTTTCCACCTTGTAGGCATGGGAGACGAGTTGGGTGAGGTTTTCCTGCGTCGGGATGATCGCGCCGAAGCAGGTGAGGTTCGTGCCCACGCCGGCGATCCGCACGCCCGGCAGCTCCATCACGGCCTCGACGGTCGGCACGAGGTCGTTCGGCCAGATGCCCTCGCGCAGGTCGCCGAGGTCGATCATCAGGATGACGTCATGCACGCGCCCGAGCCGCTCGGCGACGCGCGAGATCTCGCGCATGATCTGGAGTTCGGATTGCAGGCTGATATCGACGCTGCGCACCAGTTCTTCGACACGCGTCAGCGGCGGGCTGCGCAGCAGCATGATCGGGCAGTCGATGCCAGCGTCGCGCAGACGGCGGATGTTCTCGAAGCGGGATTCGGCGATGCCGGCGACACCCCCGCGCAGCATGGCGCGCGCCACCTGCGGCATGCCGCAGGTGCCCTTGGTCACCCCGAAGGGCGTGATGCCGGACGACCTGCACAGGTCCACGACGGTGCGGGCATTGTTCTCGATGCGGGCGAGATCGATGGAGATTTGCGGATCGGACATGACAATCTCTCGTTTGTCACATTTTCGGACGGAAAACCGGTTGCCACTTTTCCTGAAAATGCTCAGTTCCTGTACAGCAAGCCCGCAGTATCGATCTCCGGCTTCCGGCCGGCGACGAGGTCCGCGACGAGCTTTCCCGAGCCGCAGGCCATGGTCCAACCGACATGGCCATGACCCGTATCGAGGAACAGGTTCTCGTAGCGCGCGCGCCCATGCACCGGCACGGAGCCCGGCATCATCGGACGCAGGCCCGACCAGAGCACCGCCCTCGTCTCATCGATGGCGCCGGGGAAAAGATCCCGCGCCGTCTTGAACATAGTGGTGAAATCGGCGGGCTTGAACATACGGTCGTAGCCGGCGAATTCGGCGGTAGAGGCAAGGCGCAGACGGTTGCCGAGGCGGGAATAGGCGATCAGCCGGTCCTCGTCGACGCCGCCCATGGTCGGCCCCTTGTCCTCGTCGATCGGCAAGGTCGCCGTATAACCTTTGACGGGATAGACGGGCACGTCGATGCCGATCTTGCGGGCGAGCAGCGAACTTTCCGGGCCAAGCGACAGCACGACGGCATCGCAGGCGACCGGCCCCTTGTCGGTCAGCACGGCCTTGACGCGGTTGCCCTCGACATCGAGACCGGTGACGACGGTTCCGAAACGGAACGCGACGCCCTGGCGCACGCGCGCCTGCTCGGCGAGGCTGCGGGTGAAGAGCGAGGAATCGCCCGTCTGATCCATCGAGGAATAAACGCCACCGGCAAGCTGGTGCTTCACAGCGGCCAGGCCCGGCTCCAGCGCGGCCAGCCGCTCGCGATCCACCACCTCGATGGCGAGCCCCCGGTCGGCGATATACTGCATGTGCTTGACGCCTGCATCCATGCTCTGCTGCGAGCGGTAGAAATAGAGAATGCCCTTGCGGCGATCGTCATAGGAGATACCGGTCTCCTCCTGGATCGCATTGATGCACTCGCGCGCATAAAAGGCGAGACGCAGCTTGACCTCGGTATTGGCATGGGCGCGCGATTGCGTGCACTGCATGAGAAACCGCAGGCCCCAGGATAGGAACTGCGGATCGAGGCTGAACCGCACCTTGATGCCGAGATCGGATCGGAACAGCGATTTCATGAAGGTGGTCAGCGCCGCCGGCGAAGCCCAGGCAGTGGAATCGCCCGGCGAGACGAGACCGGCATTGCTCTGGCTTGTGCCGCGCGCCACATCTTCGTGACGCTCCAGCACGGTCACGTCATGGCCGTCCTTCGACAGATACCAGGCCGCCGCCGTACCGACGACGCCGGCGCCGAGAACCACTACTTTCATCTGTACTCCCCAGTCCTAGCTGCTCACGGCACCCTGTTTGAAGGTCGGTGCGAAGCCGCCGGAGTCGCCGTCGTTGAAGCGGATAATGCGGACCTCCTCCTGGAAGGCCTCGCAGGATTGCCGCCAGGTCGAACCCGGCCAGACCAGCTCCACCGAGGCATCCAGCGGCCGGTAGACCGCCGTGTAGAGCGTGCCGTAGCCGCGCCCGTAGGAGGTCTGGTAGACCGGCGGGCGCAGGAAGCTGGACAGCACCTTTTCAACATCCTCCGAGCCGGCCAGCGCCTTCTCCAGCGCCGCCTCGCGCTCGACCGATTTGGTCGTTTCGGCATGGCGCGCCCATTCGACGCCGTGCTGGTGATTGGTGCTGACACGCCGCTCCACCACCTCGGCCGGCCGATCTGGATTGACATAGACCGTCGCGTGATGGCCCGCGCGATCGATGATGGCGATCGAATAGGCCATGTGGACGGGAATACGCTGGAGGGTGGCAACGGCCTCGGCCGTATTGCTGGCGAATTCGAGCACGTAGCGCAGCACGACGGGAATGCCGAAGCCTTGCCCCGCTGCCGTGCGCCCGCCGAAGGAGAGCGACACCGACAGCCCGTCCTCGTTGATGCCGTCGAGCACACCCCACAGGCAATCGACCACCGCCACCACCCGCTTGTTATAGCGCGAGGCGAGCCAGGTGCCTTCCAGCAGGCGCGGGCTGTAGTCATAGTTGCGGATGAGCGCTGGCTCCGCCCCCGTGACGATCGCCTGCGAACAGCCGCCGACATAGAAGGGCGGGCACCACATGGAGAGGAAGCGCGCTTCCAGGTCTCCGCCACCGGCCGCTTCGACGATTGCCTCGTAGGTCGGCACCAGCTCCGGCATATGCGTGCGCAGCGCCTTGAGGCTCATGAAATAGGTCGGTCGCGAACGGACCCCGTCGCGCACGAACCAACGGCTATAGGCATGCCAGTGACGATCGAACACCCGGCGCCATTTCGGGCCGGGCCGGTCTTCATCGATGGCTTCGAACTGGAGGTCCATGGCGCCCTACAGGATCTTGAACGAGCCGGCTTCCGGCGCGTCGTCACGCTGGATTTCCGTCAGCGGCTTGCTGGCATAGAGGCGTTTGATGCCCTTGATCCAGTTGCTGGCGCGCTCGTTTAGCTCGAATTCGTCGTCCATCACCCGCCCGCGCGTGATCAGGATGCCGAGATCCGCACCCTCGTAGCGATAGTCGCCGGGACCGGTGATGCGCAGGAAAAAGGCCTCCTGCTCGCTCTCGATCGCCTGGCGGTGATAGTCGAAACGATCATAGGACACGCTACCGTCCGACGCCATGCGGTAGATGCCTGACGATGGCGCATGCGTGACGATATCGACCAGGTCTTCCGTCGATTTAATGACCACCTGCGACCAGGAATCGATGAACTCCTTTCGCGCCCAGCGGTCGTTCAGCTCCTCGACGTCGATCTTGTAGTCGATGCCGGAGAATTCCATGAGGTGGAACAGGAAGAGCGGCGCATCGGCATAGGCGAAGGCGGCGTGGTTGGTCATCGAGCTGGCGCCGCAGATGCGCGGGTTCAATTCGCCGAGATAGACCTCGTTGTCCTCGACATCGATCAGGAAATCGAGGTCGAAATAGCCGCGATAGCCTTCCTCGCGCAGCTGGTTGCCGAAGCGGTAGGCCATGTCGCGCGCCTTGGCGCGGATCTTTTCCGAGAAGGCGCCAGGGAATATCTCGTTGCCGCACCAGCCGCCCTTGTAGGGCGTCAGTGCCGGCTGGCCGACGACTTCCGTCAAGAGCGGGCCAACCAGTGTGCCGGAGCCGGTCGTGCAGGCCTCCATGGTCGCGCCGCGGCACTTGATGCGCTTCATGATCTTGACTTCGTCCTCCGCGGCAATCTCCGTGGCGTGACGATTGTAGTCCTCTTCGCTGGCGATGAAGAAGGTCGTGTGGCCGCTGTCGCCGAAGGCGGTCTGAACCACGAGATCCTTGCCAATGCCAGCCTTCTTGGCCGAGGAGAGCAGTTCCTCATAGGTCCGTGCCGGCGCCAGCGTGTTCGGCACGGAGGGCACACCCGCCTTGTTGCCGATACGCACCGTCTCCATCTTGTTGTCGCAACGCTGGCGCAGTTTCGCCTTGGGGAACCAGACCTCGATGCCGAGCTCCTTACAAATTTCCTCGGTGGTCTCGTCGAACATCAGGAAGGTGGCGACAGCGCGCCCGCCGCGCCGGGTGATGTAATCGATCACCTCCTTGTGCTGCAGCAGGTAATTGTTGATGTCCTCGATGCTCTCGAATTCGGCATGGGGGATTTCGGAGGGGACGAAGACATTGGGATGGCGACCGTCGAAGCAGTCGATATAGCTCACGAACTTGAAGTTCCGCACCCATTCGTCGATGCCGATCAGGTTGAAGTTCGTCGCGGAGATGAAATAGATCGGGCGCTCGTTGCGGTGCATGACGACGCGCAGGTCGGCTACGTTGCGGATGGTTTCCATGATGTACCCCTCATGTTTCTTGGCGTGCTTCAGGCGCTTTTCGCGCTTCTTGTCTTTCTTTTCGTCTTTCTTCCGCTCTTTCTTCTTTTTCGACATGCCCCCCGGTCCGTCGTTAGCGTTTCAGGCGTGATGTGACGTGTTTGACCTCCAGATAGGAGGACAGGCCCCAAGGTCCGAGTTCACGGCCGATACCGCTCGCCTTGAAGCCGCCCCACGAGGTCTGGACGAAAATGGCCTGCGGGCTGTTGATCCAGACATGGCCGGCCTCGATGGCGTCGGCCACGCGGTTCGCCTGCTTCTCGTCGCCGCTGACGACGGTCGCGACGAGGCCGAAATCGCAATCGTTGGCGAGCGCCACGGCCTCGTCTTCCGTCTCGAAGGTGCGTATGCAAAGGACCGGCCCGAAAATCTCCTCGCGCCACAGGGCGCTGGTCGTGGGCACGTCGGCAAAGATGGTCGGTTCGATGAACCAGCCTTCGAGACCGGCCGGCTTGCCGCCGCCGGCAATCAGGCTCAGGCCTTCGGCCTTGCCGCGTTCGATATAGGCCAGCACCTTGTCATGCTGCGCCTTCATGGTGATCGGGCCGATCGCAGTCCCCTCATCCAAGGGATCACCAGGCGTCAGCGCCCGGCTTCCGGCGATTATGGCGTCTATTAGCTTTGACGCAATTGATTTTTCCACCAGAAGGCGAGACGTCGCCGAACACATCTGACCGGCATTGAAGAAGATGCCACCGAGCACGCACTCCACCGCCTCGTCGAAATCAGCGCTGGCGAAGACGACGATGGGCGACTTGCCGCCGAGTTCGAGGCTCACCGATTTGACGCCGGGTGCCCCCGCCGCCATGACCCGTGCCCCGACGGCATTCGAGCCGGTGAAGGAAACCTTGGCGACGTCAGGGTGTGTCGTCATCGGCGCGCCGACGCGCTCGCCGGTGCCGGTGACGATGTTGAGCACGCCGGGCGGCAGGCCGACCTCCTGCGCGATCGCACCGAGTTCGAGTTCCACGACGGGGGTGATTTCCGAGGGTTTCAGCACCACCGTGCAACCGGCGGCGAGGGCAGGCGCGACTTTCCACGATGTCGTCACCAGCGGGAAATTCCAGGGCACGATGAGGCTCGCGACACCCGCGGGTTCCATGCGCAGCCGGGCGTGAAACCCGTCGTCGGGCAGCGCCACATCGGCATCCTGCCGATCCTGCAAGGCGATGGCCTGCTCGGCGTAGTAGGCGAAGGAGGCCGCCGCATCGGCCATGTCGATGCGCGCTTCCGAAATCGGCTTGCCATTGTTGCGGGAGGAAAGCCGCGCCAGTTCCTCGGCGCGCTCCTGCAATTTTACGGCAATCGCCCCGAGATAGCCCGCCCGTGCCCGGCCGCCGGCATCGCGCCAGCCGGGGAAAGCGGCCTTGGCGGCGGCGACCGCCTTTGCCACATCCTCGGGGCCACCGGCGGAGATCTCGTGATAGGCGACGCCGCGATAGGGATCGAAAACGGGAATGCGACCCGGCTCGACGGGATCCTGCCAGCGGCCGTCGATGAAGAGCTGGTGCCGCATCATCATTCTCCCTCAGGCGGTCAAGGCATCCGCGAGTGCCGACCCCGCGGTGATCTCGATGACAGTGGGCACCTTGCGGGTCGCCGATGCCGTCAGCTCGGCTTCAAGCGCGGCAATCGAGCCCGGCCGGGACGCCTCACAGCCGAGCGCCTTGGCGAGGCCGACAAAATCTGGCGTGAAGATATCGACGCCGATCTGCGGAATGTCCCGCTCGGCCATAAAGGCTTTGATCTCGCCGTAGCTCGTGTTGTTCCAGATCACCACGGCCGTCGCGATGCCCGCCTCGACGGCACTCGCCAGCTCCTGCAGCGAGAACTGCAGGCCGCCATCGCCGATCAGGCAGACGGAGGGACGAGTGGGTGCGCCGAGCTTGGCGCCGAAGGCGGCCGGCAGGCCGTAGCCCAGCGTGCCGTAGCCGGTCGACGAGTTGAAGAAGGAGCGCACCTGCGGCGCCTGGTAGAACTGGTTCACCGCAT